>JADHXV010000063.1 GCA_016782785.1 Planctomycetota bacterium | reverse complement strand
CGCCATCATCAGGACGCCGAACACGCACCACCACAGGTTCATCCAGACGGCCACGGGGCTGCCGGGGGCCCCCAGTTCGCTCAGGACGTTCCGCAGGTGGCTGTAGCCGGGGTAAAACCGGCCCAGGATGAAGGGGACGGCGAACTCGCCGACGCAGGCCGCCAGGCCGCCGACGGCCGCCACGACCGTGAACATTTTCGCCCAAGGCGCCATGCGTTTCCTCGCTGCGGCGTCTCGCCGCGATAGTGCCGGCTCACTGCTTCGGGTACGCCGCCGTGGCCGAGCCGATGTTCCCGCCGCGGTCGATCACGAGCACGCGGACCCGGCACGGGCCGTCGTTGGGCGGGCGGACGGGCAGGCGGACGTCCAGGTCGGCCTCCAGCACCGGGACCGCGCCGTCGCCGGCCGCGCCTCCCGTCAAATCCGCCCCGCCGACCACGGTGTCGGCGTGCGGGTCGACGTACAGGACCGCCGCCAGGCCGCGGTCGTCGCGCACGCGGCCGCGCAGGCGGACCTCCGTCGCATGCGGCGCAAGGGGCCCGTCGGGCGGGTCCAGCGTGACGGTCGGCGGCGTGGTGTCCTCCAGGTCCGGCGTCTCGGCCAGAAAGCGCGAATGCGCCAGCAGCCGCGCGTTGTCCGGCGAGAAGCCGACCGGCTCGCCCGCAGGCGGCTCCAGGAAGTTCCGGCGAAGGTGGCGGAACCCGTTGCCCATGATGTACCGCTGCTCCTTCCGGCGGTCGTGCGGCAGTCCGAAGGCGTGGCCGAGTTCGTGGGCCGCCGCGCCGAAGCCGTCCTCGATGAACTCGAAGCGCGTCGAGTTCGGCCGGCCGGACCCGAGCGCCACGCGGCCGGGGATGGGCGTGGCGTCGGCCAGCAGGCGCAACTGCTCGTCGACGGTCGCGGCGCAGAACGCGTCGCGCAGGATCCAGGCCGAGAAGAGGCCCGCCCCGCCGCTCGCCGAGAACCGGCACCCCAGCGCCACCCCGCCGCGCCATTCGTACCGCGTGGGGCCGTCGTCGTACGTCTCGGCAAAGATGACGAGCAGGTTCTCGGTCGCGCCGCCGAGGACGGCCTCCACCTCAGGAAGCACGGTTCGCCATTGCTGCATGAATGTGAAGTCGGGGTCGCCGTTGTAATGGGCCGCCGCGTGCTTGGCGCGGACGAGATGGACGGCGGGCCGGCCGTCGGCGTCGAACGCAACATCCAGGCCGCGCGTCGCGTAGCCGTGCGAATGCAGGTCGCGGCGGTAGAGGTCGGCCACGAACGTCATAAGGACGGTGATCTTCTCGCGCCAGGCCCGCGTGGGCTGGCGGTCGGTCGGAACGAAGTAGGCCAGGTGGACCTTGTTGGGCCGGCCGAGGTCCTCAAGCGGCTCCGGCGCCCGCGGGGCGGAAGGCGCCGCGGAGGGCGGGGCAGGGGGCCCTGCCGACGGTCCGGCAGGCGGCGCCGCAGCGAGGGCGGACACCGTCAGGGCGAGCGCGGTCAAGGCGGCGACGGCGCACCAACCTCCGGCCCGCCGGCCGCCATTGCCGTTTCGCCGTTGCTGTTCATGTCGCATGGCGCGTTTCGCGTTGGTTCGGCGCGCTGCGCCCGCCCACGGCGGGTAAACTCCGCGTTGCGGCTAAAAGGGCGTGCTCACATTGCGTTGCCATTCGAACGTCTCCCGCCGCTTCCGCGGCGGGCTCGAAGGGTGTATGCCACTTTCGCGTAATCCGAAATCGCCTCGTCCGTCGCGCCTATTGTACGCCTCCGGGGCTGGGATGCACCCGGTTTTCGGCTGCTGAGACGAGGCGACCCGGAGACAAGATTCTCGCGAAACACCCCGAATGGGCGTATAATACAGGGGAGGGGTGCCTACGGGCCATGGTAAGTCTATAGGAAACCCGACATGCCAAACCGTGTCCGCACATGCGTGGCCGTGCTGATGGCCGTTTCGCTGGCGTCGGCGGCGTGGGGCCAGGTCGAATCGCACATGCCGTCGAAGCAGTTGCCCGACCGGCTCATGCCGGGGTGGGTCTCCGGGGCGCCCTGGTACGCGGAGCGCGAGGTGGCCGCCGTCCCGCCGCCCGGCCAGGCCAACCCGAGCGTGTTCGCGCTGACGGCCGGGCAGAGCGCGGCCGTGATGCCGGACGACGCTCGCGAGGTCATCCGCCTGGCCGAGGGGCGCCAGTGGGCCCAGGCCGCCGAGGCCGGGCAGGCCGTCCTCCAGAAACCCCTGACGGAATTCGACGATTATGCATGGGACTATGTGGCCAACGCGACGGCGTGGGCCCTCATCCAGACGGGCAAGGTGGACGAGGCGGCCGGGGCGCATACCGCCGCCGCCGCCCGCTTCCGCGACAACGAGATGCGGGTGGCCCATCGCCTCATCGCGGTGGCCCTCGGGCAGACCGAGAAGAAGGCAGCCCAACTCCAGAAGAGCGATGTGTACCGGGACGAAATCCGCGACCGGGTCGGCGACCGCATCCAGAAGGTCAAGGACTTCGCCAAGGCCGCCAAGGAAAGTTCCTCCGCCAACTCGCTCGTGTTTCGCCTGAGCCAGGCCTACGGCGAACTGCGGGTGCTGGGCATCGTGGACCCCGACCTGGGCAAGCAACTTATCGAGAACCATTTCAAGCCGACGGCCGACGTCCTGGTCGCGACCATCATCCCCGCCGAACTCAAGAAGGGCGAGGCCATCGTCAAGGCCCTCGAAACCCAGTGGGGCGACCGCATGCCGAACAAAGAGTACGGCAAATGGAACGCCACCGTCAACGCGCTGTGGAACCAGGTCAAGGAAATCAAGCGCGTCTGCCGCATCCACCATCACCTGGCCGGCCTGGACCTGGCGGGGTCCCGCGAGGCCGCCCAACTGTTCAAGCAGGCCCACGACCTGCTGTTCGTGCCCGGCACCAAGGACCTGGTCTGGCAGCAGGTGGGCGAGTCGCACATGATCAACGGCATCGGGCAGAAAGACCTGCGCCGGCGCGTGCCGTGGCAGGAGACCGATATCGCCCCCATCGGCGTTGCCGTCGCCAGCCGCAGCGGCGAATCGTCCGCCGGCTTCAAGAAGATGGACGGCGACAGTTTCAAGAAGATGGAGGGCGATGGCTTCAAGAAGATGGACGGCGGCTTCAAGAAGATGGACGGCGATGGCTTCAAGAAGATGGACGGCGGCTTCAAGAAGATGGACGGCGGCTTCAAGAAGCCGTAAGCCGTCCGGTGTCTGGCACCTTGTCGGCTGTTGCGAAAGGCGCCTGACACCTCTCGTACATCGCGCCGGGGCCTGCCCGACGATTTTTCTTGCAAATCCCCACCTCGCCCCGTCTTCTAGCAACCGGGGCCTTCTGCCCATGCATCCATGATGCCGACCGCACCCGACCAGACAGGCGATGGCCTGGCCGCCTACCGCCTCCGCGAACGCGCCCTCTACGACCTGCGCGACGCCCTCGCCGCCGACTCCTGGGACGCCTTCTGCGAGACGCTGGCCCGGCGCGACCTGCCCGAGGCCCGCGTCCGCCAGGTGGCCGGCCCGCCCGTCCCGATGGACCTGCACACGCACTCGACGTACTCCGACGGCCAGGTGCCGCCGCGCAAACTCGCCTGGCTCGCCCGCATCCTCGGCCTGAAGGCCATCGGCCTGACGGACCACGACAGCGTCTCCGGCACGCGCGAACTCTACAGCGAGGCCATGCTGCTGGGCGTGGCGGCGCTGCCCGGCGTGGAACTCTCGACCGACCGGGCCGGCCTCGAAATCCTCGTCTACTTCCCCGACGCCGGCGCGTTCTTCGACTTCCTGACCACGCCCCCCGGCCGGCGGTTCTCCAAGTACCTGGCCCGCAAGCAGACGGACGTCCACCAGGCCACCCTCAAGGTCGTCGACAGCGTCAACCGCTGGCTCAAGAAGCAGGGCGTCCCCGCCGGCGAGGCCATCACCCTGGAGGAACTCGACGCCTGGTTCGGCGGACAGCCGCCGTACTACCCCGGCACGGTGGCGGTGCTGGGTCTGGCGCGGCTGGACGCGGCCCGCCGCAAGCGCCTGGGCATCCACGACCCGCGGACGTTCAACACCAAGGTCGTCACGCCCGCGCTGAAGCGGCTGGGCGCCGCCGCCGGCGCCCGGGCCGACGTCCGCGAGGCCACCCAGGAGGTCCGCCGCCAACTCGCCGCCATCCACCGGACCGACCTCGGCGCCGTCGTCATCCTCAGCCACCCCAAGGAACTCGTCACCAAGGGCCGCATGACGCTCGGCCAGGTGGCCCAGACTATCCGTTACCTGACCGAGAAGGCGAGCCTGGATGGCGTGGAAGTGGGCTGCTCGCGCGACGACGCCTCCGACGTCCGCATCTGGCGCGAGATGATCGACGAAGTGAGCGCCGATATTGCCGCCGGACGCCTCGACGCCCCGGGGCCGCTCCTCGTGGCCAGTTACTCCAGCGACTTCCACGTGCTGGCGCCCGGCCGGGCCACCGGCGAGATCACCCTGGGGTTCGGCCTGCTGGACGAGCGGCCGGGGCATCAATGCGGAAACCTGCGCCCCCAGACGGGGGCCGACGAGTTGCTCGAGGCCATGCGCCAGCGCGCCGCCGTCCGCGCGCGGCAAACGTAGGCGCCGCGCGACAAGCGCCTTTCGAGCCGGGTGCGGAAGCACCCGGTCACGTTCCCGTGGCGATGCTCGCCTCGCTTTTTCAACCAACATGCCCCGTCGCTTCCGCGGCGGGCTCGAACAGCGCCGCGGCGCACGAACGGCGCCTCACGCCCCGGGAAACAGCATCGCCTCCGCGAAGCGTTCCTGGAAGTCCCGCCGCTCGGACAGTTCCACGTGTTCCACGCCCCGGGCCACGTCGGTCGCCACGTACCGCAGGTTCCGATTGATGAGGAGCATCCGCGCCCCCGCGCCGGCGGCGTTGCCGACGAAGCGGATCTTTTCCAGCGGCACGTCGGGCAGAAGGCCGATGCCCCGGGCCCGGTCGGGCCGGATGAAGTTCCCGAACGCCCCCGCCAGCAGCACCTCGGCCACGTCGTCCATCGCGGCGCCGTACACGTCGAGGAGCGTCCGGACGCCGGCGGCGATGGCCCCCTTCGCCAGTTGCACCTCCCGCACGTCGCGCTGCGTCAGCAGGATGGGGTGGCCGCAGCAGGCCTCGCCCGCCTCGACCAGCACGAAGGCGGGCTCGCCGTCGGCCGGGCGGAGGCGCCGGGCCAGGTCGGGCGCGCCCGCGACGGCCTCGGCCGGCCGCATCCGGCCCGTCGGGTCGATGACGCCGGCCTCCGCGAGCGCCGCCACGGCGTCCACGAGGCCCGTGCCGCACAGGCCCACCGGCGGCTCGTCGCCGATGGTGCGGACCGTCACCCGGCCGTCCACGATATCGACGCGGTCGATGGCCCCGCCGGCCGCCCGCATGCCGTAGCGGATGCGGGCCCCTTCCAGGGCGGGCCCGGCGGCAGTCGAGCACGCCAGCAGCCGCTCGCGCGTGCCGAGCACGATTTCGCCGTTGGTACCTATGTCGATCGCCAGCGTCAGGCGCTCGGCCGCGTGCATGCCGGTGGCCAGGATGACGCCGACCGTGTCGGCCCCGACGAAGCCGGCGATCAGCGGCCCGGTGTACAGCCGGCCGCGCTGGTGGATCTTCAGGCCCACGCTCCGCGCGGGGACCGAGTGGCTCGACGCCGACGCCGCCACGAATGGCGCCCGCGCAATCGCGTCCACCGGCAGCGCGAGCAGCAGATGGTTCATCGTGGTGTTGCCGACCATCGCCGCCTCGTACACGGCGGCCGGTTTGACGTGGGCGCGCCGGCAGGCCTCGGCCAGGATCTCGTTCAGGGCGTCGACGACCAGGGCCTGGAGCGTCCGCGCGCCCGTCTTCTGCCGGCCGCAGTACTCGATGCGGGCGATCACGTCGTCGCCGTAGGCCGCCTGCGGGTTGGCGCGGCTCGCCACCGCCACCGTCTCGCCGCTGACGAGGTTCACCAGGTACCCGACCAGCGTGGTCGTGCCGACGTCCAGCGCCAGGCCGTAGCACGCGTCGACGGCGGTGGGCCGGTCGAGGTGGACGACCTCGCGGCCGACGACGACGGCCGCCGGGTGGAAGTCGAGCGTCCGCAGCCGCCGCGGCAACTCGCGGAGCATCGCCGGGCCGACCGTCAGGCCGTCCAGCCCGGCCTCGGCCAGGGCGTCGAGCAGCCGGTCGGCGTCGGCACGCTGGTCCGTCACGGACGGCTCGGGCACGCGGACGGCCACCTTGCGGACGTTGGGGCGAAGGGGCACGTCGAACGCCACGCCCTCGGTCAGGATCACCTGGTCGCGGCGGCGGGCCTCTTCGGGAATGACGACGCACAGGTCGCGCCGCACGCGGACCTGGCACGCCAGGCGGAGCCGCCGGCCGATTTCCTCGCCCGAGAGGACCCGTCGGCAGGCCTCGGACGGCGCGGGCGGGTCGTCCGGGATGAGGACGCGGCAGCCGCCGCACGTGCCCCGGCCGCCGCACGGCGCCTCGAGTTGGACGCCGGCCGCCTGGGCGGCCTCCAGGAGCGTCCGGCCGGCGGGCACCTCCAGGGTCCGGCCGTCGGGCTCGAACGTCACGCGATAGACCACCTTCGCCAAAGGGCACCTCGCGGGCGGCCGCGGCCTCGGCTGCATGAGCGGCTGCGACTAGGGCGGCATCATAGGCCCCCCTCGGGGCCAAGTCAACGCCGCGCGGCGCCGGCATCGCGAGGTGGTGCCTCGCGCGGCGGGTCTCCGTACCCGCCGCGCATTGTGTCGCGAGGTGTCAGCACCGCGAGGTTGCAGGCGATGCGCGTGCGCCGGTATAATCGCGTTGATACGAGCGCGCGGGCGCGCCTCGCGGGCACGCCTCCGCTAGCCGCGAGCGCGAGCGAGCGGTCGAGCCGCGACCATAAGGTCGCGGGTATGTTTGCCAGGCAAGAGCGTTTGGTGTTTCGACCGTACCCCCGACCTTCCGGTCGGGGCTCGAACGGCAGCGCGCCAACGCGCTCGAAAGCGGCGCCGCGCGCCGCGATAAAGAAGGAGGCCCCGTGCCGACATCCACGTTCCGCATGCCCGGCTCGTTCGTTTTCGGCGTCGGGGCGCTCGAGTCGCTGGGCGAGGCGACCCGGCCGCTGGGCGCGCGGGCGGTCGTCGTCACGGGCCGCAGCGCCTTGGCCGAGGCCGGCATCACCGGCCGCGCGGTCGACGCGCTCCGGGAGGCCGGCATCGAGACGGCCGTCTTCGACGAGGTCGAGCCGGAACCCGACGTCACCACGGTGGACCGCTGCCGCGAGGTGCTCCGGCAGCGCGGGGCGGAGGTGGCGGTCGGCCTGGGCGGCGGCAGCGCCATGGACGTGGCCAAGGTCGCCGCCGGCCTCATGCACGAGGACCGGCCCACCCGCGCGTTTCACGAGGGGGCCGAGATTGCGCGCCCCGGCATCCCGAACGTCGCGGTGCCGTCCACCAGCGGTACGGGCAGCGAGATGACCAACAACGGCGTCATCAGCGACCGCGCGAAGGGGTACAAGGCGAGCATCCGCGACGCGTCGCTCGTGCCGGCGGTCGCCCTGGTCGACCCCCAGATCACCCGCTCGTGTCCGCCGCAGGTGACGGCGATGAGCGGCGTGGACGCCCTGGTCCAGGCGATCGAGTCGTACCTGTCGCGTCACGCGACGCCGATGACCGAGGCCATCGCGCTCCGGGCGGCCGAGGAACTGGCGAAGGCCCTGCCGGCGGTCGTGACGCGCGGCCAGGACCTGGAGCTCCGGACCGCGGCCGCGTGGGGCAGCGCGATGGCGGGCCTCGCCCTCTCGAACGCGCGGCTGGGCGTCGTGCATGGGATGGCTCATCCCATCGGCGTCCGGTATCATGTGCCGCACGGACTGGTGTGCGGCGTGCTGCTGCCGGCGGCGCTGGCGTTCAACCGCCCGGCCGCCCCGCACAAGTTCGAGACGCTGCACGGCCTGCTGGGCGGCGACCCGGTCGGCTACGCTCAGGCCCTGCTGGTGGCGTGCGGTCTGCCGCTTCGGCTGACCGAGTACGGCCTCGCGCGGGCCGACTTCGCCGCCATCGCCGACGAGACGCTCGAGAGCGGCTCAACCAAGGCGAACCCGCGCGACGTGACGGGCGACGACGTCGTCGGCCTGCTGGAGCAGGTGATGTGACGTTGTCGAGCCGGCCGCGCCTTGCGCCGTTCAAGGCGCGCGTTGTTCGAGCCCGCCGCGGAAGCGGCGGGTCACGTTCGACCGGCATGGCACGTGCCACGCGCATCGCACGTGACCGGCTGCTTCCGCAGCCGGCTCGAAAAGGGCGCCGCGCGCAGAGGCGCGGCTAGCCGGTAGCGCCGGCGCGCGGTGGCGCCGCGCCCAACCACGAAAGCGAGGGGCATCATGCCCGACCAACCCATCCGCACCCGCGACCAGATTTGCGCGTTCGACCGGTACTGCATCGACGACCTGGGCGTGCCGGGCATCGTCCTGATGGAGAACGCCGGCCGCCAGATTGCCGAGGTCGTCCGCGAGGACGTCGGCCTCGAACCCATGCCGCACGTCGTCGTCCTGGCCGGCCGCGGCAACAACGGCGGCGACGGGTTCGTTGTGGCCCGGCACCTGGCGATGTACGGCGTGGCGGCGAAGGTCCTGCTCATCGGCCCCCGCGACCAGGTGGCGGGTGACGCCGGAACGAACCTGCGGATCCTCGAGGCCATGGACGCCGACCTCGAAATCCTCGACGCCCCGGATGACGCGGTCCTCGCCCGCGTCCGCCAGGTGCTGGAGGTGGCCGACGTCATCGTCGACGGTCTGCTGGGCACCGGCGCCGAGGGCGCGGTCCGCGAGCCGCTGGCCGGCATCATCCGGGCCGTCAACGACGCCCGCGACCACGCCGACGTCTTCGCCATCGATATCCCGAGCGGCCTGGACGCCGACACCGGCCGGCCGCTCGGCGACGCGGTCATGGCCAAGGCGACCGTGACGATGGCGGCCATCAAGAAAGGCTTTGCGGCCGAGAGCGCCGAGGCGTACACCGGCCGGGTGGTCCTGGCCGACATCGGCGTGCCGATGCCGTAGCGCGCGTTCGAGCCGGCTGCGTAAGCAGCCGGGGACGTTCGAACGGCAGTGCGAGCGTCGCATCGCCATTCGAACGTACCCCCGACCCGTTCGGCTTCGCTCAGGGCAGGCTCTTACGGTCGCGGCTCGTTTGGGTTTGTGCGGAGGGCGCAACATGCCGAACCATCTGAAGATTCTGACCCGTCATCGCGACGGAGCGCCGTTTCGCCAGCGCATCGAGGCGTACCTGGAGCCACTGCGGGCCCACGGCGTGGAGCCGGAGGTCGAGGCGTTGGCCCCCGGCGCGTGGGGCCGGCGCAAGCAGTTCCGCCGGGCCCTGGACGCCGACGCGATCCTGCTCCATCGCAAGACCCTGACGCGGTGGGACGGCTGGGCCGTCGGGCCGCACTGGACCCGCATCCCGCTCATCTACGACTTCGACGACGCGTTGATGTTCCAGTCGAGCGAGCCGGACCAACTGCACCGCGGCCGGCTTCGGCGGTTCGTGCGGACGATGCGGCACGCGGAACTGGTGCTGGCGGGCAGCCCCGTGCTGGCCGAGCACGCCAGCCGCCTCGCCGCCGCGTGGGTCGAGGTCGTGCCCACCGGCCTCGACGTCCGCCGCTATCCGGCGAAGTCGTCGTACGCCACCTGGAGCGGCCTTCGGCTGGTCTGGATCGGCAGCCGCAGCACCCTGAAGCAACTGGAGGCGCTTCGGCCGGCGCTGGAGGCCGTGGGCAAGCACGTGCAGGGCATCCACCTGCGAGTTATCGCCGACGAGGCCCTGGCGGTGCCGGGCCTGGCGGTCGAGAACATGCCGTGGTCCCTCGCCACCGAGGCCCGCCTGCTGGCCGAGTGCGACGTGGGCATCGCGCCGCTGCCCGACACGCCGTACACGCGCGGCAAATGCGGGTTCAAGGTGCTCCAGTACATGGCGGCGGGGCTGCCGGTGGTGGCCAGCCCGGTGGGCGTCAACGCCGATTACGTCCGGCCCGAGGAGACGGGCCTGCACGCGGCGACGGCCGAGGCGTGGGTCGAGGGGCTCCGCCGGCTGGTGGGCGACGTGGCGCTGCGCGAACGGCTGGGCCGGGCGGGGCGGCGCCGCGTCGAGCGCGAGTTCGACGTCTCGGTCCTCGCGCCGCGGGTGTGCGGACTGATTGTCAAAGCGATGCAGGCGTAGGGGCAGATGACGTCAACAACAATGATGAACGAAGAATGATGAATGCCGAATGGTGAAACAACGGCGGCGGTGCGGAGCGCCGCGCCGTTCGAGCCGGCTGCGGAAGCAGCCGGGTACGTTCGAATGGCAGTGCGAGTATCGCGTCGCCATTCGAACGTACCCGCGACCTTCCGGTCGCGGCTCGACGGCGGTGTTACCCCGCCAGGAACGCTTCCAGCCGGTCCAGGCCCTTCTCGATTTGTTCCAGGCTCGTGGCGAACGACAGCCGCGCGCACGCGTCGTCGCCGAAGGCCGCGCCGGGCACGACCGCCACCTTCGCTTCCTCCAGGATCTTCTCGGCAAAGGCAACGCTCTTCGGTCCCCGGACGCCCTCGCCCAGGACGCGGCCGTAGTGGGCGCTGAAGTCCGGGAAGGCGTAGAACGCACCCTGCGGGCGGACGCAGCGGACGCCGGCCATGGCCTCGATCCGCTCGATCATGTAGCGGCGGCGCGTGTCGAACGCGTCGTACATGGCCCGCGTGGGCTCCTCTGGGCCCGTGAGGGCGGCCAGGGCGGCGTACTGCGAGATGGAGGTGGGGTTTGAGGTCGACTGGTCCTGGAGCCGGCCGATGGCGCCGATGATGTCCTTCGGCCCGGCGACCCAGCCGATGCGCCAGCCTGTCATGGCCCACGTCTTCGAGGCGCCGCCGAAGGTGAGGGTCTGCTCGGCCAGGCCCTGGGCGAGCGCGGCGAACGACGCCGTCTCGACCCCGTCGTAGACGAGTTCGTTGTAGATTTCGTCGGAGAAGACCCAGACGTTGCGGCCGTTGACGACCTCGGCAAGGGCGGCAAGTTCCTGGCGCGTGTACACGACGCCCGTCGGGTTCGAGGGCGAGTTCAGCACCAGCACGCGCGTCTTCTCCGTGAGGGCATCGGCCAACTGGTCGGGCGTGATCTTGAAGCCCGCCTCGGCGCCGGCGTGGACGACGACCGGCTCGGCCCCCGCGAAGCGGATCTGCTCCGGGTACGACACCCAGTACGGGGCGGGCAGGATGGCCTCGTCGCCGGCCTCGAGTGCGGCCAGGCACGCCTGAAACAGGGCGTACTTGCCGCCCGTCGTGATGACGATCTGCTCGGGCGAGTACGTAAGGCCGCACTGGCGGGCCAGGTAATCGGCGACGGCGGCCTTGAGTTCGGGCAGGCCGGAGGCCGGGACGACATAGCCGTGATGGCCGTCGCGGATGGCCCGGATGCCGGCCTCGCAGACGTGGTCGGGGGTCCGGAAGTCGGGCTCGCCGGCGCCGAAACTGACGACGTCGATGCCGGCGGCCTTCATTTTTTTGGCCTTGGCGCTCGTGGCCAGGGTCATGGAGGGCTCGATGTTTCGGACGCGCCGAGTGATCTGCATGGGTCATCTCCGCTGAGCGTTGGTGCCATACATGGAAAAGCGCGGCGGCCCTCGAAGGCCGCCGCGCCGTATCGTTCCTGCGTGCCGGACCGCGCTACCCCTGTCCGGCGATGCCCACGAGCCCGAGGAACCGGTTGAGGTTCAGGATGGGGATCGCGAAGTTCTCGGCCCGTGCCTTGAACTCGGTGTACTTGAGGAACTTGCCCCGCTGCTGTTCGTACTCGTTGACGACCTGGGGCGGGGCGCCTTGGCTGGGCGGCGCGGGGACGGGCGGTTCTTCGCCGACGACCAGGAAGTCGGCCTGGACGGTGAGTTCCTCGTCGATGCGTCCGCCGAACGTCTGGATGAGGGCCTTGAGTTCCTCGCTGTCGTCGATGCTGTCGCCGTCGAGGTCCATCTTGCCGACCAGGACGAACCGCATGCGGCGCAGGCGGTCGTAGACGGGGTTGTGGAGGACGTCGCCGGCCACGACGGGGTTCTCGCCCTGCGTTTCGTAGATGCGCAGTTCCGAGGCGTTGTCCATGATCTTGAGAACGCGGGCGTGGGCCTTGGGCTGGGGCTCGGTCTTGCCGAGTTCGTTCGGGCTGAAGATCGAGAACGGCATGCCGAGCAGGATGCCGTCACCCTTGCCGAGGTCGGCATACGCCACGCCGCCCTGTTCGCCGATGCTGACGATGTGGCCGTCGACGCCGCTTTCGGTGGGCACCTTGCGGAACTCGGCGACCACTTGCCCCAGGTCCTTGAGATGGTTCTGGAGTTTCATCCGTTCGCGCTTGAAGACGTCGCGTTCGGTATCCCACTGGCGGCGATCGATCAGCATCCGGTCCTGGAGGCGCTGCTGGTCTTCCTTGAGGCGCTGGGCCAGGTCTTCGGCGCTCTGGCGGGCCTCGGCGAGGCGTTTCTTTTCGTCATTGAGTTCGTTCTGGAGTTGCTCGACCTGGCGTTTGTGTTCGCCCTTGGCGGCGGCCAGTTCGCTCTCCACGCCCTTGATCTGGGCGTTCAGGCTGTCGATGGTGCTCTGGTGTTCCTTGATCTGGAGCACCAGGGCGCTCGTGCGCTGGACCAGCGAACGGATGGCGGCGACCATGGTGGTGGGCTTGATGTCGGCGCGCGGCACGTCGCCGCCCACCTCCAGGCTCTGCTGGAGTTCCTGCTCGGTCTGGATGAGGATGTCGTTGGTGGCCTTGAGGACGTCGCTGACGCTCTGGCGCAACGCCTCGCCATACTGGTTCGAGAACGGGTCGCCCGCCAGGCGCTCCGTCAGGCGCTGGATTTCCTTGCGGTAGGTGTTGGCCTGCGCTTCCTTGGCCTTGATGACCTGGATGAGCGTGTCGCCGTCGTCGCGGTACTCCTCGCGGGTCTCGTTCCAGAGGACCGCGATGTCCTGGGTGGCCTGGAGCTTGGCCTCGCCGAACACGTGCCGCAGCGTCTGGTTCTGCTTGCTGTACATCCATGCGCCGAAGATCCACCCGGCCACCGTGAGGATGGCGAACGCAATGACCAGATAAAGCAGGTACGGACTGGACCGCTGGGCGCGAATCATTCGCCTGGCCATCAATTCACCTCCGATTCAGACGATACCCTGGCCCCGAGGGGACGGCGCGGGCACGGACGGCGCGGCCGGTATCGCCGGGCGGGTGCGTGCCAACGTGTCGCTAACCCTAGGTTGGGGGGGCGATTCTGTCAACAAAAAAACGCCCGGGCCCCCCCGCCTCCTACACGGTTATACGCGGC
>JADHXV010000062.1 GCA_016782785.1 Planctomycetota bacterium | reverse complement strand
ACGAGCGTCCTGGTCAAGTACGCCTGGTACGGCGACATCAACCTGGACGGCGTGGTGGACTTCAACGACTACAACATCATCGACAACACGTTCCTGAGCGGCGTGACGACGGGCAAGCACTGGCAGGAGGGCGACCTGAACTACGACGGCGTGGTCGACTTCAACGACTACAACGTGATGGACAACACGTGGCTGGCGCACGCGGGCCAGACGCTGGTCTGCAGCACGCCTTCCCCGACGCCGGAGCCGGCCACGCTGGCGCTCGTGGCCCTGGGCGGCCTGGGCCTGCTGGGACGCCAGCGGCGGAAGCGCGGCGCATGAGTCGGCCGGCGGGCGTCGCGTCGGCAAAACCTTGAGGGTCGCCGAGGGCGGTTGCCGGGGGAGGCTTCTCCTCGCGCGTTTTCCCAAGGCGCTTGCCGCTGGTTCGCATGAGCCCCGGCGGGCGTTGCGCGAGGGCTCTCACCTGCTAAACGGCGCAGCCTTGGCAAGAGGGGGGCTTTGGCCAGGGGTGTTTCAACGCAAGATGCACCGCGGGATTTGACCTCGGCGGTTTTGGGGGTATAGTAAAGAGACGATCGACCCGGGCGGGCCGAGTTCGGGTCCACGCCGCCTGTCGCGTGCCGTCACGCGCCACGCCGAATCCGTGCCAGGCAGGGGATGCCTATCGGCAGAGAAGGCCTGTATGGGTACGAGCATGCCAAGCGACCCTCCGTGACGGTGCCCAGGGGTGAGGTAACGCGATACCGGAGCGTGCCTTCCGGCGCGCCGATGGTTAGATATATTCGCACACGCCAATCCGGCGGCGTGCGGACTCGCCAGTCGAGGGATTAGACGATGCATACGTATGGAACGCGCAGGTCGCCGGGGCTGGCCGCGGCGATTGTGGTCCTTGCGCTGTTCGGCGCCGCGCCGGGCGCGCTGGCCACCGACTACACGTGGGAAGGCGACGATGCCGTATCGCCCAGCGACTGGTCGCGCCCCGAGAACTGGGCGACCAACATCGTGCCCACGGCCGGCGACGGGGCGGTCTTCGACCCCGGCGTCGCGACAGGCTTCGTGGTCGATGTAGCAGGCATCTACACGGCGGCCGCCAAGATCGACTTCAACAACATCTCGGACGCGGTGGGCAGCCAGTTCGAACTGGCGCCCCCCGGTTACCTCCTGCTGGGCGACGGCGCGACGGCCGCCGAGATCGAGCACGACTCCGCCGCCGCCATCCCCCAGGACGGCGCCAGCATGATCTCGGCCGACGTCTCGGCCGTCCTCGTCGGCGCCACGCGCGACTTGGCCTTCGACATCAACAGCGGCACGCTCACGCTCTCCGGCCGCCTCGGCACCGCCGCACAGGCGGTGAACCTGGTGGCGCCGGGCGACGGCGGCTCGAACGTCGAGGCCGGCGGCGTCCTCGTCCTCGCCAACGCCGACCCCGCCGCGCCGAACAACGTCACCGGCACGCTGACGGTGGCGGGGGAACTGCGGGTCGGCCCGTACGGCCTGGCGTCCGCCACGACGCCGCCCGCGGTCGTCCTGACGGGCAGCGCGGCGGTCCTGGACCTGGGCGCCACGACGGTCGGCTCGGCCGTCACGTTGGGCGGAGGCGCCGTCCGGGCCACGGGCTCCTGCACCGTCACGGGCGCGGTGACGGACGCGGCCGACATGACCTTTGCCGCCGACGACACCCTGACGTTCAGCCATCCCCTCGGCATCGCCCTGACCGACAATCGCACCTGGACCGTGGCCGAAGGCACGGTCGTGGTCTCGGGAGACGTGACCGACGACGGCGGCGGGCCGTACGACCTCACGGTGCTCGGCCCGGGCACGCTCCGCCTCGACGTGGGCGCCATCGGCGTGGACGCCCTGACCTGCGGCACGTACCGCGGCTACGGCGACGCCGGCCTGGACGGCCTGACGGTCATCGGCGACCCGACACGGCGGCCGGCGTATGTTCTCATCAACAACAAGGCAGCGTACAGCGTGGCGGCGGACCACGCGTACGACGAGGTGAACTTCTCGGCCTCCGACGGCTGCATCGCCATCGGCGCCGACACCACCTCGCCCATCGCCATGTTCGGCCCGTCCATCCGGCTCGGCGCCGCCCACGTGGGCGACGGCAATCACACCTTCTCCGGCACCCTGACGCCGTACGACGACACGTACTACCTGGGCGGCGGCGGCGGCACGCTGACCGTGGCCCCGGACGGCCTGATCGACGTCAATCACGACGGCGCCCCCGGCGCCGACCCGACCCACGTCCAGATCGGCGTGGCGTTCGGCGGCAGCGGCCCGGACGACATCACACATGCCGGCACCGTCGTCCTCCAGGGCGACGACCGCTTCGCCAGCGTCACGGGCGACATCCGCCTCGACGGCTACGCCGCCATCGCCGCCGGCCCCGACGCCCTTCACGGCGACGCCCTTTCGGCCATCGACGATGCCGCCACGGTCGTGCTCTACCCGACCGGTGGCCTGGACCTGGGCGACGCCGACATCACCGGTCTCGGCCCGAGCGCCTTCGGCGGCAGCGGCCTCTTCGACATGCAGGGCGGCGGCATCAGCCGAAACGGCGGCACCGTCACCGAGGCCGACGTGGCGGAACTCTGGGGCCCCCAGGAGCCGTACGGCGGCTACAACGGCCCGGCGTTCGAGGTGGTCATCGGCGGCGGCATCGTCGCCGGCGGGCCGGATACCACCGTCGTCGACTACGGCGCCGTCGCCGCCGACATCTTCCGCAAGGTCGGACCGAACACGGTCGTCATGAGCGGCAAGCCGGGCGACTGGGGCGACGGCGACCCCGGCGAGACCGGCGATGAGAACTACATGTTCGACGTGTACGTGGAGGACGGCCGGCTGGTCTTCGCGGACGACTCGGCCGTCGGCGAGAAGGCGAACCTGCCCGACCCGATCTACGACGGGACGGTCCTGGTGACCGTCAGCGGCGGGGCCGAGGTGGAAATCCAGGCCAGCGACAACACGGCCGACGAGGCCCTCGTCGACTTCACGCTGCTCGACGGCGCCACGCTCGTCCTCCCCGCCGGCCAGACGTACTACGCCGCCGGCCTCCAACTCGGCGAATCGATTCCGACCGAGGTGCCGGCCGATGCCACGCTGACCGGCGCCGGCGGCACGCTGAGTCTCGAGCACATCGAGTACCCGGACGGCACCACGCCGACGACCGTCTTCGGGTCGGTCACGGCCGTGCCGGGCTCCACGCTGACCATCCTGCCGGGGGCAGGCCTCACCACCGGCACCCTTGTCAACCTGTCGGAGGTCAACCTGGGCGGCACGCTGACGCTCGCCGAGGGCGGCACCAGCCTCAGCGCGGTCCACGACAGCGCGGGCGGCGGAGGCGGCGCGTACGGGACCCTCGTGGTCGGACCCAACGCCGCCGTGACCGCTTCCGGCAACGGTACCGTCGACACCCTGGACGTTCAGGGCACGTTCGCGGTGGTTCAGGGGGTGACGTTCGCCGCGGTCGGCGGCGCCTATACGGGCACCGGCGCGACGACCATCGCCGGCACGCTCGACATCGCCGCCGGCGGGCCGAGCACGTATAACGGCCCGATCAATCTGACCGGCGACGGCGTTCTTCAGGTCACCAGCGGCGACGTCGTGGTGCAGGACGTGTCGGTGGTCACGGGCCAGGTCCTGCAGCCCGATCTGAACTGGGAGGCGGACCAGGACCCTGCCGGCGACAACCTCTTCGAGTCGTACTGGGCCGGCTCGCCCCTGAACGTCACCGCCAACCGCACCTGGACCTTCACGAACGGCGTCCAGACGCCCAGCGCCGTCTCGGACCCCATGCTGTTGGAAGTGACTCATGCCTATGATTTCAACGCCGCCATCGCCACCACGGTGTCCTTCGAGTTGATGGAGGACTTCGGCAACGGCCAATTGGGCCTTGACGACTGCTCGTTCGAGATCATCTTCCGGCCGGCCGACCTCGTCGGCGACAAGATCCTTCTCGAGACCGGCGGCGGCACCGACGGCCTCCAGATCTGGCTGTCCGACGATGCGCTCAGCTACCACGTCCGCGACAGCGGCAACAACATGACGGCCACGTACACCCTTCCTTCGGGCACGACCTCCGGTCTGCACCAACTGGTCGCCACATTCGACATGGACGAGAACGGCACGACGACCGACCGCATCACGCTGTACTTCGACGGCGTCAAGGTGGACGAGGCCACGAACACCGCCGTGGCCGACTGGACCGGCAACAACGGTGCCGGCCTCGGGACCGTCAACGCCGCCTCGCCGACCGGCGCCACCGGCGACTTCTTCGGCCAACTGGCGATCGTCCGCTACTACGACGCCATGGTCCTGACGCCCAGCCAGGTGCTCGACAACTTCAACGCCCTCGCCGGGGAGAGCCATTCCTCCATCCACGTGGCCGAAGGCGCCTCGCTCACCGCCGCCCGCGTCGTTGACGTGCCGCTGGTCGCCCTGGGCGGCACCCTGGCGCTGGCGGGAGGCGCGAGCACCATCGGCCGCATCGCCGGCACCAGCCCCACGTCCGCGCTGGACCTGGCGGCCGGCGTCACGCTGAACACCGGGGCCATGGACGACATCTGCGATATCACCCTGGCCGCCGGCGCGATGCTGAACGTCGGCGCGAACAGCACGGGCATCGGTATGATCGAAGGCGCGAGCGGCACGCTGAACGTCGCCGCCGGCGTCTCGTTCGGCCACACCGCCGCCGGCGGTTTCCACAATCTCGACGCCGTCAACCTCGGCGCCGGCGCCCAACTGACGACCGGCGAGACCAACAACCGGACCAAGGCCCTGGCCCTCGGCACGGATGCCGTCCTCGACCTGACCACCGGCAACCTCATCGTCGACTACACCACCCCGCCCACCGGCGACTATAGCACCGAGTTCCTGGCCATCGAAGCCCTCGTCAAGTCCGGTTTCCAGGACGGCCCGCTGCACTACTGGGACGGCCCGGGCATCCAGTCGAGCGCCGCGGCGGCCAGCGGCGACCAGTCGACCACCCTGGCGACCTTCGACAACGCCGGCCCCGGCGGCGGCAAGACCAACCTCGAGGGCGAGCCGGTCGACGCCACGAGCGTCCTGGTCAAGTACGCCTGGTACGGCGACATCAACCTGGACGGCGTGGTGGACTTCAACGACTACAACATCATCGACAACACGTTCCTGAGCGGTGTGACGACCGGCAAGCACTGGCAGGAGGGTGACCTGAACTACGACGGCGTGGTCGACTTCAACGACTACAACGTGATGGACAACACGTGGCTGGCGCACGCGGGCCAGACGCTGGGCGGCACGGGGCCGCTGGGTGTGGGCGGCGGCATGCCTGCTCCGACGCCGGAACCGGCCACGCTGGCGCTGGTGGCCCTCGGCGGCCTGGGCCTCGCGCTGAAGCGCAAACGCGGGTAGGTCACACCTCTGGCCGGCCCTGTCCGATTCGTATCTGCGGCAGGCCTGACTGGATGACGAACCAACCAGCCCCCGCCGGAAGGCGGGGGCTTTCTTTCCCGTTGCGAGGGGCTCGGTCGTCTCGTGCACGAAGACGTGCCCCTCGCGTTCGCCCGGCGCCTTCGCGCCGCCGGCCGCAAGTGTGCCTCCGCCGCACCCGCGACGCTCCGCTTCCTCCTGCCAAGGCTTGGCAACGCCGCTCCGAACCGCGTATACTGTGGCCGGCACGAACAAGTCCAGCGTACAGACGAGGGAGGAACGGCATGATACGTGCTAAGGGACACATCGTACGTCTTCTGGTGGCCGGCGTTTTGTCCGCCGGCGTCCTCGCTGCGGACGGGGTGCAAGCGGCGGACGTGGCCGCGCCCGAGGCCCAGGCCCGGCAGATTCTGGACGCGACCGGCGTCCGCGGCGGCCTGGTCGTCCACGTCGGCTGCGGCGACGGGCGCCTCACGGCTGCCTTGCACGCGGGCGACGGGTACCTCGTCCACGGCCTGGACTCGGACGCGGCCAACGTCGAGAAGGCCCGCGCGGCCATCCGTTCGCTCGGCCTGTACGGCCCCGTGTCGGTCCAGCAGTGGACCGATCCGGCCCGCCTGCCGTACGCCGACAACCTCGTCAACCTGGTCGTGGCGGAGGACCTCGGCCAGGTCCCGATGGCCGAGGTGACGCGGGTGCTCGCGCCCGAGGGCGTGGCGTACGTCCGGCAGGGCGACCGCTGGACGAAGACCGTCAAGCCGCGGCCCAAGAACATCGACGAATGGACACATTACCTCTATGATGCCACGAACAACGCGGTGTCGCATGACCAGGTGGTCGGCCTGCCGCGGCAACTCCAATGGGTGGGCAGCCCGAAATGGGCCCGCCATCACGATCACATGGCCAGCATGTCGTCGCTGGTGTCGGCCGGCGGCCGCCTCTTCTACATCATGGACGAAGGCCCGAAGGCCACGATCCTGCTTCCGTCCGAGTGGTTCGTCGTGGCCCGCGACGCCTCGAGCGGCGTGGTGCTGTGGAAGCGCCCCATCGAAACCTGGTGCACGCAACTGTGGCCCCTGAAGAGCGGGCCGAACCAGTTGCCCCGGCGCCTGGTGACCGACGGCCAGCGGGTGTACGTGACGCTGGGCATCGACGCGCCCGTCTCGGCCCTCGACGCCGTCACCGGCGAGACCGTCCGGACGTACAAGGATACGCCGTTCGCGGAGGAACTGATTCTCTCCCAGGGCGTGCTGTTCGTGCAGTGCACCCAGGGGCCGTCGCGGCTGAACGACTTCCGCCCGAAGGAGACCGACATCTGGCGCAACTGCCGGCCCCAGGAGGGCGAGTGGGACAAGCAGGCCCGCCTCCTCCACGCCATCGACGCCGACAGCGGCCGCTCGCTCTGGACCCGCCAGTGCGTGATCGCGCCGCTGACGCTGGCGGCCGATGCGGCGCGGGTCTATGCCTACAACGGCGACTGCATCATCGCCCTGAACCGCCGGACCGGGGCGCCGCTCTGGCAGTCGCCGCCCGTTCCGTGCGCCAAGAGTCTGAGCCCGGCGTACGGCCCGTCGCTCGTGGTCTACGACGGTGTGGTGCTGCTCTCCGCCGAGAAGAAGAGCATGCACGCGTTCGACGCCGCCACCGGCCGCAAACTCTGGACGGCGCCGCACGGGCCCGGCGGCCACCAGTCGCCCGACGACCTGCTCGTCATCGGCGGCCAGGTGTGGAGCGGCCTGCAGACCGTCACCGGCCGCGACCTCCGCACCGGCAAGGCCCAAACCGAGGCGCCGCCCGACGAGAAATCGTACTGGTTCCATCACCGGTGCCATCGCTCGAAGGCGACCGACCGCTACATCATGCTCTCGCGGACGGGCATCGAGTTTGTCGACGTGAACTCGGGGCACTGGGTCAACAACAACTGGGTCCGCGGCGGATGCCTGTACGGCATCATGCCGTCGAACGGCCTGGTCTACGCCCCGCCGCACGCCTGCGGCTGCTACCTGGAGGCGAAACTGTTCGGCTTCAACGCCCTGGCGCCCGAATCGCCCCTGCTGGCGGACCTGAAGAACGTGCCGGACGAGGGGCGCCTCGAGAAGGGCCCCGCCTACGGCGCCGCTGCGGCCGCGCCGGCGGGCGACCCCGCCGCCGACTGGCCCACCTATCGCCGCGACGCCGCCCGTAGCGGCGCCTCGGCCACAGCCGTTCCGGCGACGCTGGCCGCGCGGTGGCAGACCCCGCTGGGCGGCCGGTTGACCAGCCCCACCGTGGCGGGCGGCCGGGTGTTCGCGGCCTCCATCGACACGCATACCGTGTTCGCGGTCGATGCCGATTCCGGCCGGTTGCTCTGGACGTTCACGACGGGCGGCCGGGTCGACTCGCCGCCGACGATTTACGCCGGCCTGGCCCTGTTCGGGTCCGCCGACGGCTGGATTTACGCCGTGCGCGCCTCCGACGGCGTCCTGGCGTGGCGGTTCCGGGCGGCCCCCATCGAGCGGAACATCGTCGCCTTCGAGCAGGTCGAATCGGTCTGGCCGGCCGTCGGCAACGTCCTCGTGCAGGACGGCGTGGCCTGGGCGGTGGCGGGCCGGTCGGCGTTCCTCGACGGCGGCCTGCGGCTGCTGCGGCTGGACCCGGCCACCGGCCGCAAACTCTCCGAGACCGTCATCGATTACGGCGACCGCGAGGCCGCCCGCGCGCTCCACGAAAAACTCAAGGGCTGCACCGACATGCCGGTGGCCCTGCCCGACATCCTCTCGAGCGACGGCCGGTACGTCTACCTGCGGTCGCAGGCGTTCGACCTCGAGGGCCGCCAGGGCGACACCACACCGCAGCGCGCCAACGACCAGGTCGGGGAGGACGCCCACCTGTTCTCGCGCACGGGGTTCCTGGACGACGCGTGGTTCTCGCGGTCGTACTGGATGTACGGCCGGGGCATCGTCGGCCTGCACGGGTATCCGGCGGGGTTCGAGCAGTGGTGCGAGCCGGCGTGGTACGCCCCCGCGGGCCGACTGCTCGTCTTCAGCGCCGACACGGTGTTCGGTTTCGGCCGGGAGCCGGCGTTTCAGATCAACTCAACGTCGTATCAATACAGGTTCTTTGCGGCGGCGAGGTTCCCCTCGCCGGAGAATTATCGGAAGGCCATTGCCGTCGTCACCGAAGAGGGCAAGCCCAAGGGGTTCCACTCCGACTGGAAGTTGCGGGAGGGGTACCAGCGGTCGGAGTTGAGCGCCGCCGAGTACCGGTGGTCGGTCGAGCGGCCGCCGATCGAGGCGCACGCGCTGGTCCTGGCGGGCGACGCGCTGGTCGCCGCCGGTCCGCCGGCCCTCGTGGACCAGACGTGGGCGTTCATGAACCTGGACGATCCGAAGACCAAAGCCGCGCTCCAGGCCCACGCCGACAGCCTCGCCGGCAAGAAGGGCGCGGCACTGTGGGTGATCTCGGCCCGCGACGGAAAGAAACAGGCCGAGGTGGCCCTCGGGTCGCCGCCCGTCTTCGACGGCATGGCCGCCGCCGGCGGACGCCTGTACGTCACCACCCTGGACGGCAAGATGCTGTGCCTGGGCGAGGCGAAGTAGCGCGGCACGGGCCGGCCGCCCGCGGGGTTTGTCATTCCGAGCGAGCGCAGCGAGCCGAGGAATCTCGCTGTTTGATTCACAGCGAGATTTCTCCGCTCGGGTCCTTCGGGCCCTCGGTCGAAATGACAGCGTATCGTGTGCCGGC
Organism: Planctomycetota bacterium; assembly: GCA_016782785.1. GTDB lineage: Bacteria > Planctomycetota > Phycisphaerae > FEN-1346 > FEN-1346 > BS750m-G62. The sequence goes on along the minus strand of JADHXV010000062.1, from coordinate 4,190 downwards.
GCGTTGCGGAAAGGACGTGCCATGTCAGGAACTGACCGCCGCGGCTTCCTGAAGGCCGCGCTCGCGGCTGCCGCCGGCGCCGCCGTCGGCCGGGGAGCGCCCTTGTGGCCCGCCACGAGCGCCGGGGCCGAGGCCGCCCCGGCCGCACCCGCCGGGCGTCCGCCCAACATCGTGTTCCTCCTGGCCGACGACGTGGGCTGGACCGACCTGGGGTGCTACGGGTCCGATCTGCACGAGACGCCCAACCTCGACCGGCTGGCGGGCGAGGGCGTCCGGTTCACGCAGGCCTATGCGATGTCGGTCTGCTCGCCGACGCGGGCCGCCATCCTGACGGGCAAACACGCCGCCCGGTTGCACATGACGATCTGGCGCGAAGGGGCGCTGCAGCCGCCGGGCGGCAACCGGCCGCTCCTGGCGCCGCCCTGCGTCGCCAACCTGCCCCGCGAGGAAACCACCGTGGCCGAGGTCCTCAAGGACGCCGGCTACGTCACTCTCCACGTCGGCAAGTGGCATTTGGGCGATGGGGACAGTTCGCCCGAGACGCACGGCTTTGACGTCAACGTGGGCGGCACGCACTGGGGCGCCCCGGACACGTTCTTCCATCCATTCAGCGGCTCGAAGCGGTACCGCGAGTTCCGCTACGTGCCGGGCCTGGGCCTCGGCAAGCCGGGCGAGTACCTGACCGACCGGCTCACGGACGAGGCCCTGCGTCTGGTCGATGAGGCCGGCGACCGCCCGTTCTTCCTCAACCTGTGGTTCCACAACGCCCACACGCCCATCGAGGGCAAGCCGGACCTGGTCGAGCGCTACCGGCAGAAACTGCGGCCGGGTCTCCGGCACCAGAACGCCGAGTACGCCGCCATGATCCACACGCTGGACGAGAACGTGGGGCGCGTCCTCCGGCACCTGGAGGAACGGGGCGCGGCCGACCGCACGCTCGTCGTCTTCCTGAGCGACAATGGCGGCTATATCAACATGTATCAGAAGCGCACCGTCACGGACAACACGCCCCTGCGATCGGGCAAGGCGTCGCTCTACGAGGGCGGCATCCGCGTGCCGCTTATCATCCGCCGGCCGGGCGCGGGGCCGCGCGGCGCGGTCTGCGACGAGCCGGTCGTCTGCATGGACCTGTTCCGGACGTTCGCCGAGGTGGCGGGCGTGCCGGCGTCGGCCCTGGGCGATGCGGCGCCCGACGGCCTGAGCCTCGTGCCGCTCCTCAAGGACCCCGCCGCCCGCCTCGGCCGCGAGGCCCTCTTCTTCCACTATCCGCACTATTACGCGACCACGTCGCCGGTCGGCGCTGTCCGGGCCGGCGACTGGAAACTGCTCGAGTACTTCGAGGATGGACATCTGGAAATGTACAACCTCGAGGACGACCTCGGCGAGACGACGGACCTGGCGGCCAGGATGCCCGAGAAGGCCCGCCAGTTGCACGGACTCCTGGTCGACTGGCGCAAACGCGTCGGCGCACTGGCGCCCACGCGGAACCCGGACGCGAAGCCCCGGCCGTCCTGACACGCGGTCGCGGCCTGTGTGAAAGAGGAGTGCCGACGATGAACCGACGACGTTTCCTGCAAACGGCCGCGGCTTCTGCCGCCGCCGCGCTTCTGCCGCGACGCCTCGGCGGCGCGCCGGGCGCCGGAGCCCGAGAGGGCGCCCGCGCCAGGCCGAACGTGCTCTTCATCTGTGTGGACGACCTCAACCACTGGGTCGGCTACACCGGGCGGAACAAGCAGGTCCGCACGCCCCACATCGACCGCCTGTCGAAGATGGGCGTCTCGTTCACCAACGCCCACTGTGCGGCCCCGGCGTGCGAGCCATCGCGCGCGGCCCTCTTTTCCGGCATGCGGCCGGGCACGACCGCGTGCTACCTCAACGGCGACACCTGGAAGCAGCACGTGCCCGAGGGCGTCTCCCTCAACGCCACCTTCAAAAAGGCCGGCTACTACGTGGCCGGCATGGGCAAGACCTACCACAGCAGCGCCGACAAGGGCCTGCCCTCGGTGTATGCCTCGGAATGGGACGAGTACCCGCCGCTGCCGAAGCCGTCCGGCGGCGGCGCGGGGAAGTACCAGGGCTTCCACGAACCGCTGCCGCTGGACCTGAAGGACGACGACCTGGGCGACTGGCACACCGTCACGTACTGCATCGAGCAATTCGGGAAGAAGCACGCGAAGCCGTTCTTCCTGGCGTGCGGCCTCGTCAAGCCGCACCTGCCCTGGGCCGTGCCTCGGAAGTATTACGATATGTTCCCGCGCGAGGGCATCGAGTTGCCGCCGCACATCGAGAACGACCTGGCCGACGTTCCCGCGGCGGGGGTCCGCATGGCCAAGCCCGAGGGCGACCACGCCCGGTTCCTCAAGTCCGGCCGATGGAAGGACGCCGTCCAGTCGTACCTGGCCACCATCGCTTATGTGGACGTGTGCGTCGGCCGGCTCCTCGACGGTCTGGCCCAGAGCCGCTACGCCGCCGACACCCTCATCGTCCTCTGGGGCGACCACGGCTGGCACCTGGGCGAGAAGGAGCACTGGCGCAAGTTCGCCCTCTGGGAAGAGGCCGCCCGCGCCCCGATGATCTGGGTGGCCCCCGGCGTCGCGAAGGCCGGCGCCCTGTGCGACCGGCCCGTCGACTTCATGAGCATCTACCCGACGCTCTGCGACCTGGCGGGCCTCGACATCCCCGGCCACGTCGAGGGCAAGAGCCTGCGGCCGCTCCTGGTCGACCCGGACGCCGCCTGGGACGGTGTGGCCGTCACCACGCACGGCTACATGAATCACGCCGTCCGCGACGGCCGCTGGCGGTACATCCGCTACGCCGACGGCAGCGAGGAACTCTACGACCACCAGAGCGACCCGTACGAGTGGACAAACCTCGCGTCGGACCTGGCCTGCGCCGACGTCAAAAAGCAATTGGCTGCCCGTCTGCCGACGAAGAACGCCAAACCCGCCTCCAAGGGCGGGGGCGGCGGCAAGGCCAGGAAGGCCGAGGGCACGGACCCGGACGACTGACCCGACCTACCGCTGGGCGTGTGGCCCGGCCGGCTTGTCCGGCCGGGGGTCGTTTCACCACGGCCACGCCAACAGCAGCGTGACCATGCCACCCGGCAGGCGCGGGCGTCCCGAGATGTCGGGTCTGTTGACCCGACCTACCGCCACTCGCGCCATGGTCACCCGCTGCGCGGGATGACCATGCCACCCCCGTCAGGCGAAGGCGTTGATCAGGTCTTTCAGCATGGCGGCGGCGGCGCCGACCGGCGAACTCTTCCCGCCGCTCACCGTCACGCGGTCCATCGTGTCGGTCAGGTAACTGATGGCCTTCTCCGAGCCGTTCACCGCGGCCAGGGGATGGTTCTTCTTCAGCCGGCGGGGGGCCACGGCCAGGCGGACCTTGCCGTCGACCGTCTCGGCCGAGCCGACCAGTTTGATGACCTCGCCGTCCTTCGCCGCCGCGGCAATGTCGTCCGGCGTGACGCCCGTGATGCCTTGGATGGGGACGTCCTCCAGCCCGAGCGACGCGCCGAACACGACGTTGGCGATGATGACGAGTTTGGTGGCGGTGTCGTACCCGCCCACGTCCTTCGAGGGATCGGTCTCGGCGATGCCGAGGCGCTGGGCCTCGGCGAGGGCATCGGCGTAGGCGGCGCCCTCGGCGCTCATACGTGTAAGAATGTAGTTGGTTGTGCCATTCAGGATGCCCTCGACGGACAGGATGCGCGTGCCGGCCAGGCAGACGCGGGCCACGTCCAGCGTGGGCAGGGCGGCGGCCGTGGCGGCGCTGATGTGCAGGCCGCCCCCGTGCTTCCGGGCCAGGGCCGCCAGCTCCCCGTACGCCAGGACGATGGGCCCCTTGTTGGCGCTGACGACCTGCATGCCGCGCGCCAGCGCCGCGGCGATGTGCGTCCGGGCGGGTTCACCGTCGGTGAGGTTCGTCGGCGTGGCCTCGACGAGGACGTCGGCGCCGGCGGCGATGGTCTCGGCGGCGCCGGCACCGGGCCGGCCGAACGCGCCGAAGCGTTCCACGGGCGCGCCGGAGCGGAGGTGCGCCAGGAGGTCGGCGGCGGGCAGGCCGGCGGGTGAATCGGTCACCGCCGCTCCGCCGATGTCGACCGCGGACGCCAGGACCAGGCGAAGGCCGTACCGCGCCTCGACGTCGGCGGCGCGGTCCGCCACGAGTTCCACGAACGCCTTGCC
>JADHXV010000061.1 GCA_016782785.1 Planctomycetota bacterium | reverse complement strand
TGGCCTGGAGGTTCTCGGCAATGGCGGTCTCGATCGGCCGGCGCGACCGCCCGTCCAACTCGCTGTACCACGTCAGCGGGACGGTGCCCCAGGCGTTGTGGAGTTCGCGGACGCTCATCTCGGCCCACTTCAGCAGGTCCCGCGTGCCGCTGTAGATGCGCAGGTACGGATAGTTCCCGCAGCGGCTGGCCTCGTAGAGACGCCGGAGGTCCTCGGGTTTGCGAAGAGGCACGCCGCCCGCCCCGTCCAGGGCGGGGTCCATCTCGTCCGGACGGAAGAAGAACTCCTGGGCGTTCTGGTCCGGCGCGACCGAGATGACGTCCAGCACCTCGGACTCGGCGATCCGGCGGACGCCCTCAACGGTCTCCTCCAGGCTTGGCAGGCCGAAGTGGTGCCGCAGCAGCGGCACGAACCGCCGGTCGCCGCCGACCTTGGCGAGCGAACTGACGCGCTCGCCGATGGGCACCAGCGCGGTGTGCAGTTCCTCCTCGGCCCGCTCCGGCTCGCCGCGCAGCCGAAGGAACACGCTCTGGATGCGGCGCTCGGGTTCCTCGCCCACAAAGCAGAAGGCAAACCGGCCGGTGGCCTCCGCCATCTCGACCATCCCGGCCGTGCCGCCGAACAGCAGCACCACGTCCGGGAACGCCTCCATCGCCTCGAGCAGGGCCTCGAGCAGCGCCCGGCCGTTGGCGGGCGTCAGGCGGTAACTGACGGCCAGGGCGTCCGGCTGGTGGTCGCGGACGGCCTGGACCACGCGCTCGACCGGAACAGCGGCGCCGAGCAGGACGGTCCGGAACCCAGCCTCGGCCGCCAGGCGCAGGAAGTTGGCGACGCCGGCCACGTGGGCGCAGTTGCCGAGCGCGGCGCCGATGATCAGCGGTTCACCCGCCTTCGCCATACAGCCCTACCTTGACTGACGTACTTGCGGCGCGGCCCACGGAGTCCGAGCCGCGCAGAAACCGCCATATCAGAGTGGTTATCGACATCCGGCCGGGGGAAATCCACACTCCACCCCTCGCCCATTATCGCGTTCCGGCGGCGCCGGGCAAGAGATAGGGCCCGAAGCGGCTCAGAGATGGGGCCAAGCCAGGCAAGAAATGGCCCGGACCGGGCAAGAGGCAGGGCCCGGTCGGGCCAGAGATGGCCTTGATTCGCCGGCCCGTTTGGCCTACCATACCGCCTTCCGGGGGACGGCCGTGGGTACACCGCAACGGGGCCTCGTATGAAGATCATCGACCCGCACGTCCACATGCTGAACCGGACCACGGACGAGTACAGCCTCATGGCCGAGACCGGCTACGTGGCCGTCGTCGAACCCGCCTTCTGGCCCGGCACCGACCGCATGTACGCCGAGAGCCACCTCGACTACTTCAACCACCTGACCACGTTCGAGCCGCAGCGGGCCGCCAAGCGGGGCATCCGGCACTACTGCGTCTTGGCTGTCAACCCGAAGGAGTGCGAGAACGTGGACCTGGCCGGCCGGGTCCTGGACCAGATCGACCCATACCTCGACCGTCCGACGGTTCTGGGCATCGGCGAGATCGGGCTGAACAAGAACACCGAGAACGAGATCCAGATGTTCCGCCGGCAACTGGAGATGGCCGCCCGGCGGCAACTCTTGTGCCTCATCCACACGCCGCACGCGGCCGAGAAGAAGCACGGCACCGAGATCATCGCGGGCGTCATCGCGGACCTCAACCCGCCGCGCGACCTCTGCGTCGTGGACCACTGCACCCGCGAGACCATCCAGATGGCCCAGGAAACCAGGTGCTGGACCGGCCTGACGGTCTACCCCGGCAAACTGTCGCCTGAAGAGGCGGCCGGCATCATCCGCGACTTCGGGCCCGAGCGGATGCTCCTGAACTCCTCCGCCGATTGGGAGAACAGCGACCCCCTGGCCGTCCTGGTCACCGTAGGTGTCATGCGCCAGATGGGCCTGCCCGAGACGGTCATCGAGCGGGTCATCTGGCACAACCCGAGGACGTTCCTCGGGCAGAGCCCCAAGTTCGAGGTCTGACGGTCCCCGTCCTGATGGAGACCTGCCGTGCCCCCCAGCCCCAGCGATGAACGCAAGTGCCCCGGCGAGAAGTACGCCATCTCCGAGGCCGTCTGCCGCGGCCGCATCACCCGCCACTTCCCCAAGTGCAAGACCTGCAAATGGCGCGAGGTGACGGCCGGGCCCGCCGACGACGCGCCCGAACCCGACGTGGACCTCGATACCATCTTCAAGGCGTACGACATCCGCGGCCTGGTCGATACGCAGATCACGAAGACGGTGGCGTGGAAGGTGGGCTTCGCCACGGCCCGGCACCTGGCCGGCCGGCTGCCCGAAGGCGCCCGGCCCGAGGACCAGTGGATCGCCGTCGGCCACGACATGCGGCCGACGAGCGCCCCGTTCAGCCAGGCCGTGGCCCAGGGCATCCGGGCCGCCGGCGTCGGCGCCATCCTTATCGGCGAGATCGAGACGCCCGCCATCTACTACGCCGTCGGCAGTATGAAGTTGCTGGGCGGCATTCAGGTCACCGCCAGCCACAACCCCATCACGTACAACGGCTTCAAGATCACCGGGCCGAAATGCGTGCCCGTGGGGATAGGCTCCGGGCTGGAGGTAATCAAGGAGATTGCCGCCGGCATCGAGGACACCGACGCCCAGCCCGTGGGGCCCTTGCGGCACCAGGACATCTCCAGCGGGTACCTGCTGCACGTCAAGAAGTTCGCCGGCGCGATTAAGCCGATGCAGATCGTCCTGGACGCCTCCAACGGCATGGCATCGAAGTGGGTGCCCAGCCTCCTCCGCGAGTTCATCGTCGAGATCGAGTCGCTGAACCTCGAACGCTCCGGCCGGTTCGCCCACGAGCCGAACCCGCTGAAGGAGGCCGCCCTGGAGGACCTCAAGCGCCGCGTCCGCGCCACCGGGGCCGCCTGCGGCGCCTGCTTCGACGGCGACGCCGACCGCGTCGGCTTCGTCGACGAGACCGGCGAAACCGTCGCCAACGACCTCATCACGGCCCTGCTGGTGCCGGAGTTCCTGAGGGACGAGCGCGGCGCCACCATCGTCTACGACCTGCGCTCCACGCGGGCCCTGAAGGAAGAGATCCTGAAGCACGGCGGCGTGCCGCGACGCGAGAAGGTCGGCCACAGTTTCATGAAGCACGCCCTCCGCGAAACCAACGCCCCGTTCGGCGGCGAACTGTCGGGCCACTCCTACTACCGCGACAACTACTTCTGCGACTCGGCCGTCATCACCCTGCTGAAGGTCCTCACGGTCCTCTCGAAGCACCCGGACGAAACCCTGGGCGAACTCATCGCCCCGCTCCGCCGGTACGTGACCACCGGCGAGGTCAACTTCGAGGTCGAGGATAAGGAGGGCATGATCCGGAAACTGGCCCAGACGTTCTCGGACGGCACGGTCGACTTCCTGGACGGCGTCACCGTCGAGTACGACGCGTGGTGGTTCAACTGCCGGCCGTCGAACACCGAGCCGCTGCTGCGGCTGACCCTGGAGGCCGACAACGTGCAGGTCAAGGACGAGATGTACGAGAAGTTGATCGGCATCCTGGGCGAACCGTCCGAGCATTGAGCGGGCTGTAATGCCACGGCGCCGTCCGCCTCTTCCTCCGGCTCCTGGCCGTCGCGGACGACGCCGCCCGGTCCACCGCCACCGTCGGGCCGCCAAGGACCACCCCTGGCGTCAGCCTTTCCAGACCAAGCGGACATTCCTACTTTGCGGGAAAGAGGGCATTTCTACTTTGCGTTGACACACCGCGGCAATCGTTGCACTCGCGCCGGCCTTCTGGCATGATGGCGTCTCCGAGACGAGGAGCCAGCCGCATGCCGGACCGTCTGTGCGCGACGCTCGCCGTCACCGCCGTCCTTCTCGCGACCGTCATCGCCGGCTGCGAGGAAGGCGACACGCGCTCGCCCCCGGTGCCGCCAACAAGTTCGCTTCGGGAGGCCGTTCCAAGCCCCGGCCGCTTGCCCGACTTAGCCTTGGCGATGCCGGGTGAGGTCGTGGGCACGTCCGAGCAAGAGCGCGACGCGACAACGGCACTGGCGGGCGAGCCCCCAGTGGCACCCGCAACCCTCGCCTGGGCCGACGAAATCACCGGCGCTCAGGTTGACGAGTCGGCCGTCACGCATACCATCCACGTCGATGCCGCCAGGGGCGACGATGACGACACCGGCAACCGCGGCGGCAAGAGCAAACCCCTGCGGACCCTCAGCGCTGCCGTCCGCGTCGCCGAGAAGTTTCTCGAGACGGGCCAGGGCGTCCGCATTCTCCTCGCGCCCGGCACGTACCGCGAGCAGGTCTCCATCCAGGGGTCCGCGTCCGACGGCCCGCCGCTCGTCATCGAAGGGGCCGCCAGGGGCAAGGTCATCCTCAGCGGCTCCGACGACTGGAGCCACCCCGAGCGCTGGCAGCCCGTCGCCGGCCTGCCGGGCGTCCTGGGCGCCATGTGGCCGCACGACTGGGGGGACGACCGCGTGGGCCACCCGGGCGTGGCCGACGCCAAACTCGTGGTTGACCCGGAGATCAAAGGCGACCACCCGCCCCACCGGGCCCGCGGCTTCGCGCTCGACGACGGCACGGCCGTTATCGAGTGGCAGCCGCCCGAGAACTTCCCCGACCTCGGCGGCTACCGCATCCTGCGGCGCGACGGCGAGCAGATGCGGGAGATCGCCCGCCTGGGCCCCGCCACACGCCGACTCGTCGACGAGACCGTCCGGACGGATGCGACCTGCACGCCTGAGACCTACGCGTACGCCGTCGCCGTGCTGGACCGCGCGGGCAAGGACTGCGGCAGCCGGTTTGCCGTCAGCATCCAGCCCGGCCGGCCCGACGGGCGCCGCCGGCCGTCCGCCGTGGGCCGGCGGCGCGAGATGGTCTTCGTCAACGGCCAACTCATGCGCCAGGTCATCTCCACGGATGATTTGAAGCCCGGCACGTTCTGCGTCGACGACGGCTGGCCCGACGAGCCGGACGACGGCCAGCTGTACCTCGCCCTGCCCGCGGGCGTCCAGCGCGGCGCGTGCACCATCGAGGTGGCCGTGCGAACGGTCCACCACTTCGGCAGCAGCCTGCTCCAGGTGGGCGGCCAAAATCTGGTCGTCCGCAACCTGGTTGTCCAGCATTTCGCCGGGGACTCGGGGTTTGCCGCGGCCGTCCACGTCGGCGCCCGGAACATCCTCATTGAGGACTGCACCTTCCGCGCGAACAACGGATCGGGCCTTGGCATCCTCATGGGCGAACAGATGACCGTCCGCCGGTGCGCGGCCGAGGCCAACGGCGACTCCGGCTTGTTCATGGACGAGGGTGACCAGGTCTTGATGGAGGACATCGAGGTTCGCGGCAACAACTGGCGGGGCGATTGGGGCGGCGTCCGCAGCGGGCAACGCGCCGGCCTTCGGCTCGAGGGCGACATTGCCGGCGTCGTGGTCCGGCGCCTCCGCGCCGAAGGCAACGCCTGCACGGGCGTCCTCGTGACCCGCGTCAAGGCGAACATCTTCCTTGACGACCTTCGCGCCGTCGGCAACGCCCGCGAAGGGCTCGTCGTCTCGGAGAGCGCGGGGCCGCTGATCATCCGCAACGCCGTCCTGGCCCGCAACGGCCGCAGCGGCCTTCTCCTGGAAGACACGAGCGGCGGCGTCCTGGAAGGAAGCACCCTCTTCGGCAACGGCACGAGCCAGATCGAAGTCCCGCCGCCGCGGCCGCCCGGCCCCGGCGGTCCCGTCCCCGCCCAACCCCTCGCCGGGCACGTGCGCGGCTGGACCTGGCGCGACAACGCCGTCGTCTCCGACCGGGCGCGGTGCCCGCTCGTCCGGGCGCCCTGTGACCCGGCGTTCCTGGAGTCGCTGCGGTCCGGCCGCAACCTCTGGCACGCCCCCGATGCGACCGAGGCGTTCCGTATCGGCGGCCTGAGCGTCAGCCTGGAGGCGTGGCACGAGGTGACCGGCCAGGACCTGGGGTCGGTCTTTGCCGAGCCGCGCTTCCGGAGCCCCGCGGCGCTCGACTTCCGGCCCGAGCCGGGCAGCCTGTTCGCCCGGCGGGAGGCCTGGCCGACGCGGCCGCCGGGCCTGGCCGGCTTCGGCCGGCTGGCGTGGATTCGGGCGTTCCGGGCCGAGACAGTCAACGCGCCGCCGTATCCGGGCGCCGAGGCGACGCCCGAGACTGCCTGGCAGCCGCTGGACCTTCGACCGGTCGCCAACACGCCGCTCGTCAACCGGCACGCCTGGCTTGGCCGACCGTTCTGGGAACTCAAGCCCGGGCGGCAGACACTGCACGGCGTCCCGTTCGACGTGCCCAAAGGGCCGGGCGGCGGCGCGGCAGCCGTCGCTCTTCCGTCCGCCTTCTTCCGTGAGGTGAACCGCGATGACGCCGCCGCCGGCGCGCCCGTGGCCGCCACCGCGCCAGCCGGCGCCCTGTCCGCTGCGGCGGATGTGAGCGAGGCCATCACCGTCCCCGTCGGACGGACCGTCCGGGAGGTCTACGTCCTTCACGGCTGTGCGTTCGCGTCGCAATACGTGCCGGCCGCGCGGTACGAACTCGTGTACGCCGACGGCACGACGGCCGGCATCGACGTGGTCCCGCTGGGCACAGCGCCCGAGGACACAACCCATGCGGACGACGCCGGCGGGCCAGGGGCAGCCAATCCGGACGCCGAGGAGCAACTGCTCGACCGCCGCAGTGCCGCGAACATCCAGAACTGGGACGCCGACGCCCTCCACTTTAGCCGCGACCCGGCCCGCCGCGCCATGATCGTGGACCCGGACGACCCGGCCTCCGGCGTCCGGTACCTGTACACACTCCGGTGGCCGAACCCGCACCCGGACCGCCCGGTGCAGAGCCTGCGCCTGGCGTCGGCGGACCCGCAGCAGGCCGCGTCGGTGGCCGTGTTTGCCGTCACGCTGCGCGTGGACGGCGCGGCGACGGCGGCCAAGACGTTCGGCGCGCGGCTCATCATCACCGGCGGCATTCCGATTCTGCCGACCGCCGCCGAGGTGACGGCCGAGATCCTCCGGGCCCAGCGGAACCTGGACGCCTGGCTGGCCGAGGGAGACGCGTCATGAACCAGGTCCTGATTATCGTCGGCGACGCCACCGAGACCGTCGACACGCTCTACCCGTACTACCGGCTCCAGGAGGACGGTTTCGAGCCGGTCGTCGCGGCGCCCGAGAAGCGGCGATACCCGATGGTCCTCCACGAGGTTAAGCCCGGCTGGACCATCACGAAGGAGTGGGAGGGGTACACCATCGAGGCCGACGTGGCTTTCCGCGACGTTGACCCGGCGGCGTACCTGGGCATCTTCTTTTCCGGCGGCCGGGCGCCGGAGTACCTGCGGTACGACGCGGACCTGGTGCGCATCACGCGCCACTTCTTCGAGGCCGGCAAGCCCATCGCCAGCGTGTGCCACGGTGTGGAGATTCCCGCTTACGCCGGCTGCCTGAAGGGCCGGCGGATGGCCACCGTCCCCAAGTGCCGCTTCGACCTCGAGGTCTGCGGCGGCATCTTCGTGGATGAGCCGTGCGTCGTCGACGGCAACCTCGTCAGCGGCCGGACGTACCACGACCACGGGCGATATGTAGGCGAGTGGATTCGCCTGCTGAAGGAGGCCCGCGCGAAGGCGCCGTAGCGTCCCCGCGGAGAGCCGATGACACGACCGCAGAAACCCTGCCGACTTTCGCGTCGGGCGATGCTTCGCGGCGCCGTCGCCGCGATGGCGGCTCCGCTCATCGTGCAGGCCCGCGTCCTGGGCGCCGAGGGGGCGGTCTCGCCCAGCGAGCAGATCGCCCTCGGCTTCATCGGCCTGGGCAGCATGGGCCTTCGGCACGTCAAGGGGTTTGTGCAGGAGGCGGACTGCCGCACCGTGGCCGTGTGCGACGTGGATACCGGCCGCCGCCGCGAGGCCGCCGGCGTGGTCAACCAGGCGTCGGGCTCAACGGACTGCGCCGACGTGGCCGACTTCCGCGCGATTCTCGACCGCAGCGACATCGACGCCCTCGTCATCGCCGTGCCGGACCACTGGCACGCCGCCCTTGCGATTCCGGCCATCCGCGCGGGCAAACACGTCTACGGCGAGAAGCCGCTCGCCCTGACCATCAACGAGGGCAAGGCCATCGTCCGGGCGGTCCGCCGGCACGGGTGCGTGTGGCAGACGGGCAGTTGGCAGCGGTCCACGCACCACTTCCGGTTCGGGTGCGAACTGGTCCGCAACGGCCGCATCGGCAGGCTGCGGAAGGTGGAGGTAGGCATCGGCATCGGTCCCACGATCGGGCCCCAGCCCGTCATGCCCGTGCCGGACGGCTTCGACTACGACCTGTGGCTCGGCCCCGCCCCGTGGGCGCCGTACACCGAGAAGCGGTGCCACTGGAACTTCCGGTGGATCCTCGATTATTCGGGTGGCCAGGTGACCGACTGGGGCGCCCACCACATCGATATCGCGCAGTGGGGCATGGACGCCGACGGCACGGGGCCCGTCGCGGTCGAAGGCACCGGCACGTTCCCGCCCGACGGCCTGTACGACGCCGCCACGCACTACCAGTTCACATGCACGTATGCTAGCGGCCTGATTCTGGAGGTGGCCAGCAACGACCGCCTGAAGCAGGGCGTCCGCTTTCTCGGGGACGACGGCTGGGTCCACATCACGCGGGCGGGCCTCGCGACACACCCGGCCGACCTCGTGCGCGACCGCATCCTGCCGGGCGAGGTCCACCTGGCCCGGCCGAGGGGCGACGAACGCCAGGGCCATCGCCGAGACTGGCTCGACTGCATCCGCAACGGCGGCGAGCCGATCACGCCGGTCGAGATCGGCCACCGGTCCATCACGGTGGCCCACCTGGGGAACATCGCGATGCGCCTCGGTCGGAAGGTCCGTTGGGACCCGGCGGCCGAACAGATACTCGGCGACGCGTCCGCCGAGCGCATGATGGGCCGCACCATGCGGGCGCCGTGGGGAATCTGACGCCGCGCGGGCGGCCGCCCGCTCGTACAAGCAAAGCACGGAATCCTGGAAGGAGATATGCCGTGACGTCGCTCTCACGCCGCCAGTTTCTCATCGCCTCGGCCGCCGGCGCCCTCTCGGCCCTGGCCGCAAGACGCGCCCGCGCCGCCGCAAGCGCCGACAAGCCCAACATCATCTTCATCATGTCCGACGACCAGGGCTGGGGCGACCTGGGCTGTTACGGCTCGACCGCGGTGCTGACGCCCAACCTCGACCGCATGGCCCGCGAGGGCATGCGCTTCACCGACGCCTACACCGGCTCGCCGGTGTGCGGCCCGGCGCGGTGCGCCCTGATGACGGGCCTGCACTCGGGCCACGGCACTCGGCGCGGCAACACGGCCACGGCGCTCCAGAAGACGCTCGACGGCCGGCCGCTCGTCCCCCTGGCCGCCGACGACTTCACCGTCGCCTCGCTCCTGAAGAAGGCCGGCTACGCCACCGGCATGATGGGCAAGTGGGGCCTGGGGAACCCCGGCACCACCGGCACGCCCGACAAGCACGGTTTCGACTACTACTTCGGCTACCTCGACCAAGTCCACGCCCACGACTACTACACCGATTACCTGCTGCGCAACGGCGAACGCGTGGAACTGGAAGGGAACAAGGGCGGCAAGACGGAGCAGTACACGCACGACCTCTTCGCCGCCGACGCCCTCCGCTTCATCCGCGAGCACAAGGACGGGCCCTTCTTCCTCTACCTGCCGTACACTGTCCCGCACGGCAAGTACGTGGTGCCGGACGACGCCCCCTACTCCGGCAAGCCGTGGCCGCAGCAGGTGAAGAACTACGCGGCCATGATCACGCGGATGGACGAGGACATCGGCGAGATGTTCGCGCTGTTGAAAGAGTCGGGCCTGGACGAGAAGACGATCGTCTTCTTCACCTCCGACAACGGGCCCAACCCGCCGTTCCTGAAGGACCTGAAATCGAGCGGGCCGTTCCGCGGCGTCAAGGGGCAGTTGCTGGAGGGCGGCATCCGCGAGCCGTTCATCGTCCGCTGGCCCGGCAAGGTGCCCGCGGGGACCGTCACGGACTTTCCGACGATTTTCTATGACTTCATGGCCACGGCCGCCGACCTGGCGGGCGTCGAGCCGCCCAAGAACACCGACGGCGTCTCCATCGTGCCGACGCTGCTGGGCAAGAAGCCGCCGCCGCGCGACTTCCTCTACTGGGAATTCTACAGCCCGTTTCACCAGGCCGTCCGCATCGGCCCGTGGAAAGGCATCCGCTGGGGCACGAAGGACCCGCTGGAACTGTACGACCTGTCGAAGGACCCTGGCGAGACGACCAACGTGGCGGCGCAGCACCCGGACATCGTCAAACAAATGGAGGCCATCATCGAGCGCGAACACGTGGACAGCAAGTACTGGCCGGTCCAGGAGCACGGCGGCCGAAAGAAGTAGACCATGCGCGGCTCACGAAGGGCGCACCCCTTACGCGGCCCGTACGGGCCACGCGGAAAGGTCAGGATCCCCGCGCCGTGGGTCTCCTGGTCCACTGCGCGACACCCCTGGAGAACAGGAGGCAACCATGATGCACATGGCTCGACGCACGTTCCTGCGGCACGCGCTGCGCGCCGCAGCTGGCGGTCTGGCGGCGGCCCTGGCGGGCGCGGCGCGCGCGGCCCGAGCGGCGCGTCCGACAGGAATGTGTGGCCCGGCCGGCTTGTGTGGCCGGGAGGACACAACAGGAACGTAGGCCGGGACAACGTCCCGGCGATCCATAGCCTCTGGAAGAACGCGCGGCCGGTCAGGAGACCCGCCGCGCCAAGTCTATGAGCAAGGGCGCATGGCGCCCTTTGACGATTACAGGCCGATGGTCGCCCGCCGGCCGTCCTTCTCCACTTCCACCGACCGGCTCGTGATGGCCACCACGGTGGCGCCCAGGATGGTGTCGCCGACGCGGACCGGCCGGCCGTTGATGACCGCCAGGCCGCCGTGCGGCCCGACCATGATGCTGCTGATCTTGACCTGCGACGTGTCGATAACAGGCCCCGCCTCGGCCGCGGGCGTCTTGGCGGCCGGCTTGGCCGGCGTCGTCTTCGACGACGCGCCGGCCGACGCGGTCGCCGTTTCCGGCGAACCGGACAGTTCCTCCGTCTCCCCTGCCCCTGACGTTCCGGCGTTCGTCGCGGCCGTGCCAGGCGTCCCGGCCGCGGCCTCCGCCTGGCGACGGGCCGCCTCGCGGGCCGCCGCCTCCAGGACCGTCAGCATGCGGTCGAGCAGCGCGGGATCCGGACGGCCGGCTGCGGCCTGCTCGGCCGGCGTCGGCCCCTCGGCGGGCGGCTTCAGGAGGAGGTCCGGCGTCCAGCCGCCAGCCAGGTCGGCCTCGCCGGTGTCCGTCGGCCCGGTATTAGCCCCCCGTTCTGACGCCGTTTCCGACGCGGGACCGGACGCAGCCGCGGTGGAGGTCTGCATGCCCGTCGCCGTTTCGGCGGCCGTGGCGGTCGCGTCGGGGAGAGTGACAGGCGTTTCTTCTGCCGAGGTCGGCGCTTCGGCCGCAGTCACGTCGGTCGCTGCGGCCGACTGGGCCGGGCCGGAGGCGGCGGCAGCCAGGGATTCGGCCACGGCGGTGCCGGCGGCCTTCTCGAGGCCGGCGGCGGCGGAGCGGACGGCCAAGCCCGCCTGCTCGCGGGCCGCGCCGATGCCCCACCACACGGCGTACGTCGCCACGCCCACCAGGATCACCAGGACCGCCCCGAGCGGCACGAGCCACAGCGACCGGCCGTGCGGCACCGTCTGCGGGTCGTCGGACGGGAGCACCGGCGGCGCGGACGCCGGGACGCCGGCGCTTTGGCCGCGCTGGTCCTCGTCGGCCCGGCGCAGGGCTTCGTGGATGAGGCTCATCGCCCGGCCTCCTTGAGTTCCGCGGCCGCCAGCCGGGCCAGCCGGCGATCAATCAGGCCCGTCCGGTGGACGTAACCGGCCAGCAGGGCCTTGTCGCCGATGGCGTTGACGAGCCGCGGCGTGCCCTTGCTGAAGCGGAAGATTTCATGGACGGCCCCGGCGTCGAAGCGGACGACCGGGGCGATGCCGCCGCCGCGGGCCACCTCCAGCCGGTGCCGAAGGTACTCCTGCGTCTCGCGCTGGTCCATCTGGCCCAGGTGATACCGGACGGTGATGCGCTGGGCGAGTTGGCGCAGGTTCGGCCGGGCCAGTTTCGCCCGCAGTTCCGGCTGGCCCACCAGGACGATCTGGAGCAGTTTCTGCCGCTCGGTCTCCAGGTTCGAGAGGAGCCGCACCTGTTCCAGCCCGTCGACCGACATGTTTTGGGCCTCGTCGATGATGAGGACGGCGTCGCGGCCTTCGGCGCTTGTCTTCAGAAGGAACGCGTTCAGCAGGTTCAGGTAGCCGAGGCGGTCCTGCCGCTTCGTCGGGATGGCGAATTCGGCGACAACGGCCCGCAACAGTTGCGTCTCCGTGAGGATCGGATTCAGGATGAGGGCGGTGCGGACCTGCGGCCCGAGGCGCGCCAGCAGCGTGCGGCACAGGGTGGTCTTGCCGGCGCCCACCTCGCCCGTCAGGCAGATGAAGCCCTTGCGGTGCCGGATGCCGTACAGCAGGTGGTCCAGGGCCTCGCGGTGCTGGTCCGTCAGGTAGAGGAACCGCGGGTCGGGCGTGATGTTGAACGGTTCCTCGTTGAGACGGAAATAGTCCTTGTACATCTGGCGCCCCCTCGGCCGGCAGTGGCCAAGCCGATTGGCGGCGGCCCCGGCGTGTGCTGCCCCCTGCCGGTGCCGCCCGGACGTTCTCCCCACGTTGTAGTCGGCAGGATGGGCCGGAATCTTGATTCAAAGGGGACTGGGCGTGTGGCCCGGCCCGTACGGGCCGGGGGCACGTCGCGGAAAACCGTGCACCCGGCCGGCGCCGGCGTATACTGGGTGCCCGGCGAACCCAAGCGGGAGGAACTCCATGCGAGCCGTCATCCAGCGCGTCGGCCGGGCCGGCGTGACCGTCGAGGGCAACGTGGTCGGCCGCATCGACCGCGGTCTGCTGGTCCTGGTGGGCGTGGCCCACGGCGACACGGACGAGACCGCCCGGGCCCTGGCCGGCAAGATCGCCCGCCTGCGCATCTTCCAGGACGAGGCCGGCAAGATGAACCTCTCGGTCCGCGACGCAGGCGGCGGCGTGCTGGCGGTCAGCCAGTTCACGCTGCTGGCCGACACGCGGAAGGGCAACCGGCCGAGTTTCATCGGGGCCGCCCCGCCGGAGGAGGCCAACCGCCTCTACGAGGTCTTCTGCGACGCCGTCGCCGCCGAAGGCCTGCCCGTCGAGCGCGGCGTCTTCGGCGCGATGATGGACGTGGAACTCGTCAACCAGGGGCCGGTGACCATCGTCATGGAGATGTAGGGCGGCGCATACCCCCTCTCCCTCGATGGGAGAG
>JADHXV010000060.1 GCA_016782785.1 Planctomycetota bacterium | reverse complement strand
CATTCGTCATTTGTCATTTCGCCGTTAGAGGATGTACTTCGCCAGGTCCTCGTCCTGGATCACGTCCTTCAATTTCTCGCGCACGTAAGCGGCGTCGACGCTGACGCTGCGGCGGTCTTCGGGCAGGTCGGGCGCGTCGAAACTCGTGTCCTCCAGCACCTTCTCCATGACGGTGTACAGCCGCCGGGCGCCGATGTTCTGCGTCCGCTGGTTGACGCGGAAAGCGATGTCGGCCACCTCGCGGATGCCGTCGTCGGCAAACTCGACCAGGACGCCCTCGGTGCCCAGCAGCGCCCGGTGCTGCTTGACGAGGGCGTTCTCGGGCTCCGTGAGGATGCGGACGAACTCGTCGGCCGTCAGATCCTTCAGTTCCACGCGGATGGGGAACCGGCCCTGGAACTCGGGCATGAGGTCCGACGGTTTCGATTGCGAGAACGCCCCCGCCCCGATAAAGAGGATGTGGTCGGTCCGCACCAGGCCGTACCGCGTGCCCACCGTGCAGCCCTCGACGATGGGCAGGAGGTCGCGCTGGACGCCCTGGCGGCTGACGTCGGGGCCGGATTTGGCCTCCGTGCCGGTCACCTTGTCGAGTTCGTCGATGAAGACCACGCCGAGGTTCTGTACCCGCTCGAGGGCCTCGCTCGTGACCTGGGCCTGGTCGATGAGGCGGTCGGCCTCCTGGTGAACCAGGATCTCGCGGGCCTCGCGAACGGTCACGCGGCGGGGCTTGAGGCGCGGCGGAAAGAACCGCTCGAACATCGTCTGGAGGCCGATCATCTCCTCCTGCTGCGGCCCGCCGATGCGGCCGAGGTCCACCTTCTCCTCGACCTCGACCTCCACGGGACGCTCATCGAGCAGGCCGGCCCGGAATTTCATGCGGAGCTTTTCGCGGCTGGCCTGCCGCTGGGCTTCGCGCTCGCCGGCCGGATCGTCGTCCGCTCCGGCCGCTTGCGCCCAGGCGCTGGTCGGTAAGAGGAGGTCGAGCAGACGTTCCTCGGCGGCCTCTTCGGCCTCGGGGCGGACGGCCTCTTTCTGCTCGCCGCGCACGAGGCCGATGGCCAGTTCCGTCAGGTCGCGGATGATCGACTCGACGTCGCGGCCGACGTAGCCGACCTCGGTGTACTTGGTGGCCTCGACCTTGATGAACGGGGCGCCGACGAGGGCGGCCATGCGGCGGGCGATCTCGGTTTTGCCGACGCCCGTCGGCCCGATCATGATGATGTTCTTCGGAGCGATTTCCTCGCGCAGGTCCGCCGGCAGTTGCTGCCGGCGCCACCGGTTCCGCATGGCGATGGCGATGGCCCGCTTCGCCTCCGCCTGCCCCACGATGTACCGGTCCAGTTTCCGGACGATGTCGCGCGGCGTCAGGGCGTTCATGCCGTCAGGACCTCCACCGTGATGTGGTTATTCGTGTAGACGCAGAGGTCGGCGGCGATGGCGAGGGCCTCGCGGACGATCGTCTCGGCCGGCAACTCGGTGTGCTTTAACAGCGCGGCCGCGGCGCTGCGCGCGTACGGGCCGCCCGACCCGATGCCGATCACGCCGTCGGCCGGCTCGATGACGTCGCCGGAACCCGAGATGATGAGGCTGGCCTCGCGGTCGACCACCGCCAGGAGGCTTTCGAGGCGCCTGAGGACCTTGTCGGTCCGCCAGGCCTTGGCCAGTTCGACGGCGGCACGGCGGATGTTCCCGGTCGATTCCTTCAGGTGGGCCTCGAAGCGCTCCAAGAGGGCGAAGGCGTCGGCGGCCCCGCCCGCAAAGCCGCAGATCACCTGGCCCTTGTCGCCGAGGCGGCGAATCTTGATGGCGTCGGCCTTGACAATCGTCTCGCCCATCGTCACCTGGCCGTCGCCGCCGAGCGCCACCTGGCCGCCACGGCGAACCGAGAGGATGGTCGTGGACCGGACTTCCATCGTGCGTCCTCCAATTCGCGCGGCCCGTACGGGCCGCGCAGGCGGTGGCGCGTCGCATCAGCGCAGGCCGTACTTCTCGCGGAACATGACCTCGTCCAGCGGCTTCTTGTCGGCCTGCGGCGTGGGCTGCGGGGCCTTGCCGATGGGCAGGAGGATGACGAGCCGCTTCTCGGCCGGCACGCCCAGAAGGTCCTTGGCCTCCCCCTCACGCTTCAGCAGCGTTCCCTCGACCCACACCGACGCGTAGCCGAGGGCCGTGATGGCGAGTAGCATGTTCTGGGCGGCGGCGGACGCGTCCTCCAGCCACCAGCGCGAGGCGTTCGGGTCGGCCACGATGCCGACGGCCGCGCTGGCCGAGGCGAACGCCTCCTGTACCGCGGCCAGGGCGTCGAGCGTCTCGCGCTTCGCGATGGCGATGAACTGGAGCGGCTGGCGGTTTGCGCCCGAGGGAGCCCGGCGGCCGGCGTCCACGATTTGCCGCAGGTCCTCCTCCGAAACATCGGCCGGCGCGTACGCCCGCACGCTCGCCCGGTTCGCGATGGCATCAAAGAGGTCCATGGCGGCTCCTTTCCGAGTTCCCTTCCGTCCGACGCGCGGCACGTGCGCCGCGCCTCCGTGATTCTAAAGGCTCCCCGGCCTGGATGGAAGGACCAACCGCGTAGGCGCCCGTCGGGCGGCGGGCACGCGGACTGTCATTTCGACCGAGGGCCCGAAGGGCCCGAGCGGAGAAATCTCGTTGTTCCGACAACGGCAACAGCGAGATTCCTCGACTCGCTGCGCTCGCTCGGAACGACAGTCTGCATCGGTGCCGCCTCTTCGACATGCCCCGCACAGCGCCGCCGCGCACGCGCTTGCACACGGGCCGGAAGCGGTCTACGATTGGCACATGGCCGCGACCCGGAACCGCTGGATTTTGCCGGCGTACTTCGTCCTGGGGGCATACGCCGTGTGCGCCCAGGCGACGTTGCTGCGCGAGGTCCAGGTGCTGGTGTTCGGGTCGGAACTGTCGTGGGGCCTGGTCCTCGGGTTCTGGCTGGCGGGCGTGGCGGTTGGCGCATCGATGGGCGGCCGGCTGGCGCGATCGTTCGCCGGCGCGCTCGGCGCCTTGACAGTCGCCGGCCTGGCGATGCCGCTTGCCCTGGCCGGCACCGTGGTGGGCCTTCGCGTCGCTCGCGGCCTGGTGGGCGTCGGGACGGGCGAGTACGTTGGCCCGGGGACGACCGCCCTGCTGGCCCTTGTCGGCACGGTCCCCGTGAGCGTGTGGGTGGGCCTGGCGTTCCCGGCGGCAAGCGTCCTCGTGGCCCGCGGGCAGGAGGCGTCGGCCGAGCGGGCCCGGGCCGTCGGCCGGGTATACCTGGCCGAATCCCTGGGCGCCCTGGTGGGCGGGACGGCGTTCTCGTTTCTCCTGGTCGGTCGCGTGGGCGCCCTGCCGCTCGCGCTGGCGGGCGGCGCCGTGCTGGCCCTTGCGATGGACGGCCTGGTGCGGAGCGAGGTGGCGACAGGACGGTGGCGCTTCGTTCCCGTGAGCATGGCCGTCGTGCTGGCCAGCGTCGTCGCACTGGGTCCGGCCGACCGCCTGGAACGTGAAACCGTGCGCCAGCGGTGGCGGACGTTTGCGGGCAGGCAGGAACTCGTCGCCTCCGCCGACACGCCGTACCAGAACGTGGCCATCGGCCGCATCGAGGACCAGTTCAGCGTCTACACGAACGGCCTCGTGGCGGCCACGTGGCCGAACCATGCCGACCTGGCCGTCGAGGCCCACCTGGCGGCGTGCGAGCACCCGGCGCCGAAGCGGATGCTCGTCCTGGGTGGCGGGGCGGAAGGGCTGCTGGGTGAACTGCTGCGGCACGGGCCCGAGCGGCTCGACGTCGTCACGCTCGACCAGCGGCTGCTCGACATGATGCGTGCCTTCCTGGACCCTGCCGACCGGCAGGCGCTCGACGCTGTTGAGGCCCGCGGCTGGCTGCACATCGAGGACGCCCGGCGGTTCGTCAAGCGTGCGGCGGCGCGCGGCGAGCGGTACGACCTCGTGCTCCTGGCCGCGCCGGAGCCGTCGTCGACGCTCGAGGCCCGGCTCTACACGCACGAGTTCTTCGCGGAACTGGCCGGCGCGATGGCCGACGACGGCGTCCTCGTCTTCGCGCTCGGCACGCCCATCGGCTACTGGAGCGAGGAGGCTGCCGTCTACGCGAATAGCATCCTCAGACCGCTTGAGGCGGTGTTCCCGGAGACGCTGCTGACGTTCTCGTCGCCGATGATCTGCTTTGCGGCCCGCCTCCGGGGCGTGCTGACCGACAGCGGCGAGGTCCTGGCCGCCCGCTACACCGACCGAGGCATCGCATCGCCGTATTTCGATCCGCTGCTGTTCCAGGGCGGGCTGGACCTTCTCGACGCCGAGAAACGGCGCGAGACCCGCCGCGCGCTGGC
Organism: Planctomycetota bacterium; assembly: GCA_016782785.1. Lineage (GTDB taxonomy): Bacteria > Planctomycetota > Phycisphaerae > FEN-1346 > FEN-1346 > BS750m-G62. The sequence continues at coordinate 9,056 of JADHXV010000060.1, read as the reverse complement.
CGCGCATCCGCCGCCGTTCGTCAACACCGACGCGCGGCCGGTGGCGGCGTTCCACCACGTGCGATACTGGCTGGCCCAGAGCGCCGCCGCCCATGCCGGACCCGAGGCGCCTGCCGAGCATCGGGCCGACGTCCTGGGCGCCATCGCGCACCTGCGCCTGGAGTGGGCGATGCTGGCGGCCGTGGCTGCCACGGCCGTGGCGGCCGCCGTCGGACGGCTTCGCGGGCGGGCGGCGCTGAGGCGAACGGCCGTCCTCTGGTCGGTCGGGACGACGGGCTTCGCGTCGATGGCCCTCGAGGTGGTCCTCCTCTACACGTTCCAGACGTTGTACGGATACGTCTATAGTATGGTCGGGGCGGTGATCGGCGTGTTCATGTTCGGCCTGGTGGCGGGAAGCCTTGCGATGAACCAGTGGCTGCGGCGGGCGCATCGGGCGGGGCTGCCTGGCCCCGGCCTGCCGACCGTGGTGGCGTTGGACCTGGCGATGGCGGTCTTTGCGGCCGGGTTGGTGATCGCCGTCGCGCTTCTCCGGCAATGGTCGGCGGACGTGCCGGTGCAGATCGTCACCTTCGCCCTGGTTGCCGTGTCGGGAGTGCTGGGCGGGCTGGTGTTTCCGCTGGCGGCGGCGGTGACGCTGCGGGAGGCCCGGAGCACGACCGGCCGGACCGCCGGGGCCGTCGATGCGGCCGACCACTTCGGCGCCTGCGTGGGAGCCTTCGTGACGGGCGCGGCCCTCGTCCCGATCCTGGGCACGACGGGCGCGTGCCTGACGGTGGTGGGCCTCAAGGCGCTGAGCGCGCTCGTGGCAGGCCTGGCGGCTAGGACCGAGCGGCGGCCGGAGCCTGTTCCGACTTCGGTGCCGCGGGCGCCTTCGGCGTGAAGGCCAGCGCCTGCTCCTGCGTCCACACGCCGGGGATCTTCCGGCCGCAGGCGCGGCACGCGCCGTCCTTCAGGTTCGACACATCGGTGCGGAACCCGACCCGCCTGATCACCTCTTTGCCGCAGCCGGGGCAGACCGTGTGCCCGCCTTCGTGAAACGGCACGTTGCCCACGTAGACGAAGTGCAGGCCGGCGTCCATGGCCGTCTTGCGGGCCCGGTCGAGCGTGGCCACCGGCGTCGGCGGCAGGTTGTTGATGCGGTAGGTCGGATGGAAGCGCGAGAAGTGCAGCGGCACGTCGGGCCCCACGTGGTCCAGGAGCCACTTCGCCATGCGGCCGATTTCGTCGGCCGAATCGTTCAGCGTCGGAATGATCAGGACGACCACCTCGGTGTGGATGCCCACGTCGGCCAGCACCTCCAGCGTCTCGAGCACCGGCTTCAGGCGACCGGCGCACTGGTCGCGGTAGAACTCCTCGGTGAACGCCTTCAGGTCGACCTTGACGGCCGTCAGGTGCTTGCACAGTTGCCGCATCGGGTCGGCCCGGATGTAGCCGTTGGAGATCATGACGCTGCCGACGCCCTCCTTGCGGCCGATGGCGGCGGCATCATGCATGTATTCATAGAAGACCACCGGCTCGCTGTACGTGAACGCCATGGTCGGCGCGCCGCGCGCGGCGGCCACGCGCACCAGGTTCTCCGGCGGCATGACGAGGCTGTCGACCTGCTCCGGCCGGTACTGGCTGATGCGCCAGTTCTGGCAGAACTTGCACTCCATGTTGCAGCCGGCCGTGGCCACGCTCAGCGCCGTGGTCGTTGGAAGGTAGTGGTACAGCGGCTTCTTCTCGATGGGGTCGATGTTGATGCTGCACAAGGCCCCGTAGACGAGGGTCTTGTAGTCCCCGCCGCGGTTCTCGCGCACGCCGCAGTAGCCGCGCTCGACCTCGGCCACGACACATTCGCGCGGGCAGAGCGTGCAGCGGACCGCCTTGTCGGGCAGGCGCTCGAACCACATGGCGTCGTGGACGACCGCCTGGGGCTTGGCGTCGGAGGGCGCCTGGGCGGGCGCATCGGCCCCGAGCGCGCGCGCGGCACAGAACGCGCAGGCCCCTGCCCCGGCGGCCTGAAGAAACTGTCGGCGATTCATGGGCGTACGTGCCATCATTCGATATCCAACCATGGCCTGCCGATGCTGACCACCTCGATGCGGTCCAGGTCCGCGGCGCCCAGACCCAAGGCCTGCCCGCTTGCCAGGTAGCGGACGGGCCGCTGCTCGGCCTCGAACGATTTCATGCCGACGCCGGCCCGTTTGCGCGACAGGATTTCGCACCCGATACGGTCGACCGCCACCGGATCGGTTCCCACGATGAGGCCGCCGTACGGCCACTGCCACTGCGGCCGCGACGCGGGCCCGCCCTGGTACTGCGGCCGGGTGGCGTCGACGATGGCCAGCCGCAGGCGATCGCGGATCGGCTTCTGGGCGCACGCGTCGGCGATGAACGGGTCGCAGTTGTTATCGTGATACTTGTTCGGGTTGTGGATGGCGCCGTAGAAGTTCTTCATGACGCCCGTCAGGCCCGCCAGGTTGTGGTCCTTGAGGACGGCGGCGCTTACAAGGGCCGTGGCCTCGTCAGTGACGATGCGGCTGATGAGGCTGCCGGTCCCGCCGCTAATGAACACGTCGGCCGAGTAGCCGCCGTTGCCGCGCGGCGCGAGCGCGTCGGTGCCGTAGCAGCGCGGGCCCGAGCCGCCTGAGCGCAGCGTGTACCCGGCGGTGCGAAGTTCGCGGCTGGTGCGGTCCCACAGAGTCACCCGTTCGGCGGGCAGGTCCATCGCCCCAAGGGCCTGGACCAGCGCCTCGGCCACGGCCGGACTCGTCGGGAAACCCAGGCAGTTGACCTTGACGGCCAGCCGGTCCTGGGGCTTGAAGCAGCGGGCCCAGGCGTCGGCGGCGCGGGCCTCGCCGGCGAGGGCCTTGGCGGCCTCGTCCAGCACCTCCGCCACGCGCTTGGGCGAAAGACCGTCGCCGCCCGCCACGAGCGAGTCATGGCGGATGACGACGACGCGCGATTTCGCCGGTGGCGCCGCGCCCGGCTCCTCCTGCGCGCAGGAGGCGAGCGGCAGACCCGCGGCCGCGCCGGCCAGCGCGGTCGAGGCGGCGGCCCGCGCGAAGAAGCGCCGCCGCGTCATCAAAGGATTCGCCCAATGCCTCAAACCCGTCTTCTTGGTTGCATCTGGATACATCAGATGATGGGCCGCGCCGCGAGCGCGACTCACTCCTTCTCGTGGAACACCTGGGCCGTGAACGCGTACAGTTCCGTCTCGGGGTCTTTCCACGCGCCGACCGGCAGGCCGGCCTTGCCGCACAGGTGCGTGAGGTACTCCGTCCGGTCCCAGCCCTGTTCCACGGGGACCTGCGGCAGGAAGACGCCGCGGCGGTCGCCTCGTGCCATGATGAGGCCGTCGCGGCCGATGACGATGGCCTCCACGTCGCTCACGCGCCGCATGGGCGACAGGACGGAGATTTCGACGGTCAGTTCCTTCGCTTCGGCCTTGGTGATGGGCTCCATGCGGAACCGCGGGTCCTGGCACGCGTTGCAGGCGTTGCCGACGACCGATTCGCACAGCGGCGCGACGGCGGTGATGTGGCCGATGCAGCCGCGGAGGTTGCCCTTGTTCTTCAGGGTGACGAACGCGGCCCCCGGGGCCTTCAGGGCCGGCGTCAGGTCGTACTTGGCCGGATCGAGTTCCAGCACGCCCCCGCCGTCGAGGAACCTCGTCGCGGCGTCGCGGGCGATACGCAGCAGCGTCTGCTGCTCGGCCTCGGCCAGGCCGTCGCCGGCGCGCCACAGGACGATGGACGCATAGGTCACCGAGTTCCGCCAGTCGCTCGTGATGTCGCCGCTCGTGGCGTAGGCGACGCGGCTGGCGCGGACGTCGGCGAACGGTTCGACGGTCTTCAGAAGCAGGCCGATGCCGCTACGGCCGCAGATCGTGTCGCGCGTGTCGGCCAGGTGCTTGTCCCAGCCGCGGACGTCGATCTGGAGGATGCGCTGGACGGCCATGTCGTTCAGGACCTGGAGTTTGCGGCGAACGTCCTCGGTAAACGGCATATAGCCATAATTGGGCCCGAAGTGCGTGAAGTCGCTGCTCGCCACGAGGAGCGTCTTCTCGTTGACGAGGCCGCGGACGGCCTGGGCCAGCGTCGCCCGCTCGGCCTCGGTCAGGTCGCCCACGAGCAGTTCCACCATCTTGAAGTCGCCGACGGCGCACTGGAGGAACGGCAACTGGTTTTCGGCCGACCACTCCACCTTGTGGCAGGCGGGCTGCTGGGTGACCACCGGGCAGGCCAGGAGCGCGTCGGCCGCCTGAACGTCGACGGGAATGCGGCCGAGCGGCGTCTCGTAGGCCGCCACGCGCAGCACCGACGCCCCCCGCAACGGCTGCGTGTGACTGAGGCCCAGCAGGATGACCCGATCGTACGCGTGCCCTTTCAGCGCCGCGTACGCCTTGCCGGCGGTCGCCCCGCTGAACTGGTATCCCGCGTGCGGCACGATGAGGGCAAGCGGGGCCTTTGCGATGGGCGGCTTCTCGACTGCCAGGTGCGTCTCGACGACCTTGCGCAGGCTTTCGGCGTCGCCGGGGAACCATCGCCCTGCCCCGGCGCACGGGTGAACCTCGGTCGGTGCGGGGGCCGCGGCGGGAGGCGGAGGAGGAGACGCGGCCGACTCGTCCGTCGCAGCCGGCGCCGTGCCCGAGCCTTCGGTCGAGCACGCGGGCGTGCCGCACGCGACCAGGACGGCGAGGACGCACCACGCCAGCGGCGGGACGGCACTGCCGTAACGGGTCATGGTCTTTCTCCACCTGGCCGACCGGGAAAACGAGATTCCGAGATAGCCCACCCGTGATTATAGCGCCCGCTCGGGCGCAAGACAACACGGCGGCCCCGGCCGATGCGCCCGCCGGGTGCAGGTGGCTTGCCGTGACCGCCGACGCCGGTTTCGACGGCCGGGCGTCAGAATGTTTCCCAGTGAAGGACGTCCGCCAGCGGTCGCTTCGAGGGGCTCGGCGGGTCGCCGGCGGGCCGGCCGACGGCCACCAGGGCCACAAGTTTCATATCGGCCGGGGCGCCCAGGCGTTCGACGATGCGCGGCGCGTACGGCTTTTTGTCGCCCGCGACCCAGCAGGCGGCCAGGCCGAGCGCGTGGGCCGCCACGAGCAGGTTCTGCGTCGCGGCCGACCCGTCCTCCAGGTAGTACTTCGTGTCGGCCGACAGGACCGCGATGCAGACGGGCGCATCGGCGATGAACGGCCCGTGGTCCGTGCTCGCCGCGAGGTCGCGCCGGGCGGCGGCGTCGGTCACGACGACGAACTCCCACGGCTGCTCGTTGCGGGCGGTGGCGGCCAGGCGGCCGGCGTCGATAATCTGCTCGATGAGCGACCGGTCGACGGGCTTCGCGCTGAAGGTGCGGCGCGAACGGCGGGTGCGGAGGGCTTCGAGGGCGTCCATGGTTGGCTCCTTCGCGTTGCGGCTGGGCGGCTCCTGGTCTTGCGTCCCGCCTACGGCTCTCGCGCAGGCCCCGGACGATCGTACTCAGCCGCGGCGCGCCGCGGCCTACGCGCGCGTCACCCGCGCGGGCCCGGCACGAGCCGCGGCGCCGGCCTGGGCTCGGGCGTGGGCTGCGGCGAGATGGTGATGACCTGCTGGTCGACCACGTCCACCCGGCCGGTGGACGGGTCGTAGGTGATGGTGCGTGCGGCGATTTCGCCGAACTCCTGTGTGGCCTCGTTCTGGCGCCACAGGCGGGCCCATGCGTTCGGCTCGGGCCCGCGATACAGGCGGATGAGTTCCGGGTTGCGCTGATAGATGAGGCGTTCCGCCTCGCCGCGCCGGTCGTCGACCCACAGGAGCACGCCGCCGCCGGCGATGAGTTTCTCGACGGTCATGCGCTCTTCGAGCGGCGACGTCGGTGCGGACGGCGTCTCTACCGCGGGGGCCGGCCCGATCTCCGGGGGCGGCGCGGTGGCCGCCCCGGCGGCGGGTTCGGGCTTGCGTTCGGCGAAGACGACCTGAAGGTCGCGGCTGGTGATGCGCGTGGACGTGGGGCTGCGGCGCGTATCGTCGGCGCCCTCGCCCGGAACACCGCGGCCGACGTGCGTGGCCTCGACGCCGCCCTGGAAGTATCCGCGGTTTCCGAGGCCGTCGAACGCCATGCTGTCGGTCCAGCCGACCTGGGTGCGGGCGTAGCCGGGCGGCGTATCGCCGTCCCAGTACCGGCCGACGGTCGTGGGCGTGAGCGGCGGCGGCTGGTCGGGGCCGGGCTCGGCCCGATCGCGCGTCAGGAAGCGCAGGCGGCCGGGACCGTGCATGTAGGCCTTGCGGCTCTCCTCAAGGTAGGTAAGGTTCTGGCCGGATATCTCCATACGATAACGGATGGCCTCGCCCTCTTCGAGGCGCTGGTCGACGGCGTTGACGTTCTCCTCGGCGAGCATGCGGACGAGACGCTTGCGGCCGAAGAGGCGCTGCAACGTGTCGTCAGTCTTCTTCTCCGGCTCGGCGGGCGTCTCAGGCGCCGAGTCCGACGGGGACGCGGGCACGGCTGCCGCGGCGGTTTCCTTCGCGGGCGGTGCGGCAGGGACCGATCCCGCAGCCGCCGCGCCCGGCGGGGCAGGTTCTGCCGACGGAGCGGCCTCTTCCAGCGGGGCGTCGGCAAAATGGACCCACAGCCGCTCGCACGCCAATTCCGTGCCGCCGGTAATGGCGGCGGCGCTGCCGTTGAAACGGGCGAAGTTCTGACGGTCGGAGAAGAACATGTCCTTCGACCACCGGACGAGCAGCGGTTCGGGCGTCTCGCGCGGCCGGCCGCGCAGGTCCGTCGTGGCGGGAACCTCGAGTTCGCCCGCCCCCGTGACGGTGGCCCGGCCCTCGGCCTGCGAGAACCGGATGACGGGCCCGACGATGCGCGAGCCGTTGCGGACGGCCCGGGCGGGACTGCCTTCCATGACCAGGAGTCCGGCGTCGGTGTCGCGGCGGACGTGATCGCCTTCGGCCTGGAGGTCGTCGCGGTCGATCAGCACGCCGCCGCGGGCGTCGAGGAACCTGGCCTCGGTCTCGCCCGCCTCGTTCTTGCCGAACGTGACGGCCAGTTGCTGGGCGCGAATCTTGCCCTTGGGGTCGTTGATGGCCACGTCGCCCGAGGCATCCAGTTGGGCCGGCTGCGTGTCGCCGGTCGTCGGGTCGCGGGCGAAGCGGATGTCGAGGTCGCGGCAGGCGATGTCGCCGGCCTGCTGGGCGTCGGCGCCGGGCGTGATGCCGGTGCCGCCCACGGGGGCGTTCTTCAGCAGGACGTTGCCGTGACCGACCAGCCGGCTGACCGATTGGCCGCGGTCCTCCTCGGCGGGGGTGAAATCGATTTGCAGGTCCTCGCCCTTCAGCAGCCCGTCGCCCTGCTTGACGACGGCGCGGCCGTGGAACTCGGCCGTCTTGATTTCGCCCATGCCCTCGGCGGCGTTGGCCGGCAGGCTGAAGAAGGAGAGCCCCATGCTACGGGTCCACGAGGCCTCGAGCGGCTCCTCTTTCGGTTCGGGCGGGGCGTCGGGCGCGGCGGCATCCGCCGGCGGCGATTCTTCCGTCGAGGGCGCGCCGGTGTCGGCCGGTGCGCCCGTCTCGGCAGGCGCCTTCGCCGAGGCGACACCCGACAGGCCGGCGGCCTGGACCATCGCCTCCAGCCGGCCTGCGCCGGTCACTTCGGCCGTGGCGGCCGTCCGGTTGAAGTCCAGGCGGTCGCCCGTCAGGAACAGGCGGCCGGGCTGTTCCATCCGCATGGGCCCGTCCTTGCCGGCGACGGTGCCCGAGCCGGTCTTCGTGTTGTAGCGGACCGAGGCGCCGGTGATGCGGGTCTGGCCGTCCTCGACGACCACCGGCGCGCCGGTGGCCGTGACCTCGCGCGAGGCGTCGCCCAGGCCCACCCGGTCGGCTTCCGGCACGGGGGTGATGACGAGCGGCCCGTCGGCGACGACGGTCATGAGCGGCTTGATCTCTGCGGGTTCGCCGGGCGGCGACGGCTTCTCCTCTTGGGCCCCAGGTGTGGCCGGACCGGGCGCCTGTGGCGCGCGCGGGTCGGGCGCCTCGGCCGCATCGGGAGCGGCCGGCGCCCCCGGCATCCGGTCCCCCGCGGTGCGGTTGTACAGCGTCAGGCGGTCGCACCGGAGCCGCTGGTCTCCCTGCCGGGCGAAGACGTCGCCCTGGAGCTCGATGTGCCAGAGGTCGCCCGCGGTGTCGGCCTCGGCCGGCTGGGCGTCCGCCGGCACCGGGCTGTCCGCGGTCCCCGGCGACGTGAGCGGGGCCGGCGGCGCCGATGGTTCGGCAGCGCCGGCAGCGGCCGGCTCGGGCGCGGTCAGGCTGACGGTCATCCCCTCGCCCGCCTCGAAGGTGATCATGATGTCCTTCGGGAATGCCATCGCGGTAACACGGCGGGTCTCGCGGTCCATGACCATCCGCATGCCGGTGGCGGTCAGGGTCATCTTGTCGCCGGCCAGGATGACGGGGCCGTCGGTGGCCATCTCGTAAGTCTCATTGTTGAATGTCACTTCGTCGAGCGCGACGATCATGTCGTCGGCGTAGTCGCCCGGCGTGCCGCGATCGTGGACCAGGACGACGTTGCCCCACAGGCGTCCCGACTCGATATCCTCGACCGCCATAAGCGGGCCCTTGGTGACCGCGCGGGCGCGGTCGGCCAGCAGGGTGATAATCTCGTTGCGATGGGTGAAGAACTGGATGGCCGGCCGCTCGATGTCGGCCGTCTTCTTCTCGAAGTGCTCGATGCGGTCGGCCAGGAACCGGACCTCGATGCGGCCGGCCTGATTCTTGCGGACCAGGTTGACGTCGGTCGAGATTTCGTGGCCGAGTCGGCCCACGGTCTCCATCTCGACGACGCCTGCCGGCACGTTGGTTTCGCCGCTGAAGTCCGGCCGATGGCGTCCCACCAGGCTCCGCTCCCAATCCTGGTACAGATACCACATGACCGTGAAGACGAAGCCCACGGCCAGCAGGGGCAGCACGACAAGCATGGTCCGGCGGAAGATCACGGCCTGGGCCTCCACGGTCGGCGGGCGCCGGGCAGGTCGGCCGGCAGCCGCTCTTCGTACCGCCGGGTAACGTCGGCCCAGCGGTCCTGGT
>JADHXV010000059.1 GCA_016782785.1 Planctomycetota bacterium | reverse complement strand
TCGGGCTCACGTTCGGCCTGCTCTTCGCGGCTCGGCTCGGCGAGGTCCCTGGGCCAGTGGTTTTCGATGACGGCCCGGCGGATACCCGTCTCGGCGGGCTCGAAGCACTCGGCCAGCATCGCCCAGCACCGGTCCAGGGCCTCTTCGAGCGGGATGTTGACCGTGAGGGCCATGATGCGCTCCTCGAACAGGTCGCCGTACTTCAGCAACTTATTGTCCCAGGTGGACATCTCGAACCCCATGTCGCGTTTCTCGCGGGTCTCGCGGCACTGGGCGTACAACTGGATGCACGCGTTCATGATGGGCCGGTGGTCGTCGCGGGTCTTGTCGTTGACCTGCTGCTTCAGGCGCGACAGGCTGCCGAACGGCTCGATCCACTGGTTCTTCAGGTAGAACTGTCCCTCGGTGATGTAGCCGGTGTTGTCGGGCACGGGGTGCGTCACGTCGTCGCCCGGCATGGTGGTGCAGGCGAGCAGCGTCATGGAGCCGGCGTCGGCGAAGTCGACGGCCTTCTCGTACCGCTTGGCCAACTGCGTGTACAGGTCGCCCGGGTAGCCGCGGTTCGACGGAATCTGTTCCATCGTGATGGCGATTTCCTTGAGCGCGTCGGCGAAGGCCGTCATGTCCGTCAGCAGCGCGAGCACGCGCTTCCCCTGGAGCGCGAAACTTTCGCCCACGGCCAGGCACAGGTCGGGCACCATGAGGCACTCCACCGTCGGGTCGGCCGCCGTGTGGATGAACATGATGGTCCGGCCCAGGACGCCGCCTTCCTCGAACGTGTTGCGGAACGTCAGGTAGTCGTCGTGCCGCAGGCCCAGGCCGCCGAAGACGATGACGTCGGCCTCGGCCTGGAGGCCGATGCGGGCCAGCAGGGCGTTGTACGGCTCGCCGGGCACCGAGAAGATGGGCAGTTTCTGCGACTCGACGAGCGAGTTGAAGATGTCGATCATCGGGATGCCGGTCCGGATCATCCGGTCGGGCACGCGTCGGCAGGTGGGGTTGACGGGCGGGCCGCCGATGTCGACCGGCGGGGCCTCGACCTCGGGCCTGCCGTCGCGCGGCCGGCCGGCACCGTCGAAGACGCGGCCCAGAAGGTCGTTGGAGAAGGGCACCTGCATGGGCCGGCCCAGGAACCGGACGCGGTCACCGGTGGAGACGCCCTGCGTGCCCGCGAAGACCTGGAGCGAGACGAGGTCCCGCTCGAGCCGGATGACGCCCGCCAGCGACGACTGCGTGTGGCCGGCCACCACGCCGAGTTCATCGTACCCGATGCCGGCAGCGCGGACCGTGACCACGTTGCCGGAGATCTGTGTGATCTCGTCGAAATACTTTCTCATGAGTCGCAACTCCTACCCGGCACGTTTCGAGGCCCAGGCCTCGGCTTGGTCATTCGACATTGGTCATTGCTTGCCGGCGTCGGCCTTCTCCCTCGCCGCCTGTTCGCCCTTCTCCGTTCCTCCCCGCGTCCGGATAAACTCATTGATGCGTTCCAGGATGCGCCAGAACTCCTCCGGGTCGCGGTCCTCGGTCTCGATGCGGTCGCGCTCGGTGGCGCCTTCGGCCTCGGCCTGATCGGCGTCGGCCGGCTTCGGCTTCTTGGCGGCCTTGCCGGCGCCTTGGGCCGCTTGCTGCTCGGCCATGTATTTTCTCAGGCGGACGATGTCGACGGGGGCGTAGTTGAGGTTCCGGAACAGGTCCTGGACGCGGACGAAGGTGTCGCGGGCGTGGTCGTTGTCGTCGAAATCGTACTCCAGGTTCACGACCTCCAGGATCTTGTCGAAGACGAACACCTGCCGCTCGTGCCGCGTGGCCGCATCGACCTCGTCAAACGCGTTCTGCTGAAGGTAGACGTTGTCGAAGAACTCGGCCTTCTGCATCTCGGTGTACTCGTCCACGGTGATGCCTTCCTCGCCGACGACGGTCATCATCTGCTTGACCTCGTTGCCGCGGCGGAGCAGGTTCTTCATCCGCTGGACCTTCTCGGGCTGGATGATGCCGGTGTACCGGCTCCAGGAATCGAGCGGGTCGACGGCGGGGTATCGGCGGGCGTCGGCGCGGTCCTTGCTCAGGCCCTCGAACGCCCCGACGACTTTCAGGGTGCCCTGGGTGACCGGCTCCTCGAAGTTGCCGCCCGCCGGGCTGACGCTGCCGCCGATGGTGACCGACCCGGTTCGGCCGTCGCGCAGTTCGATGACGCCGGCCCGTTCGTAGAAGCCGGCGATGCGGCTTTCGAGGTAGGCGGGGTAGGCTTCCTCGCCCGGGATTTCTTCGAGCCGGCCCGAGACCTCGCGCAGCGCCTGGGCCCATCGGCTGGTCGAGTCGGCCAGCAGAAGCACGTCCAGGCCCATCTGGCGGTAGTACTCGGCCAGGGTGACGGCGGTGTAGACCGACGCCTCGCGGGCCGCCACCGGCATGGCGCTGGTGTTGCAGATGATGATCGTCCGCTCCATGAGCGACTTGCCGGTCCGCGGGTCGTTCAGTTCGGGGAAGGTCCGGAGGACCTCGACGACCTCGCCGGCCCGTTCGCCGCAGGCCGCCACGACCACGATGTCGATCTCGGCGTGCTTCGCGGTGATCTGCTGGAGCACGGTCTTGCCGGCGCCGAACGGACCCGGAATGCAGTACGTCCCGCCGCGCACAATCGGGAACATCGAGTCGATGATACGGACGCGCGTGACGAGCGGCTCGGTGGGCATGAGGCGGCGTTTCGAGACGTTCAGCGCCCGCTTCACGGGCCAGTCCTGGGACATCGTGACGGGCCGGCGGTTGTCGGAGCCGTCGTCGAGGACGGCGATCTGGTCGGTCACGGCGTACTCGCCCTCGCCGGCGATCTGGGCGACGGTCCACTCGCCCTGCAGGTCGAACGGGGTCATGATGTGGTGATCGAAGATGCCCTCCGGCACGGTGCCGAGCGTGTCGGCGGCCTGGACGGTGTCGCCTTGCTTGACCCTGGGCGTGAAGGCCCATTTCTTGTCGCCGGGCAGGCCGCTGAGGTACACGCCGGCGGTCAGGAAGTGGCCGGTTTCCTCGGCAAGTTTGTGGAGCGGGTTCTGGAGGCCGTCGTACACCGCGCCCAGCAGGCCGGGACCGAGCGTGACCGAGAGCATCGAGTCCTGGAACTCGACCTCGTCGCCGACGCGCAGGCCGCGCGTCTCTTCAAACACCTGGAGGTCCGCCAGGTTGCCGCGGACACGGATGATCTCCGCCAGCAGCCGGGCGCCGTCGCCTCGGCAGCAGTAGCCGACCGAGTTCTGGACCACGTTGCCGGTGGTTTCGGCGATGACCATGTTCCCGAAGACGGCGGCAATCTTGCCCTTCTTTCCGTTCGGTTCGCTCAAGGCATCGACCCCTTGCACGTTAGCGCATCGGCCCCGGGCGGGGGGCCGGGTTCGCGTCAATGTTCTTTGTCGGCTTCTTTCTCGGCCTGCTCCAAGCGGTGCCAGCGCATGAGCAGCATGAGTTTGGCGGCGTAGGCCGCCAGTTCATCATCGGCGAAGGTGAAGTGGGCATCGTGCTCCGCCAGCCACTGCCAGCGGGCCCGGTCGAGGACGCGGAGGCCCTCCAGGGGGTTCTCGGCGTCGGCCCACTCCGAGAGGAGCGTCTGGAAGTCGGCGTCACGGTCCGCCAGGTCCGCCGCGACGGTGTAGGCGTCGGGGTCGAGGTCCAGGGCCTTGGCGCGGGCGACGGCGAGGGCGTTGCGCAGGGCCACCTCGTAGCCGACCCAGGCGGCCAGGAAGTCGCTCGACCGCCGGCGGGCCACCTCGGCGGCGCAGCGGAAATACGCCTCCCACACCGCGTCGGACGCCGGCCGGTTGCGGCCGGAGGCCTCGTCGGCCTCGGTCGCCAAGTACGGCGGCATGGGTTCCTCATCCTGGACCTGCACGCGGGTGAGGACGGCGGGTTCGGGCTGCTCGAGTTCGCCTGCCAGGAAGGCGTCGCGCTGAAGCAGGTCGTCGGAGAGGAGGACCATCTCGACGGGTTCCCGGGCGCCGGCGCCGGCCACGTGGTCGACCAAATCGGCCGGGGCGATGGGCGGCATCGAGCCCAGGTCGCCCAGCGACGGCAGCGCCGTGATGAGATAGTAGTTGCCGACCGCCATGAAGCGCCCCGTCCGCTACGACTGATTTGGCTGGTCCGAGTCCTGCGCCGGCTGCGACTCCTCGGCGGCGCGCTCGACCATCTCGCGCAGCCGCGGGCTCACCAGGTCCGACAGGGTCTCGACGACCGACGCCCGCGTGACCTCGACGTTCGCTCCCTCGACCTGGTATTCGAAACCCGCCTCGGCCAGGGCGCCCTGGAGATCAATCGCCACGCCGCCCGCTTCGGCCTTGGGCTGGAGTTCCTGGCGGCACCAATCGGTCAACCGGTCGCGGACCTCGTCGCTGACGCGGATGTCGACGGCGGCCTTGCCTTCGCGCTCGGCCTGGGCGTACTGCATGACCACGTCGCGGATGAGGCCCTTGAGGAAGTCGATGTCCCCGAGCGCCTGCCCGGTGCGGGTGAGCAGGACCGTGCGCAGGACGCGGCTCAGGGTTTCGCGGAGGCGGAGGACGGTGTCGCGGGCGGCCAGGCGCAGGTCGGTCTGCCCGCGTTCCCGCGTGTCCTTGGCCTGCTGCTCGGCGTCGTCGAGGGTCTTCTGGGCCTTCTGCTGGGCCTCCTGGACGATGCGGTCGGCCTCGGCCCGGGCGACGTCCTTGATTTTCTGCGCTTCTTTTCTGCCGGCCTCGACGCCTTCGTCCTGGAGTTTGCTGACGAACGATTCGATCGAATCGGCCATTGAGGACTCCCTCTTTGCGCTGCGCGATTTCGGCGTCGGGAAGTCGTCGGACGGCCTGGGGCAGACCTCGGCCGGGACCTTCGGTGGCCGACCGCGGCACGCCGCGCGCCGGCTCCTGGGCCTCGGTCGTGTCTGGACCGCGCGGAGCCCCTCGACCCGCTCCCCCCGGCCTGGGAGATTTCTCGCGGTCTTGCGACCGCCCGCCGTCCAAGCCGCTTCCGGGAATGCGGCGTTGGATACCATCACCCGCGAGGGAAGTCAAGCAAAACCGCGTCGTAGGAGCACGGCCTGCCGCGCGCAGGTGTTGCCGTAGCGAGCCGCGCGCGGGAGCACCCGCCACGCCGCGCTACTCCGCCCGGTGAACCGCGGTGACGCGAGGGGGATGGCGGCGGGCGAGTCGGCGTTCGCTCCAGGCCGCCGCGGCAAACGCCGCCGCCCCCAGGCCGACGCCTGTCGCCACAGCCGCCAGGTCCGGCCCCAGGCCCAGAAGGCGCTGAAGGCCCGTCCACGCGGCGCCGACCACGGCCCCGACGACCAGGGCGGCCAGCGGCAGGGCCAGGACCAGGGCGATGGCTTGCCACGAGTTCGCGAGGGGGACCTCGACCGTCACGCGGTCGCCCGGCCGAAGGTCATCGGCTGCGGCGTGCAGCCGATAGGCGCCGCCGCCGGCGGCGTTGTCGATGGCGTCGCAGGCTCGGCACCGCCGGCAGGCCTCGGGACGGGCGGGCTCGATGCGGATGCGGGCCCGGCCGCCTTCGACCGTCTCGACGATGCCGTCTTCACGGATGGCGGTCATGGCGAGTTCACAACGAGCGGATCTTGCGGGCCTGGCGGAGGACGACGTCGTACGGTGCGCGGACGTTCAGCCGCAGGTTCAGGAACCGGCCGAGCGGCCCGTCCGAGGTCAGGATGATGTGGCGCGAGGTGGGCGTCTTGACGCCGGGCATGGATGTCTGGTGGCCGGTGATGAGGATCTCAGCGTCGACGCGGTGAGCGAACTCGTCGGCGGCGGCCTGGTTGTGGTGCCGGCCCCAGACCAGTTCGTAGACGCTGCCGCCCGGCAGGTAGTCGTCCATGGTCAGCGGCCGGTCGAAGATGCCGTAGTCGAACCGTTTGAGGGCATCGCTCTGGGGCGTCGAATGGCTGATGAACACGCCGTTGGGCAGCCGGACCGCCAGCGGCAGCGAGGTCAGGAACCGCCGGTACGCCCCGTGGATTTCGGGCCAGAGTTGCCCGTAGGCGTTCTCGATGCCCCGCCAGAACGGGGCGCTGGCGTTCCTGCCGGCCTTCGCGATGACCGACCCGAGGATCTCGCACAGGTCGTGGTTCGACAGGACCATCTGGACCTGGGACTTGAACCGGCACTTCAGGGCGGCCACCTCTTCGAGGAGGCGGAAACTCTGGTCGCCGCCCGCCGGGTCGTGCGGCCCGCCGTGGATCACCTCCTGCACCACCAGGTACCGCTTCTTGTGGAGGTGCAGGGCGGCCCAGTCCACGACCTTCTCGAAGTTCTCGCGGTCGCCATGGATGTCGCCCAGGATGACCACGTCGTCCTTCTCGGGCAGGCGGACGATGTTGCCTTCCCGGAGCGGCTCGCGGCGCGAGAGGATGGCGGCCCGGTCGAGTTGATCGAGCATCGCACCCACTTCCGGGTGGGCGGCGTCCGGGTCGATTTCCCATTCGTGCTGCTGCGCCACGGCGTGGTCCCCGCTCCCGCGCGACGTCTCGTACTCCGAGGATCCGGCGCGGCCCGTACGGGCCGCGCCTGAATTCACGTTTACCTGACCCCGCACGGCAGGTCATGAGACCCGCCGCGCGGGAATCGGCGCGCGCCGGGCAAGTTTACCCACCGGAGGCGGGCCCGGCGGCCAAATACCTTGCCCTAAGGCGTTTCCGGCGCGCCTTGAAGGCGTTTGCGGATGGCGGCCTGCCTCAGGTCCATCACGAACGGTTCCAACGGAAACAGCCTGCCCGGGCACTTCGTGTTCTTCAACTCGCCGTGGCCCACGATCCGATCGAGCGGAATGTCGTACCGCTCCGCCAGGGCCAGGACGAGCATCTCCAGCGCCGCCATCTGCTTGGGGGTCGGCTCATGTTCCTCGAAGTGGCCCACCAGGCAGATGCCGATGCCCTCGCTATTATACTCCGGATGACGGTCAATCAGCGTATGGGCTCCGGCGCGCTGCTCCAGCCATCGCGCCGTGGCGATGATCTGCCCGTCCATCGTGCCGGGCGCCTTCCCGTTGTTGATGACAAAGTGGTACCCCACGCCCTCGAACCCCAAACCCAGGTGATACCGCCGAATGGCCTCGAACGTGGCCGACGGCGTGGCCGAGTGATGGATGACGATGCTGGTCCATTCGCGGCCGGCATCGAAACCCTCGGGCCAGACGAGGTCGGCCAGGTTGCCTCCGACCGGCAGGGCCTGCGGTTCGCCGGAGGGCGTCGCCGTCTTCGGCAGGGCCGCCCAGCACGCCAGCGCCGCCACCAGCATGCTGGCCGCCAGAAGGCCCCAGACCTTGAACATCCGAGGCACGTTCATCCCCGATGGTTGCGGGGGCGCAGTGCCTTCGCCTTGCTGAGTCATGGCTCGTTCCTGCATGCGGACGAAGGTCGTCGGGCGGACGCTGATTAGTATACGAACCCGCCGCCGGGCCGTCCAGTCCGGAAACCGGAGCGTATCTGGAAACCGGGACACCGTTCGGGTAGGATGCCGGCATCTGCATCCGGCGCCGGGCTGAAGTTTCTGCCCCGGTTTGGGCGAGAATAGTACGGTCGGATTGCCCTCGAACCCGTTCGGACGAACGGGCAGTCCGCCTCGTACAATACCAGTGGATAAGCGGATGGGGAGCGTGTAGCCGCCCATGGTCGACCGCCCGAAAAGCCGCATCCGGCGCCTGATGCCGGCCGCCTTCGCCTTGATGCTGGGCGTGGTGGGGGCGGTCTGCGCCTGCGCCCAGGAGATTCCGGACCCCCTGGAGGTCCGCAAGGTGGTCGGGCCGAAGGTGTGTCTGGTCCGGGCGGACGGTCCCCTCGGGGTGGCCGAGGCGTACGCCACCGGCTTCCTGCTGGGGTCGGGCCGGTTCGTGATCACCGACCTGGCCGCCGTCGCCCGCCGGGGCGTCGAGCAGGTCACCCTCACGTTCGACGATGGGACGACAATCGTGTCGGACAAGTACGGCATGGCCGACCCGGCGGTGGGGCTGGTGGCCATTGCCGTCCCCGAGGGGAAGGACCGGGGCGGCCTGTCGCTCTCGACCGCGGCCGCGGCCGGCGACGCCGGCCTGCCCGCGGTGGTCATCGGCTGGCAGTACGGCGAGACGCAGGAACTGGTGACCGGTCGGTTGGTCAAGGGCATGACGGCGGCCGAAGTGGCCGAGCGGTGCAAGGTCCAGCCGCCGAAGGGCGCCGCCACGTTCCTGACGGTGTACGCCCCCGCCAAGCCGATGGCGACAGGGGCGCCGGCGATCGATGCGACGGGCGGCGTGGCGGGCGTCGTGGTGCACCTTCGCGGCGTGGACCCGGTGCTGGCGGTGCCGGCCGGCGCCCTGCGGCAGGCTCTCCTGAGTGCGGAGCCCTCGCTGAAGCCGCTCCGCGACCTCCCTCGGCCGGTGTGGCCCGTGGCGGTCGGTTCCCTCCGGGGCAAGCCGATGACGCCCCAGGCCTTTGCCGGCTCGGTCCGGGCCGTCAAGATGCAGAGCCGATGCAGCGCCTGCCGCGGCACCGGCAAGGTGCTTGTCAAGAAGGTGGTGGGCCAGCAGCGCGACCGCATCGGCATGCTCCGCAACATCATCCGGACCGAGTCGGAGACGTGCAAGACCTGCGGCGGCGACGGCATCATCTTCAGCAACAACCTGTACGACGAGTATGTCCGCATGGCCGAGGGCGCCACGCGGCTGGCGGCCGACGCCGGCACCAGCGCCAGCGTGCTCGACGCCGCCGTGGAGAACGTCTCGAGCCTGCTCGACTCCCTGGCCCGGATTGGCGGCGGCTATCGCGACGAACTGGCCCAGCACGGCGCCAAGGACCTCGGCGGACTCAAGACCGAGTTCCCCCGCGGCGTGGTGGTCTACGCGCAGTGCCTCGAGACCACCCGGCACAATGGCCAGGCGTACACGTTCCTGTCGCCGGTCCAGTCGAACGCCCGGCTGGTGGCTGCGGCCGCGGACCTCGACAGGCCCCTCGGCGAGAAGGACAGCAAGAAGGCGTCGGGTCCCCGGCCGGGCGACTGGATCATCCTGGTCGGCCTGGCGCGGGGGTCGGTGAGCCTCGACGGCCACAAGGCGATGTATCTGGAAATGTTTGGATGGGAGTGGGGCCCGGTCCTGGGGCCCCTCCCGGAGTATCTCAAGAAGGGCGGGGCGGGCGAATTGTCTCATCCTCGGCCGCAGCCGTCGCCCAGAAAGAAAGAGGGCGCCACAACGTTCTTCGGCCTGTAGCCGGTCGTGGGCAGCGAAGGCTGGACACCGGCGCCCCCGGCCGGTAAAGTCGGCGCCATCGTGGCGGAACGCGACGGCATCGTCAACGCGAAGGCGCGCCTGCGGCGGGAGATTCTGGACGGTCTGGCCCGCCTTTCGCCCGACGAGCGCCTCGCGGCCGGCATCCTCGTGACGCGGCACCTGGTTCGCCTGATCCCCGTGGCCGAGGCCGACACGATCATGGTCTTTCTGTCGATGCCGACCGAGGTGGACACTTGGCCGCTCATCCGCTGGGCGTGGCGCTGCGGCAAGCGGATCGCCGTGCCGCGCCTCGGCCGGAATACGCCGAACGCCGAGGCGGGCGCGCGCGTCCAATCGATGGCGGCGGTGCACCTGCCGCCCGCCGGCGCCGCGCGGGCGGCGGGGCATCCGGCGGTCCGGCCGGGCGCCTTCGGCATCCTGACGGTCCCGGACGCGCCCGTTGTGCCGACGGGCGATATCGACGTCGTCCTGGTCCCGTGCGTGGCCGTCGACCGCCGGGGGAACCGCCTGGGCAGGGGCGGAGGGTATTACGACCGGTTCCTGTCGCAGCCGGACCTGCGGGCCGCCCGCATCGTTCCCGCGTTCCGGCCGCAGGTGGTGGACCACGTGCCGACGGACGAACGCGACGTGCCCGTCGATATGGTCGTCACCGCAGGCGAGGTGCTGCGGTTTGAGCGGTAACGACATTCAGCCGCCGGGCCCGCCTCCGGCGGGTAAACTTGCCCGGCGCGGGAGGCTCGGGCACGGCAGGCCGTGCCCCTACGGTTGAAGCGTATCACGCAGGAAGGAGCAGGACCCGCATGACGAGACTGGGCCGAGTGGCTGTGACGCTTGTGGTGGCGGTGGTGCTGGTGGGGCTGACGGCCCTGGCGGCGCACTTCCTGCGCCCGCTGGAGCCGTACGGGCCGGCTGAGCCTGAAAGACCGGGCCCCGTGGTGATCGAAACGCCCACGGGCCGCGCCGGCCCCGGTGGCGGGCTGGCCGAGGACGAAGGCGAATCACCTTCGCCCGCCATCGAGCCGGTCGCTGTGGCCAAGACCGACGGCCGCACGAAGCGGCCCGGGCCGGACACGTCCGCGCCCGCGGAGGTCCCGTCCCCGACGACGACCGGTGGGCAGAGCGCGACCGGCGTCGCCCCGGTGCCGGCCGAGACTGCGGCCGCCACCGACGAGGTCCTCCAGGCCCTCGGCATGATCGAAGATCGGCCCGTCGTCGCCCAGAAGACGTTGAGCCGGGCCCTGAAGACCGGCGCGGTCGGGCGCCTGGACGACCCGGTTCGCCTGGCCGTCCGGCAACTGGCGGACAGACTCCAATTGTCGCGGACCGTCCAGCCCGGCGATTTGTACTCGAAGCGGTACACCGTGCAGTCGGGCGATAACCTGACGGCCATCGGCCAGCGCTACCTCATTCCGTACGAACTGGTGATGCGCCTCAACGGCCTGCCGAGCACGGCCATCACCGCCGGCCAGACGCTGAAAGTTATCCAGGGCCCCGTCCACCTCGAGATCGTGAAGAGCCGGTACGAACTGCGGGCATGGCTGGACGAGGTGTGCCTGCGGGTGTACCCGGTGGCGATCGGGGTCAACAACTCGACGCCCCAGGGCACGTTCATCGTCAAGAACAAGATCCGGAATCCCCCGTACCAGCCCCAGCACAAGACGCGGGCGGAGTTCCGCGACGCCGGCGCGCCCGACAACCCGCTCGGCAGCCGATGGATCGACCTGGGGAACCATTACGGCATCCACGGCACCATCGAGCCGGAGAGCATCGGTCACGACGTCTCGGAAGGCTGCATCCGCCTGCTCAACAAGGACGTCGAGGAACTCTTCGACCTGGTGGTGGTGGGGGCGAGCAAGGTGGTCATTCGGCCCTAGCGGGCCAAATGACGAATGGCGAATTCCCTGGCCGCGTCCTGAGCCGCGAGGCGGCTCGGGCAGGCCGAATGACGAATCATAACGGCAATGACGAATGACGAATTCCGAATGAATGACGAATGAGCAAGGACGAATGGCGAGGGGGGGCGACGAATGGCGAATGGGGAACGGCGAGCGGATGACGAAGGAAAGCCAAACGCCAAAGCCACGCCCCATGCCCTCGACCTGGAGGAGCGCACGGCCAAGTTCGGCGAGGCCGTCATCCGGTTCGCCAGAGGCATTCCACACGACGCGGTCAGCGTTACCTTGGTCAGCCAACTCGTCAGGGCCGCCACGAGCGTAGGCGCCAACTACTGCGAAGCCGATGACGC
This sequence comes from Planctomycetota bacterium, assembly GCA_016782785.1. GTDB lineage: Bacteria > Planctomycetota > Phycisphaerae > FEN-1346 > FEN-1346 > BS750m-G62. Next base: position 2,050 of record JADHXV010000059.1, on the reverse strand, counting down.
CGGGTCTCGGAAGGAGTTCAGGCACCGAATCAGTATTTGCCGAAAAGAGGCACGAGAGGCGAAGCATTGGCTGCGCATGCTCGTGGCCGCCGACGGGCGGGCCCGGGAGAAGGCCAAGCCTCTCTGGCAGGAGGCCAAGGAACTGAACCTCATCTTCTCGGCCATCTTCAGGAACACGAAGGCGTGAGAGGGCGACCGTGCGCTGGACATTCTATCGTCATTCGGAATTCGTCATTCGTCATTCCCTCGTCATTCGGAATTCGTCATTCGTCATTCCCTCGTCATTCGGAATTCGTCATTCGTCATTACATGGCGGTACTTTGCCCCTTGCTCGTATAATGTTGTATAATGCGGTGCGGTAGCGTCGGGAGGCGAGTATGACCACACTCAGCAACTACCGGCCCTATTACGAGGTCCTCGCGCGCGTCGACCGGGTCCGTTCGCGGCTACGGTCGCTGGCGATGCTCGAGGGCCTGTTCATGTTCGTCACCATCCTGGGGGGGACGCTGCTCCTGGCGACGCTGGCCCAGGGCTACCTGCGGTTCGGCACCGCCGGCCGGCTGACGCTCCTGATGGTCGGCGTCGGCGTCCTCGTGGGGGCGTTCTGGCGATGCATCGTTGTCCCGATGCGGTACGAGCCCAACGACAAGGAAGTGGCCCGGTTCCTTGAGACCCGCCTGCCGGAACTCGGCAACAGCCTCATCAACACCATTCTGCTGGCCGAGGAGGCCGACCGCTGGTCCGGCGTGCTGGTGGAGCGGGCCATCCACGAGGCGGCCAGCGGGTCGCGCGGCGTGGACCTCTCGGCCGCCATCGACGAACGCCGCACCAAACGCTGGGGCCTGGCGGCTGCCGGGACCGTGACCCTCCTGGCCGTCTTCGTCGTCCTGGCGTTCGGGCGGTTCTCGTCGGCCGGCCTCCAGATCCTCATGCCGTTCTCCCACGTCGCCTCGGTCGGGTCCGTGCGGTTCCTTTCGATCACGCCCGGCAACGCCGCGTGGGTCAAGGGGGAGCCGCTTGCCATCGAAGCCGTCATCGACGCCCCCCAAGGCAAGCCGTACGACGGCGCCATCGAACTGGCCGGCCTGGCCGGGAGTGAAACCGAAAACCTGGCTCTCCAGCGGTCGCCCGAGGAACCCGCGCGGTTCACCTACCGACTGCCGCAGGTCCTCGAGCCGTTCGCGTACCGGCTGCGCGTGGGCGGCACCGAGAGCCGGCAGTTCAAGATTACCCTCAAGGAGCCGCCGCTCATCGAGCAGATTGACGTCCTCTATCGATACCCGGAGTACACGGGCCTGGAGCCGCAGCGGGTCGAGAACAACGGGGGCGAGATCCGGTGCCTCATCGGCACGACCGTCGAGATGACCGTCCACGTCTCGGCCCCCGTCGAGGCCGGCACGGTGATGTTCGGCAGCGGCCCGGCGCAGAAGTGCCTGGCCGACACCACCGGCCGCGCGCTCGCCTGCCGCTTCACCGTCCTGAAGGACGATACCTACGAGATTCACGTGGGCGGCCAGACCCCGCAAGGCGCCGCCGTGGTGTACCCCATCAAGGCCCTGGAGGACGAGCCGCCCGTCATCCAGTTCACGGCCCCGGGCCGCGACGTGGCCGCCGGCCTCGGCGACACCGTCAAGACGGCCCTGAAGGCGGCCGACCGCTACGGCCTGGGCGAAGTCCGGCTGCTGGCCCAGACCGACGGCCAGGCCGAGCCGCAGGTCCTCCGCTCCTGGAAGGCGTTCGTTGACCCGAAAGAGGTGGTCCTGGACCACGGTCTGCACATGGCGGCGGCCCGCTTCCGCCTGGGCCAGACCGTCACGTACTGGGCCGAGGCGTACGACCGCCGCACGTACCAGGGCGGCGACAGCCCCCGCGAGCCCAACCGGGCCACGACCGCCAAGTTCAAGATCCTCCTGGAAGATCCGCAGAAGGCCGCCGAGCAGAAACTGGAGCAGTTGTCGCGCCTCTTCGACCGGCTCCGCGAAATCCTGAAGAACCAGGAGGACGCCCGGACCGCCGCCCTGGCCGCGTCCCGCTACGGGCAGGCCGACGC
>JADHXV010000058.1 GCA_016782785.1 Planctomycetota bacterium | reverse complement strand
CGGCCGGGCACGCAGTGGGCGTGCCTGGCGGCCATGAAGGACCTGGGCCTGAAGATTTGTCCCCAGGCGTGCCGCCTCGAAGGCGCCGACGCCGCCATCCAGTGGCATCATGATATGGAGACGCGACGGGACAACCTCGCGTACGAGATCGACGGCTGCGTCTTCAAGGTGGACGACCTGGCGGCCCACGAGCGGCTGGGCGTTCGTGCGGCCAACCCGCGCTGGGCCGTCGCCTACAAGTTCGCCGCACGCGAGGCGACCACCACCATCAAGGACATCCGCGCCTACGTCGGCCGGACCGGGGCCGTCACGCCGGTGGCCGAGCTCGAACCCGTCCAGATCGGCGGCGTCACGGTCACGCACGTGAGCCTGCATAACCAGGACGAGATCGACCGCAAAGACATCCGCGTGGGCGACACCGTCCTGGTGGAGCGGGCCGGCGACGTCATCCCGCACGTCGTGCAGGTCCTGAGGGAGAAGTGGCCGAAGGGCGCGGGGGAGCGCCTGGGCCTCATCCTGAAGCGGCCGAAGGGCGCCAGGAAGTACCACCTGCCGAAGGCATGTCCGGTGTGCGGCGGCGAGGTCGTCAAGCCCGAGGGCGAGGCCATCACCCGATGCACCAACGCCTCGTGTCCCGCCCAGGTCAAGGAATCGATCCAGCATTGGGGCTCGAAGCAGGCCCTCGACATCGACGGCCTGGGCGAAAAACTTGTCCATCAGTTGGTCGACACGGGCCTGGTGCGCGACGTGGCCGACCTGTACGACCTCCAGGCCGTTGCCGTTGCCGGCCTCGAACGCATGGCCGAAAAGAGCGGTGCCAACCTCATCAAGGCCATCGCGGCAAGCAAGGGAAAGGGCACCCTGCCGCGGGTTGTCTACGGGCTGGGCATCCGGCACGTGGGCCGGGCCACCGCCGACGTCCTGGCCGCCGAGTTCGGCTCGCTCGGCGCCCTTGCCGACGCCGACGACGACCGCCTCCTCCAGGTGCCCGACGTGGGCCCCGAAGTGGCCGGCAGCATCCGCGACTGGTTCGCCAACGCCAAGAACCGGGCGCTTCTGGAGAAGCTGAAAGATCACGGCATCGACCCGAAGATGAAGAAGCCCAAGGGCGGCGGCCGCCTGGAGGGCCTCACGATCGTCGTCACGGGGGAACTCGCGTCCATGACCCGCGACGAGGCCAAGGAACTCATCCGCCGCGAGGGCGGCAAGGCCGCCGGCAGCGTCTCCTCGAACACCGACTACCTCGTCGTCGGCGCCGGCCCCGGCGCCTCGAAGGCCCGCGACGCCGAGAAGCACGGCACCAGGACTATCGACGAGGCCGAGTTCCTGAAGATGGTCGGTAAAGGGTAGGGCGGCAAACGTTTTGCCCCGGGGCTGTATGAGATCCTGACGGTGGCCATCCACAACATGTCGTGGCTCAAGACGTAGCATGCCCAGGATGCAGGGTATCTCTGGCGCCTCGGCGGACCGGCAACCCAACCCGTCGGCCGGCCGGGACCCCAACCGATTGGGCCTGCCGGCGCACCCCCTATATATGGTAGTTTACGCGGATATCTCCGATTTTTCCATGAACCTGCCCGCTCGTACGTTGTTATAATGCGCGTTCAATCGGAACCCATTCTTACGGTGTGCCCATGGCTGCAGCCTCTCTGGCGTCAGGTTTGCCTATCGCCCGCATCTTCGGGATCACGGTGCGCATCCACGTCACGTGGCTCCTGATCTTCCTGCTGCTGACGTTCAGCCTGGCCAGTGAAGTACTGCCGTTGAGCAGCATGGTCGACGGTGGGCCGTGGTGGAGGGGTATCGAGGTCTCGCGCGAGATGATGCGGTACACGCAGGGCCACGGCGTCAGCCGGGAGGCGGTCGCCCGCCGGATGGGCGTCGACCTCTGGCCGTGGTGGCAGTACTGGGTGCTGGGCGTCGTCGGCTCGCTGGGCCTCTTTGTGTGCGTTCTGGCCCACGAACTGGCGCACAGCGTGGTGGCGAAGCGGGTGGGTATCCCGGTCGAAGGCATCACGCTTTTCATCTTCGGCGGGATGGCCCGCATCGGCGGCGAGGCGAAGGCGCCCGGCGACGAGTTCCGTGTCGCCGCCGCCGGACCGCTGATGAGCCTGGCCCTGGGTCTGGGCGCGGGCCTTGTCTATTGGGGTCTGTACGACGTGCTGCCCCCGCAGGCCCGGGCCCTGATGTTTTACTTCGCGTTTCTCAACATTTTGCTGATGGCCTTTAACCTGGTGCCGGGCTTTCCGCTGGACGGCGGCCGGCTGCTGCGGGCCGCCCTGTGGAAACTCCTGAACGACTTCCGCCGGGCCACGTACGTGGCCTCGTGGTTCGGCCGAGGCGTGGCGGGCATCTTGATTGCGGTCGGCGCGCTCGAGTTCCTGGTCGTAGGCTTCGGCCTGGGGGCCTTGTGGTGGATCATCATCGGCCTCTTTCTCTATCAGGCCGCCAAGGGCAGTTATCAGCAGGTCCAACTGCGCGAGGCCCTGGCCGGCCTGACCGTCCGCGACGCCCTCGAGACCGATGTGACGACCGTCCCGCCGGACCTGACGCTGGACGCCCTGGTCCGCGACTACTTCTACCGCCGGCGGCGACGCAGTTTCCCCGTGGTCGACAACGGCGACCTCGTCGGCATGGTTCGCCTGAAGGACGTCCGCGGCCTGGCGCAACACGACTGGCCGATCTACCGCGTCCGCGACGCCATGCGGCCGGTGGCCCCGTCGGCCACCGTCGGCCCCGACGACGACCTCGAAGGCGTCTTGCGCAAACTCATGCAGGGCGACGGCACCCATCTGCCCGTCGTCGAAGACGGGCGGCTCGTCGGCATGGTCTCGCAGCACGACCTGATGAACCTGCTCGAGATTCGGAAGGACCTGGGCGCCGGCCCGTAGCCGGTGCCGCCGCATAGCCGGTGCCGACACATAGCCGGCGCCGACGGAAAGCGCGACGCGTCGCCTTCCAGCCGCGACGCGCAGCGGAGCGCGCGACGCATCGCCTTTTAGCCGCGACGCGCAGCGGAGAGCGTGCGGCGCGGCAGGTACGGGCCGCGCGGAGAGCCGAATCGGCATGCACCCCGAGCCCCACAAGGCCGACTTCTGGAAGCCCGCCGACGGCCAGGCCGTCGACTGCTTCCTCTGCGCCCACCGTTGCCGCATCCAGCCGGACGGCCGCGGCGTGTGCCGGGTCCGCGAGAACCGGGGCGGCACGCTCGTCACCCTCGTCTACGGGCGGGTCATTGCCCGCCACGTGGACCCCATCGAGAAGAAGCCGCTCTTTCATTTTCTGCCGGGGTCGACGGCCTACTCGATCGCCACCGTAGGCTGCAACTTCCAGTGCGGCTTCTGCCAGAACTGGCAGATTTCGCAGTGGCCCCGCAGCGGGGCGGGCGAGATGCCCGGCGAAACCCTCGACCCCGCCGACATCGTCGCCGACGCCCGCCGCCACGGCTGTGCATCCATCTCGTATACCTATACCGAACCGACTATCTTCTTCGAGTACGCCCGCGACGTGGCCGTCCTTGCCCGCGACGCCGGCCTGAAGAACACCTTTGTCACCAACGGCTACATGACGGCCGAGGCGCTGGAGGAGGCCGCCGGCTGGCTCGACGCCGCCAACGTCGACCTCAAGGCCTGGCGCGACGAGTTCTACCGCAAGGTCTGCAAGGCCCGCCTCGAACCCGTCAAGGAGACCATCCGGCGCATGCACGAGCGCGGCATCGCGGTCGAGGTCACCACGCTGCTCGTGCCCGGCCGGAACACCGGCGCGGACGACCTGAAGGGCATCGCCGATTTCCTCGCGTCGGTCTCGCCTGATTTGCCGTGGCACGTGACGCGCTTCCACCCCGATTACCAGGACCATGAAACCCCGCCCACGCCGGCCGACGTGATCGAGCAGGCCATTGCCATCGGCCGGGGGGCAGGGCTCCGCTACGTCTACGCCGGCAACATCGCCGGCTCGCAGGACACGGTGTGCCCCTCGTGCGGGGCCGCCGTCATCGAACGGCGCGGGATGGGCGTCTCTCGAACACGGCTTCGTGCCGGCGCCTGCGGCGCCTGCGAAGCGCAACTGCCCATCGTTGTGGCGTAACGGGTAAGGAGAAGGCATCGCCTATGGTTAAGGCCACCAAATCCAAGTCCAGGTCTGCCCACAAGTCCAAGACCTCGAAGACGCGCAAGGCCGCCTCGAAGAAACCGAAGGCCGCCAAGCCGGCCACGGCCGCCAAGGCCGCCAAGCCGGCTGCGAAGACCGCGAGCGCCAAGCCGGCCACGGCTGCCAAGGCCGCCAAGCCGGCCACGGCCGCCAAGGCCGCTGCGAAGACCGCGAGCGCCAAGCCGGCCACGGTCGCCAAGGCCGCCAAGCCGGCCACGGCTGCCAAGGCCGCCAAGCCGGCCACGGCCGCCAAGGCCGCTGCGAAGACCGCGAGCGCCAAGCCCGCGCGCCAGCGTTCGCGCTCCAGCCGCCGACGGACCAAGGTCGGCTTCATCGGCCAGGGCCTGATGGGCGTCCCCATGGCGGCCCGGCTCCTGGGCGCGGGGTTCGCCCTGCAGGTCTGGAATCGCACGGCCGAGAAAACCCGCGAGGCCGCCGAGGCCGGCGCCACCGTGGCCGACACCCCCGCCGCCGCCGCCAAGGGCGCCGACATCGTCATCCTCATGGTCGCCGACGACTCCGCCCTCGACACCGTCCTCTTCGGCGAGCAGGGCGCCAGCCGAGGCCTGAAGCGCGGCGCCGTCGTGGTCAACTGTTCGACCACGAGCCCCGGCATCGCCTTCCGCGCCGCCACGGCCCTTCGGAGCCTCTCGGTCCGCTACCTCGAGGCCCCCGTCATGCGCAGCGTCCAGGCCGCGCGCGAGGGCAAACTCCAGATCCTTGTCGGCGGCTCCGCCGCCGACCTCGCCAGGGCCCGCAAGGTCCTGGAGGCGCTCGGTTCCGACATCCACCACGTCGGCGACGTCGGCCGGGCCGCCACCCTGAAACTCGCCTGCAACATCCTGGTGGCCGGCCTGACGCAGGCCTTCGCGGAGTCCTTCGTCCTGGCCCGCAAGAACGGCATCCCGTTCGAGACCATGATGGAGGTTCTCCACGCCGGGCCGCTCGACAGCCAGGTGCTCCGCGATGTCGAGCAGATCGTCGTCAACCCCGGCGGCCGGCCGAACTTCTATCTTCGACACATGCTCAACGACTTGAACCTGGCCATGGAACTCGCCCAGCAACTCGACCTGCCGGTGCCGGTGACTGCCGCCACCCGGCAACTGCTCGCGGCCGCCCATAACCTTGGCCTGGCCGACAAGGATTTCGGCGCCCTGGTGGAAATGATGGCCAAGTGGGCCGCCATCGCCATGCGCGGGTGACGCGCCGGTGTGTGCGGCGGCGGTGTCCGGCACCTTTTCGGCCGTTCGAGAAGGTGTCTGACACCTTTCGGATGCCGCCCGCCAAGCCCCGCCAGGGGCGATAGACAATAGCCCCGGGCGTAAGCGGGGGACGCGATCAAACGGCGCAAGGCCCTTTTATGCACCGACGTGCCCGCCAAGACGCCATGACAGTCCCGCGCCGCGCCCATACGGGTCCCTACCGAACAAGGACAAGGGCGGCGGCGAACCAGGCTCCCGCCGGCTGGTTGGTCTCCCGCTACGCTACTCGGTCACGCAGTCACGCGGTCACCTTCTTACCCCGCCTCATCGCCATAAACTAAAGCGTATATTCGCTCGGCGAAAAAGTCGAAAAAAGCCGAAAAAAGCTGAAAATTTCTGAAAGTTTGGGGTAAAAAAGGGGTAAGTTTCCGCGCGTTTCGGGGGTGTTTTTTCGGCCATTTTGGCAGAGACTCGCCTCTGGCGCCCCAAAAACGGCGATTTGCCTTCCGACTTGGCCCCAAACGGCCTCGAAGGGCGGGGTCCGGTATGGTTTAGCATATATCGTTCGCCTCGGCCCGGGCCCTTTTGAGCCGCCTCTGGCGCCCTGGTTTCGCTCGCCCCGGCCGCGAATCCGCTTGGCGGGCCGGGCCGCGGGCGGTATCCTTTCGGCCATGATTGTGGGCATCGGTATCGACCTGTGCGGCGTGGAGCGGATTCGGCGGATGATCGCCGACCACGGCCAGCGTTTCCTGGGCCGGACGTACACCGAGGCCGAGGTGGCGTACGCCCGCCGCCACAAGAAGGGCTTCGAGGAGACGCTGGCCGGCCGGTTCGCCGCCAAGGAAGCCGTGATGAAGGTCCTCGGCACGGGCTGGGGAGAGGGGGTGGAGTTCCGCGGCATCGAAATCCTCAACGAGCCGTCCGGCAAACCGTACGTGGTCCTGCATGGGTCGACGGCGGACCGGGCGGCGGCGTTGGGCGTCACGGCCTGGCACATTACGATTACGCACACGGAGGACCTGGCGATGGCGTCGGCGGTCGCCGAGCGGGCCGGGTGACGGCTCCGCCATGCGGCCGCGCCGCGGCGGGTCGGCTTGCCACGGTCACGCGAGACGCAACGTGGCCGCGCCGCCCCGCAAGTGTGGCCCTGCCACCCGCTGGGCCGACCCTCGCCCCGCCGCGTCTTCTGCGGGCCCGGCTCCACGGGCTTGCGTCCGTGGTTATTGGCAATCGCCCCTGGCGGGCGCTAGCCGACCACGCGCAACTGGATCTTGCGCCGTTCGGACGAGTAGTAGGAATACGGGCCGAACGACGTGCCTTCGGGGTAGTACTCGTACTCAAGGAGGGCGGCGAGGAGTTTGTCGATCTCCCCCTTGTGGGACGCGTACAAGGCGGGCGCCTTGTAGTGGGTGGCGAAGGGCTCAATGTTCTTGAGGCCGTCCTCGGCGGCCTGACGATTGCCGAGGTACGTCCGGGCCACGCCGTTCCACTGGAGGGCGGCGGCGCGGCTGACGATGCTGCTGAGGCGGTGCTTGGTGAGTTCCGGCCGGACCTTCTCGCAATGGTCGGCGGCCGCCTGGGCGGCGTCGAGGACGTTCTTGACCAGGGCCTCGAGCACCTCCGCCTGGTGGGCGTTGCCGAAGCCGGGCATGTAGACGTTGGCCTCGGCGAGTTGCTTGAGGGCGAGGTCGGCGGCCTTTTTCATCTGGTCCGACTTGTTAAGGTTGGTGGCCTTCTGGGCGGTCTCCATGGCCTGCTTGAGGCACTGGTCGGCCTTCCAGGGCATGGTGGCTTCGATGACTTCGCCGAAGCGGGTCAGGTTTTTGCCGTTGATCGTCACCGTGTTGAGTTCGTTGAGGGCCTCGGCGGCGGCGAGAAGGCGGCGTTTGTCGTTGGCGTCCTGGGCGAGCGAGGCGCGCCGGCCGATGGCACGGGCGGCGCCGCGGGCGTCCTTGATCTGGAGGTAGCACGTAATCAGGGCCCCCGTGGCGCCCTCGCGGTCCTTGGCGCCGAAGGCCTTGTCGTCGAGGCGGATCAGGCCTTCCAGAAGTCCGCCGGCCTTGACCCAGTCGCCGGCGACGAGGGCGGCCTTGGCTTCCTCCAGGGCCTCCTGGGCTTTCTCGGGCGGCACGTTGGCCGGGATGATCTGGGGCGGCGGGGTCTTCGGGTCGGCCGGGCCGGAAGCGGGCGGCGCGGCGCCGGTCTTGTCGATGGTCTCGATCGTCGCGCGGGGTATGGTCATCTTGCCGGCGATGCTCTCCAGGACCACGTGCTCCGCGGTCTCCTCGACGATGGTGCCCTTGAACGTCTCGCCGGACTTGGTGGTGACGGTATCAGCGGGCAGGGGAGCGGCCAGGGCGAGGGCCAGTGCGGCGGCGACGGCCGCACGGGCCAGCAGGCCGAGCCCCGGGGGTCGCTCGGTGGCGTGCGAGGCACGGAACAGCATGGGGGCCTGCATGACGTCGCCCTCCGGATGACCCTGCTTCACGAGCCGGACCGGCGGCTTGCCGGTCGGCACGGATATCCGGATGCATGTATACACGGTGCGCCGGTCGAACGCAAGGGCCGTGTGGGTTATCCTCTCTGTTGAGACCCGGAAGCGGGGCGAAAGTTCCGGGCGAATTCGGGGGCGCCCTCCTCGGCCCCGTGCTACTTGCGCTTCTTGGGCGGCTGGCCGGTTCTGCGCGGCAGAATCTGGAGTATGCCGGGGGGGTAGTACTTGAGGCCATCGAGGCGTTTCAGAAGGTCCTCGGCCTCGCCCCGGTTGAACAGGTCCTTGAGGGAGGGCGCGTTGAGGAGGTTGCGGACGGCGTCATCGGCCTGCTGGCGTGCCGAAAGATACCCCATGATCCGGGCGATCCAGGCCTTGACGGTCTCGTTATCGGCCCAACTGCGCCAGCGGTTCTCGTTGAGCCAGTCGCGTTCCTGGGTGCAGGCGTCGGCGGCCTGCTTGGCGGTGTCCATGACCTTGGCGGGGAGCATGCGGAGGAACTGCTCGCGGTGCCGGCTGCTGGACCCGGGGAGGTACTGGTCGGCCTGCTCCAATCTGGCGACACACTGGGTGGCGGTGCGTTCGAGGCGTCCACTGACGGAGAGGAGGCTGGCGTTGGAGGCGATTTGGCGGGCCTCGTCGACGAGTTGCTCGCCTTTCCAGCGGAACGAGGCGTCGACGAGTTCCTGGCAGGATTCAATCTTCTTGCCGGCGAGGCGCCCATCGCGCATGGCTCGGAGGCCTTCGGCGGCGGTCTGGTAGCGTTTCCGTTCCTCGTCGGTGGCGGCGAACTGCATGCTCTTCAGCAGCGTCTTGCCGACGCCGACGGGGTCCTCGACGCGCAGGTAGCAGGTGATGAGGCCGTTGGCGGCCTCGGCGAGTTCGCGCTTGGAGAGGCGCGGCGGGTCGAGGGCCAGGAGGCCTTCCAGGAGGGCGCCCGCGCGTTCCCATTTGCCGGACTTGAGCGAGTCCTTGGCCTCCCTGAAGGCGTCGTCGGCCATGCGGGGCTGGACCTGGGCCGGGATGATGCGGGGCTCCTCAGGCGGCGGTGCGTCGTCGCTTTCGCCCTCGATGAGGTGGATCTTGTCGGCCGGGATGGTGATCTGGCCGCCGCCGCTCGTCCGGACGACGACCCTGCCGCCGTCCTTGCTGAGGATCACCCCATCGAACACGGCACCGTCCTTGGTGATGACGCGTGCCGCCCACAGCGGGCCGGCCAGCAGGGCGAGCGCGACGAGGGCGACCAGGCATCCGATGGTTCGACAGGCGACAACAGACGTGACTACGCGGCGCATAAGGTCCCCGTTGGCCCCCCGCCCCTGGGTTGTACGAGTCACCGGACCCGATGCGCCGGCGGTTTTGGTCCGGGGCCGCAGACGCTGAACGTAAGCGCGAGCCGCCCCCCGGTGCCGCGGCGCCGGCCGCGGGGGCAGGGCCCTCAGAATTGGGAACCGACCCGCCGCAGCGCAATCAGCAGTTGCCGCGGCATGCCGGGAACCATCAGGTGGTACCGCAACTCTTCCAGGCTTTTCTTGAGGGCGTCGATCTTCTCTTTGCGTTTGCCGTGAATCTCGGGGACGTTGTAGTCCTTGGCCAGGCGTTCGATGTTGGCGAGGGCGTCCTCGGCGGCCTGGCGGCGGGCGAGATACCGCGTGGCGTACTCGTTGTAGATGCGGCCGCTGTCGACGCTGGAGGCACTGGTCAGGTAGTAGGGCGTGATGGTGAGTTTGCGTTCCGTGGTGCAGGTTTCGACGGCTTTCTCGGCGCCCAAAATGGCGTTGTCGGCGAGGGGGCTGAGGGCCTCTTCGCGGTGCAGGCCGCTGAAGCCGGGCGTGTAGAGGTCGCCCTCGTTGAGTTTGGCCAGGATCGCCTCGGCGGCCCGTTGCATCCACGTCCACGTGTTCAGGTTGGTGGCGTTGTCGCCGACGGTCTTGGCCTCTTCCAGCAGGGCGTCGGTCTTCCACTGCATGCCGGCGGTGATGGCGTCCTCGTAGGTCTGGACGAACTGCCAGGCGGCATCGAGGCCGGTGGGCGTGTCGGCCTGTTCGAGGGCGTCGGCCGTGGCCAGCAGGCGTTTCTTGTCGCTCTCGGAGAGGACCAGGCCGGCCCGCTGCCTGAAGACCGCGGCTGCGCCCTTGGCGTCCTTGATCTGGAGGTGGCAGGTGACGAGCGCGGCAGTGGCGGCCAGGCGTTTCTCCTGCGGAAACACCGTGGCCGGCAGTTGCAGGAGACCGGCCAGCAGGCATCCCGCCTTGGCCCACTCCTGCTGCGTGATGGCCGTCTTTGCCCCTTCGAACGCCTCCTCGGCCTTGGCGGGCTGGATGACCTCGGGGACGATCTTCGGCTTTTCGGTGACGGTGTCGCGGACGAGCATCTGGATGTCGGTGACCGGGATGGTCACCTTGCCGCTGGCGGTAGCAATGGTGATATTCTCCGGTGTCTCTTCGACGATCTGGCCGGTGAATCGCTGCCTCGACTTCGTCAGAATCTGCGCGCCCCGGGCCCGGACGGGCGCCAGGAGCGCCCCGGCCATCAGCATGGCAGCCAGGACCATCCGGTGCGCTTTCATGACACAGCACCTCCCTGTACGGAAACCACGTTGGTTCGCGAGACGTCTTCTCGCTTCCCTACGCCCAAGGGGCCGGCGGGGACGGGCGTTGGCAGTGCGACCGGCCGGGTGTTCCGGCCCGCAGGGCAGCGTGCTCCACTTCCTGCTCTCTGCGCATTAGAATCCGTAAAACGCTCGAGGGTTCCGCAAAAAACCTGCGAAGATGCGTTTCGGGCCGGCTCGCGGACCGGCTGCGGACACACCCTCCCCACCTGGCCACGTTATCGTCCAGGCGCCCGGCGGCACTTGAGCCGATGCCGACGGAATCTCCAGCGGGCCGAGAATTCCCCGCCGGGCGGCTACGCCTTGCCCTCTTCGATCGTGTCCAGACAGTCCAGGACGAACGCCGTGTACGTGTACGACGGCCCGCCGCCCATTGCGATGGCCACGCCGCAGATCTCCATGATTTCCTCGCGGGTGGCGCCGGCCTTCAGGCAGTTGGCCACGTGCAGGGCGATGCAGTAGTCGCACCGGACGGCGATGGAAATGGCCAGCGTGGCCAGTTCCTTCGTCTTGGCGTCGAGGACGCCGTCGCCGAACGCCACCTGCATCGTGCCGGCGAAGTGCTTCATCAACTCCGGCATGGCGTCGCGGATGTCCTTCTGCCGGTTCTTGAACTGGTCCACCAGCGCCCGGACGCTCTTGCTCATGCTCGTCTCCTTCCTTCGGTTGATGCCGTCAGCATAACGTCCAGCGTAGGCCCTTCGGCATGCGAGAAACAAGGGCCGGCCCCCGCCGATGTACGCCGGGACGAAGTCCCGGCAATGCACTTAGCCGCCGCGCTTGCGCGGCGCGTGGCCCGGTCACATTTAGCCGCCGGCCTTGGCCGGCGCGTGGCCCGGTCACATTTAGCCGCCGGCCTTGGCCGGCGCGTGGCCCGGTCACATTTAGCCGCCGGCCTTGGCCGGCGCGTGTTGTTCGTCGCGGCACACGGTGGAGTCCGCCCGACCCCCACCGTATAATGCCCCGGTACGAACCGGGCAGGGGAGGTCCAATCATGCGTTTCGCGAGCGTGCTCATCGCCGCCGCCGTCGCCGCCTTGGTCCTGGCGGCCGGCGTCGCCGCCGCGGCCGACGAGGTCCTGGTCGAGGCCGAATCGTTCGACCATCTCGGCGGCTGGGTCATCGACCAGCAGTTCATGGACGTCATGGGGTCGCCGTACCTGCTGGCCCACGGCCTGGGCCGGCCCGTCGAGGCGGCTCACACCGACGTCACGTTTCCCAAGGCCGGGACGTACCGCCTGTGGGTCCGCACGAAGGACTGGGTGCCGGGGCCCGATCACCATCCCGGCCGCTTCATGGTCGTGGTGGGCGGCAAGCCCGCCAAGGCCGTCTTCGGCACCGAGGGCACGGGCTGGGTGTGGCAGGACGGGGGCACGTTCCAGATGGACCGCGGCCCGGCCCGCGTGGTGCTGACCGACATGACCGGCTTCGAGGGCCGCTGCGACGCCCTCTACTTCACGACCGACCCGGACGCCAAGCCTCCCGCCGAGCCCGGCCCCGCCATGGACGCCTGGCGCCGCCGGCTGCTGGGCCTGCCCGAGACGCCGCCGTCGGCCGGCGAGTTCGACGTGGTCGTCGTGGGCGGCGGCATCGCGGGCACGAGCGCCGCCGTCGCCGCGGCACGCCTCGGGTGCCGGGTGGCCCTGGTGCAGGACCGGCCGGTCCTGGGCGGGAACGCGTCCAGTGAAATCCGCGTCCACACGGGCGGCGACACGGGTCCGAACATCGTCGGCGAGATCAACGCCCAGTACAACGCCGAGGCCGGCGCCGAGCCGCACCCCACGCTCACGTTCGACGACCGCCGCCACGCCATCGTCCGGGCCGAGAAGAATATCACCCTCTTTCTGAACACGCACGTCTTCCGCGCCCGGACCGAGGGCGACCGCATCGCGAGCGTCGACGGCAAGGATATTCGCACCGGCAAGGAACTGCGGTTTGCCGCACCCCTGTTCATCGACTGCACCGGCGACGGATGGGTCGGCTGCTGGGCGGGGGCCGAGTACCGCGTCGGCCGCGAGGGACGCGACGAACACGACGAGTCCATCGCCCCCGAGAAGGCCGACGCGATGGTCCTCGGCACAAGCCTCATGTGGGGCAGCCGCAAGACCGACCACCCTGTCGCCTTCCCCGAACTGCCGTGGGCCCAGGAAATCGCCAAGGACATGGAGGCCACCGGCGGCAACTGGACATGGGAATATGGCCATTACCTCGACACCATCAAGGACGCCGAGGAAATCCGCGATTACCTCCTGCGGGCCATCTACGGCGCGTGGTCGAACGCCAAGAATGGGTCGAACCAGGCCAAGTACGCCAACCTGGACCTCTCGCACGTGCCGTTCGTGGGCGGCAAACGCGAGTCGCGACGCCTCATCGGCGATTACATCCTGACGCAGGGCGACATCCAGGCCTCGCGCCAGTTCCCCGACGGCGTCGCCCACGGCTCGTGGTCCATCGACCTGCATTACCCGAAGGACTACGAGAAGTACCCGTTCCGCACGTACGCCGAGTTCAACAAGGTCAAGCCGTACCCCATCCCGTACCGGTGCCTGTACTCGAAGAACATCGCGAACCTGCTGATGGCCGGCCGCAACGTCAGCCTGACGCACGTGGCCCTGGGCTCCGTCCGCGTGATGAACACGGGCGGGCAACTGGGCGTCGCCACGGGCGCGGCGGCGTTCCTGGCGAAGAAGCACGCCACCACGCCCCGCGGCGTGTACGAGGACCACCTCCGGGAACTCCTCGACATCATCCAGGGCCGCGGCGACTACGAGGGCGCGCTCGAACCCACCGGCGAGGCCGCTCGCATCGCCGCCGAACCCGTCCCCGTGCCGACCGATCTGGCCGTCGGCACGTTTACCGCCTCCTCCGGCCGCTGCACGGGTGGGTATCCGCTGTCGGACGTGCCGGAGGAACTGATCGGCCTGCCGTGCGTGACGGTCCAGCGCGGGCCGTTCGGCGAGCCCGGTGCGGCCTACGCCTTCACGGTCGACCGGCCGGCCACCGTCTACCTGGCCGTCCACGACCGCGCCGACGCCCGTCTGCCGAAGGGCTGGGAGAAGACCGACCTCCGCCTCCACTGGAAGACCGGCAACGACGCCAAGACGTACACCGACGTGGTCTGGCGGAAGGACGTGCCGGCGGGCCGGGTGGACGTGCCGCCGCACCTCGGCCGCGAGGGCAAGTATTACGGCGTCCCGCACCTGGCCATTGTCAAGCCGAAGGAGGGGAAGGATGTCACTGTCAGGCCGGTGAATGAGTAGCGCGTGTGCCACGGCCGGCCTTGCCCGGCCGTGAGTTCCGAGAGCGAAGGCCGCGACGTGTCGCGGCAACCGGATGCCGTTCGAGCCGGCCGCGGAAGCGGCCGGACATTGTCGTTTGCCTTGGCACGCGACATGGCGGGAGAAAATGACCGGCTGCTTCCGCAGCGGGCTCGAAAACGCGCCGAATGCCGAAGGACCACGCATGAACCGCCGCCGCTTTCTCCAGACCGTCACCGCCGCCGCCGGGGCGGTTGCCGTCGGCCCCGGCACGTGGCTGCTGGGCGGGCCGGC
>JADHXV010000057.1 GCA_016782785.1 Planctomycetota bacterium | reverse complement strand
GACCTGCCCGTCGACGAGGGCGAACTGGACCAGACCGAGGCGGTCATCAACTCGATGACGCCCCAGGAACGGGCCCGGCCCGACCTGATCGACGCCCCGCGCCGCCGCCGCATCGCCCGCGGCTCGGGCGTCGAGCCCCAGGACGTATCCGGTCTTGTCAAATCGTTCGGCCAGGTCCGCGACCTCATGAAGCAGATGCAGGGGGCCGGCGCCTTCGGCAAGGGCCGGGCCGGCATGGCCCAGCAGATGGCCCAGATCGACCTCTTCGGCCACCATCGCAAGAAACGCCAACGCTCCAAACGCAAGAAGGACAAGCACAAGGACCGCAAGAAACGCTCGCGGTAGCCGGGGCCGTTGCTGGAGCGCGCGGTGGGGTCTTCTTGCCAATTTCCGGGAACACGAGCGCGGGCGGCCCGTCTAATGTGCCTCAGGGGAGCCGGGGGGCGGCGCTGTCGGTGCGCTCCGGCCGGGCGGAACGGGGCGCCGCCGGGTCGATTCCCGTGGAATTCCGAGGAAAGGGCTCGCGATGAACCGTGCTGCGCTCTGTCTTGTTCTGACGCTTGTTCTGGCCGCCGCGGCCGCCGCGGCCGCGCCGTCGCGGTTGCCGCCCCGCCTGCCCGGAGGGCCCGCCGCGCCCGACGCCGCGGCCCCCGAGGCGGCCGACGCGCCGTATGTGTTCGTGGCCCGCGTCAAGGCCGCCCAGCCGGGACCGGTGGGCATGTCGATGCCGCCGGTCTACACGACGCGGCTGACGCTGGAGGTCACGAAGGTCATCCGCGGCGACCTGGAAGCCGGTCAGACCTTTGAGGCCCACCATTCCGTCCGGCAGATGAAACAGCCCGAGTTCCCCATAGGCGAACTGGCCCTGGTGAAGGCCAAGTTGGTCCGCGGCGCGATCCAGGTCATCTCGTGCGAGAAGGCCGACGAGAAGACCCTGGCCGACGCCGAGGCCGGGGTGACGCTGCCCGTGGGCTGGCGTCGCGCCGACGGCCAGACGCTCTCGCCGTGGGCGTCGCTCGGCCCCGGCGCCTGGCCGAAGGACGCCAAGGTCCCCGAAGGGACGCCCGTGTGCGCCAAGTCCGGCCGCCCTGCCCTCTTCGCCGGCAAGGGCCTGACCTTCGAGGCCGAGCACGTGCCGCCCGAGAAGGACATCCAGTGGACCAACCCGGACGGCGACGGCCTGTACAAGATCACCGTCACGAACCGGACCGAGAGCCCCATCGAGGTGCCGGCCCTCGCGAGCGACAGCAAGAACATCCTCTGGACCGAGAGTCTGGCCGTCGTCTGCCAGGGCAAGGCCCAGCCGTGCCCCGGCGCAAAGCCCCTCACGGCCGTCCCGAAGCCGACCAAACTGGAGGCCGGCCAGAGCGTCTCGACGACCGTCAACGCCCTGCTCCTCGGGGGCATCGAGTGGCCCCGCGGCGGATACCGCGTCGAGTTCCAGTTCTGCCTGGGCGAACTGAGCGCCACCAAGTCGTTCTACTACATGTCGCGACACCACGATACGATCCGCAAGGAGAGCGCCGCCCAGGCCAAAGCGAGGGCCCAGGCCGAGGCGAAGGCGCAGGCCGACGCTGCCGCCAAGGCTCAAGCCGCCGAGGCCGCCGCCAAGGCCAAGGCTGAAGCCGGCGGCAGCACGACGGCCCCCGAGGCGGCCGCGCCCGCGTTTACGGTCACGGGCCTGAAGCGCCCGGACGACCGGGTCACGGTCGCGCAGGAGGACGGCCGGACGGTCGTCGACGTGGTCTGTTCGTTCGGCATCGGCGAGGCCACGGTCACGGCGGCCGAGGCGTGGCCGGCGAGTCTGACCGTCCGCCCGCGGTACGCCGAGGGCCGGCCGTTCCAGATGCTCGAAGGTTTCACCTGCCGCGTGTCGACAGGGACGGGCGACAGCGACACGAAGGCGATCAAGACGAAGACGCTGGAGCACCGCATCACGCGCGGCGACGGCGGCGAGGTGGCGGTGGTCGTCGACGTGCCGGCCGAGGTCCGCGACTGGCGCACGCTGCGGCTCGGGTGGATCGACGCCTACCGCTGAGCGGCGGGGCCTTTGCGCCGAACCGTTTCTTGGCGCGGCCCGCGCGGGCCGCGCACCTCCACAGAAGCGATTCGCGCGGCCCGTACGGGCCGCGCGGAATGACGTTGCAGGATTGGCGCAAACGCCCGCCTGCCGTGTCTTCTACAAAGGAATCCGCGGGCCGGCGTGGTATTGGCCGGCGGCGAAGATCCGCACGGTCCGGCCCTGACGCCGGGCCAGGAACCCCTGGGCCTCCAGCGCCAACTCGGGGCGGTTACAGTCGCGCGACAGGTGGGCCAGGACGATGTGCCGGACGCGGCCGGGATGGCTTCGGCCGACGATCTCGGCCACGGCCTCGGCCGACGCCTCGTTCGAGAGGTGCCCGTTCGGGCCGGCGATCCGCTCGATGAGGTCCACCGGCCGGCCGCTCGACCACAGCAGGTCCGGGTCGTGGTTCGATTCCAGCACGACGGCCGTCGCGTCCAGGAAGTGCGGCACGGCGTCGGCGGGCAGATGCCCGAGGTCCGTCGCCACGGTCACCGTTCGCCGGGCCCTGCCCCGCCCCAGCGTCAGGCGGAACCCCTGGCAGGTGCCGGGGGAATCGTGCGGCACGGGGAACGCCTCGGCCGTCACGTCGCCCACGGTGACGGCCTCGCCGTCGATCGGGCGGGCCAGGCCGGCCCGCTCCAGTTTCACGAAGCCCGTCACCGACCGGGCCAGGTGGTCCAGGTTCTCGGCCGCCGCGTACACCGGCACGTTGGCGGCCAGGCAGAAGCCGACGGCCGCCGAGCAGAAATGGTCGCCGTGCGTGTGGGTGACGAAGACGGCGTCCAGGTCGGCGGGCCCCGCGCCGTCCTCGGCGAGGGCGGCCGTCAGCCGCCGCCGCGGGATGCCCGCGTCGACGAGGACGCGCGTCCCGCCCGCGCCGACGAGCAGGGCGTTGCCCAGGCTACCGCTGGCTAAGGGATAGATATAGGCTTGCGCCGGCATCCTTTGTCCCGTGCCTGATCAGCTTCTTTCACGCGGCCTGTACGGGCCGCGCCGAAAGCGCCCCACCGCGTGTCATTCTGAGGAGGCCGTACGGCCGACGAAGAATCTCGCCTTTGCCTTTGCCGTTGTTCCGGTACGAACAGCGAGATTCCCGTTCGACTCGGGCCTTCGGCCCTCGCTCAGCGCAGGCTTCGCTCGCTGCGCTCGCTCAGAATGACAGTCCTGCTGCGTCCGCGCGCCTGCCGCCGGAGCGCCTGCGCGGCGACGCGCGGGATTTGCGCTTACCGCAGCGCCGTCGGGTCGGTTTCCATCTCGCTCAGGCGGACCTCGGCGTCCACCGCCTCGGCCAGCCGCGGCGCCCAGGCCTCGAGCGGCACCCGCTCGGTCCGCCAGTGGCCTCCCAGGATAACGCCGATGCCGCGGGCTGCAAGGTCCTGCACCTCGTGGTACTTCATTTCGCCGGTGACGTACGCCTGGCACCCGGCCCGCTGAAGGGCCTCGGCCATGCTGCCGCCCGACCCCGTCAGGACCGCGGCGCGCACCACGGGCGCCGCCGGGTCGCCGGCCAGATGAACGCTCTCGCAGCCTAACGCCTCCTTGGTCTTATCGGCCAGGTCGGCGAGGGTTCTGGACCCTTTCAGCGTGCCGACGCGGCCCAGGCCCGCGCCGGCGGGCGGGTCGTGCAGGGCGTAGGCGTCGATGACCGGCTCCTCGTACGGATGGGCCTTGGCCATGGCCGCCACGACGGCCGCGAGGCGGTCCTCCGTCACGACGGTTTCGAGCCGGCGTTCGGCCAGGCGGTTGGCCCGGCCGACCTCGCCCTCGGCCGGCGAGGCCCCCTCGCCCGGCGTGAACCAGCCCGTGCCGGCCGCCTCGAAGCCGACCTCGGTGTAGCAGCCGACGCGGCCGGCCCCGGCGTCGAAGCCGGCCCGGGCCACCGCCGGCAGGTCCTTCTCCGGGGCATAGACGACCACCTTGTACCGCCGCGGCGGCCGCGCGGGCGCGAGCGGCACGGTGTCGGCGAGGCCGAGGCGGTCGGCCAGGAGGTCCGACAGGCCGCCCTCGGCCGCGTCGAGGTTCGTGTGGGCCGCCACGACCGCCCTGCCCTCCCTGGCCAGGCGCAGAAGCATCCGGCCCTGCGGCGTGTCGGCTGTGACGCGGTCGATGGCCTGGAAGATGGGCGGATGGTGTACGACGAGCACGTCGGCCCCCGCGCGGTCGGCCTCATCGCAGACGGCGTCGCTTGCGTCCAGGGCCACGAGCACCCGCCGGACCTCGGCCGCCGCGTCGCCCAGGAGGAGGCCCACGTTGTCCCACGGCTCGGCCAGGCGAAACGGCGCCAGCCGGTCAACGGCCTCGATGATGTCGCGGACGGTGGTCACGCACTGGCTCCCGTTCATGGCACAAACTGCACCAGCAGGCGGCGCGAGAGGGCCAGGCCCGCCTTGATGTCGTCCAGCGTGGCCCGGTACGTGGGGTCGGCGTGGTCGATGGCGAGCGCGGCGGCGACGCCCAGTTCCCGGGCCCGGTCGATCAGGCGGCCCCAGTCCACCTGGCCCAGGCCCGGCAGACGGTA
This sequence comes from Planctomycetota bacterium, assembly GCA_016782785.1. Taxonomy (GTDB): domain Bacteria; phylum Planctomycetota; class Phycisphaerae; order FEN-1346; family FEN-1346; genus BS750m-G62. The sequence continues at coordinate 9,659 of JADHXV010000057.1, read as the reverse complement.
CCGCCACCACCCCCCGCCGGGGCGAAGAATGCCGCAGTCCTGCCGGCGCAGGTCCATCGTCTCGGCGTCGCGGGCGCGAACGTGAAAAACCTTCTCGGCGTAGTCCGTGAGGGCGGTGACCGGGTCGATGCCCTGCCAGAGGAGCGGCCCGGGGTCCAGGGCCAGTCCCAGCCACTCGCTGCGGACGTGCGTGAAGAGTTTCTCCCAGAGTTCCGGGCAGAAGGCGGCGCCGGCGGGGACGTCGTCGAGGTCGCGGCCGAGGCGCGGGTCGGTGTCGACGGCCAGGCGGACCCCTGCCCCGGCGGCCGCTTCGAGCACGGGTCCGATGCGGCGGGCGAACTCGGCGATCGCCTCGCCCGGCGGGGCCGCGCCGGACCGGTCGACCGGCAGGCGGACCACGCCGATGCCCAGCAGGCCGGCTGCCTCGACCGTCTGCAGCAGGTGACCGCGGGCCCGTTCGGCGCGGTCGGCGTCGGCGTCCAGCAGCGGCACGTCCGAGGCCAGGCACGCCGCCACGAGGCCCGCGTCGTCCAGGGCGGCGGCAAAGGCGTCGCGGCCGGGACCGTCGAGGCCCGCCACCGCCAGGGCGGCACCGTGGTGCCAGGAGGAGGTGGAACGCAGGGGCGGCGCGGGCAGGTCGACCGCCTCGAACCCGGCGCGGCCGGCCCAGCGCAGGACTTCCGGAAGGGTTACGTCGCCGAAACACGCCGTGCACAGGCCCAGCCGCACGCGATTTCCCCGGCTTAGGATGGGTGCTCGGGCGCGCCTCAACGGCACACGGACCGTCAGCGGGCCGGCGAACCGGGCTCGCCTCAACGGCACGCGGTCGGCCGACGCGCCTGGCCGAGGGCTACGGGGCCAGCCCGGCCTCCTCGGCTTCCTTCTTGGCCTTGTCTTCGGCGGTGGCCTGGGCGACGGCCAGGATTCGGCCCTCGGGCGTGGCCAGGTACAGCAGGCCCGAGCCGGTCTCGTTGATGCCGACGAGCGTCGCGCCCCGCAACGGCACGTCGAACCGGACCGAGCCGTCCTTGCGATTCACGCCCAGCAGGTGCCGGCTGCGGCTCAGGACGTAGACGGTGTCGGCGTCGGCGGTGACGAGGTCGTCGCCGTCGGCTAGTTGCCACTGCGGTTTGCCGGTGACCGTATCCAGCACCGTCAGGCCGGCCTTGGGCGTGAACAGGAACACCTGCTCGCCGAACGTGTACGGCGGTTTGCGGATGGGTTCGCCGGCGTTGTACCGGCGGTTGGGCAGCGTATCCCATTCCAGGACGCCGCTGGCCCCGTCGAAGGCGTAGAGGCTGTAATCGAGGCTTCCGACGAGGACCGTGCCGGTGGCGGTGATCCGCAGGTCGGCGGTGATCGCCCCTTCGGTCTGGTATTGCCAGAGGATGCGGCGGATGTTCTGCGTCGAGGCGTACACGATGCCGTTATGGCCGGCAAAGTAGACGCGCGTGGTGTCGCCGACCGGCCCGGCGGTGATGGTGTCGCCGAGCCATCGGCCCCAGCCGATGACGCCGGCGCGGACGCTGACCGCCTGGAGCCATCCCTTGGCGTCGGGAACGAACAGGTGGGCGCCGTCGGTGACCGGCGGGCCCGCGGGGGCGAAGTCCAGGGCAATGCTCTTCCGCTTGGACGCCAGGACCGCGTTGAGGTCGGCCTGCTGCTGCTTGATGCGGGCGAGCTCGGCCTGCACGCGCCGCTGGGCCTCGGTCCTCTGGCCCCAGACGGCCTCCTCGGCCGGCGTGGCTTCCCCCGTGGCTGCCTCTTCGGGCAGGCGCGGCATATCTTCGGGCGGCGTCATGGCGTCCCGGACGATGTTGCGCCCGTCGGCGCCCTGAAGGCCGATCAGGCGCGTCGTCGTCGCGAACCACAGGTGATTCTCGTAGATGGCGGGCGGCCAGACGGTCTCGTGCGGTTCCGCCAGGTCTTGCGACCATAGACGCTCGCCTGTGCGGGCGTTCACCGCGTACGCGCGATGGTCCGACCCATGGCAGACCAGGTACCCGCCCCGGACCCACACGTCTGTCAGGTGCGTCCCCGGGGCCAGGAGCACCTCGGTCTGCCAGCGGGCCGCCATGCCGTGGTCGGCCAAGGTCGTCGGGGAGGCCGGCAGACTTGCCTCCGGCGACGCGGCCGTACCGGCCGGCTGCGTGCAGCCGGCGGCCAGCGCGGCCCCTACCCCCGCTGCCACCATCATCACCCGTGCCCAGCGCTGCATGACCACCCTCATCCTTGGCTCCACGACCTGAAGGTCCCTTAGAGGCACTCCGCCAGGTTGACGTTGTTCTGGCGTTCGAACCGGTGCAGCCGCTCAATGCGTTCGATGTCGTCCTGGATGCGATGGGCCAGCCTGAAGACGTACGGCTTTCCCTGAAGGCGGTCGTTCAGGTCGGCCAGCATCGCGTCCCAGCGGCCGTCGTAGAGTTCGTCGCGGAGCCTGACGAGCATGACCTCTTCTTCCGAGAGGCCGCCGACGAACGCCTTGACGCGCTGGTCCGTGTCGGTCCCGGGCGGCGAGCCGGTTGGTTCGCGTTCGCCCACCGCGGTGCCCCCTTTCTGCGGGGCCGCTTGCTCGAGCCGACGTTGGCTGCCTCGCGGCGCTTCTGACCCGCCCCGCATGGCGGACCCCGCCGCCGGGCGCGCACCCCCTGCCCCGGCCGGTTCGCCCGGCCGAGACGGCGCGAGGCGGCGCGCTCCCTATCGGGACGTAAAGTAGCACGGCCACGGCCGGCGTCAACCTTTTTCTGGACAAGGCGTTCCGCCGGCCGCCGCGCTAAAAAATGGGCCGAGGCGGAGCATTGCCCCGCTCGGCCCAAGCGCTGGGATCGGTACACCCGTATTCTCGGCGCTTGGGCCGGAACCTTAAGCGGAAACTTCTACGCCAGCGACCGCCGCCGGAACAGCACCGTCGCCACCCCCAATGCCGCCGCCACGTACGCCCCCGCGTACAGCGCCGCCAGGCCCACGTACGCCCACACCTCGCCCCACAGGGCGGTCGAACCGCCCGTATCGGCAAACGGCGTCAGAATGGACCGGCTGAGCCGGTCGTTGATGTTGAAGATCTCCAGGAACGGCACCAGCGTCAGGACCCCCTCGGCCGCTGCCCGGGCCCCTGCCCCGGCGGTCCGTGCGGCCGACTCCAGGAACACCACCAGGTGCCCCACCACGAACACCCCCAGCGCCAGGCCGACACTCGCCGCCGCCGAAAACCGGGCCGACAACGCCGTCGCCACAGCCGACAGGACCGCCACCTGGAGGCCCACCAGCACCAGGCCCGGCACCACGGTCAGGGCCTGGTTGATCTGGCGCCAACGGAACGCCTCGACCTGCTCGCCCAGGCCGCTGAGCGTGTACGGCCGCTCGAGCACGCCGGCGTCCATCTCCACGCGGTAATAGACCGCCACGACGAACACGGCCCCCAGGACCGCCAGCGCCAGGACCACGCCCGCCAGCACGCCCAGGTACTTGCCGACGATGAAGGTCCAGCGGACGCCGGACTTGGCGAGGATGGTGTGGGCGGTTCGGGCCTCGACCTCGCGGGCCACGCCCGTCGCCGCCGCCAGCAGGCCCGCCAGCATCACGAACAGCAAAATGAACGAAAGGCCTAAATCCTTATACATATCTGTCTCATGATAGAACGTAAATGAGCGAAGCCAGAGCGAGATCGCCAGGACCGCCACCCCCGCCGACACCAGGAGGTAGTAGAACGGCTCCCGCGTCGTCTCGCGGAACGTGTTCAGCGCCATGCCCGCCAGTGCCCGCACAGCCTCGCCCCTAAAACGCCACCCCGAAACGGTCGAACGCGCCCGTCGGCGGCTCGTCCACCACCCGGGCGTCGCGGATGCAGCCCGACATGGCCGACGCCACGTCCTCGAGCAGCCCCTCGACCTCGTCGGCCGGCCCCTCGGCGACCAACTCCACCTGCCCGTCCGACAGGTTCTTGACGAAACCGGTCACCCGGCGCCCCTGGGCCAGGCGGCGGGTCGCGTAACGGAACCCCACCCCCTGCACCTCGCCCGAGTACCAGGCGTGCCGCCGGACGTCGCTCATCACGGCTCTCCCGATGGACGTCGGCCTGATTATATCCGCGGGCGGCGGTGCCACAAACCGGTTTTTGCATTGACCTCGCCGGCCGCCGGGTCAGAATAGGCGGCGGGAGGGTGCCCGTGCCTGCGATCCTGACGGTGGCGAACCAGAAAGGTGGCGTCGGCAAGACGACGACCGCCACGTGCCTGGCCCACGGCTTGGCCCTGGCCGGTCGTCGCGTCCTCGTCGTCGACGCCGATCCGCAGGCGAACGCGACGAGCGGCATGGGCGTGGAGCCGGTCGCCTCGAGCCCCGCGTTTGCCGGTGGACCGCTTGCCGGCGGCATCGTCGAGACACCCTGGCCCGGCGTGTGGTGCGTGCCGGCCGGCCTGGACCTTCAGCGGCTGGCGGCCCAGGGCCTTTCGTCTGCCACGCTCCTGCGGGACCGGCTGGCGAGCCTGGGCGACGATCGGTTCGACGCCGTCCTGATCGACTGCCCCCCTTCCCTGGGCGGCCTGACGCAGAACGCCCTGGCCGCCGCCGACCGCGTCCTGGTTCCCATCCAGTGCGAGTATTATCCGCTGGAGGGGTTGGTTCAGCTGCTGGGGGCCGTCCGGCATGCGGCCCGGGCCAACCCGCGGCTGGCCGTCGGCGGTGTCCTGCTGACCATGTTCGAGCCGGCGGCGGACCTGGCCCGAGAGGTTGAGCAGGAAGTCCGGACGAAACTGGACGAGCCGGTCTTCACATCGGTGATTCCGCGAGACGCGGCCGTGGCCGAGGCGCCCAGCCATTGCCTGTCGGTGATTGCCTATGCGCCGCGCTCGCCAGGCGCCCGCGGCTATGTGGACCTCGCGCAGGAGGTGCTCGAGCGCGGCCTGGTGACGTAGCAGGAGGTCTGGTGGCTCAGCGGGAGGAGAATCGGATGCAGAATCGGCGACTCGGACGAGGCCTGGACGGCCTGCTGAAGGCCAAGGCGCCCGAACCGGCGGCCGACCTGGCTGCCCCGCGCGGGCCGACCACCGCCCTGCCCATCGACCGGCTGGACTCGAACCCGCACCAGCCCCGGCGAGATTTCGACGAGGCCGAGTTGGGGCATCTGACGGCCTCGATCCGGGAACACGGCGTCCTTCAGCCGCTCGTGGTCCGCGCGCGGGGCGACCGCTACGAGATCGTGGCCGGTGAACGGCGGTTCCGGGCCGCCCAGGCCGCCGGTCTGGCCGAGGTGCCGGCCGTCGTCCGTGACGTCCCGGACGACCAGATGCTGGAACTGGCCCTCGTCGAAAACCTCCAGCGGGAGGATCTGGACCCGATCGAGAAGGCCGAGAGTTTCAAGGCGTACCTGGAGTCGACCGGACGGACGCAGGCGGCGGCCGCCGAACGGCTGGGCCTGGACCGGAGCACCGTCGCGAACATGATTCGGCTCCTTGAGTTGCCGCAGGATGTCCAGGCGATGGTCCGGCAGGGCCTTCTGGCGATGGGCCACGCCCGGGCCCTCCTGGCCCTGGACGATGCAAAACGTCAGATTCGGGTGGCCGAGCGGGTGGTTCGCGAGGGCCTGTCGGTCCGAGAGGTGGAGCGCCTGGCGTCGCCCGCTGTGCCGCAGGCCCGGCCCAGAAAGAGGCGGTCCGGCGCGGTCAAGGGGCCGGAGGTCCGGGACCTGGAGGCCCGGCTGCGCGAGGCCCTGGGAACGAAGGTGTCGGTTGAACTGGGCCAGAAAGCGGGGACAGGGCGGATTATCGTTGAGTTCTACGGCCAGGACGACCTGGACCGCATCCTGGACCGGATCGGGTAGGGGGCCTGTTTCACGTGAAACGGTGCCGGGGCCGTGTCCTGGCGTTTCACGTGAAACACGGGGTCAGCACCCGCACCGTCCCTGCCGACCGGCGCCGGACTGCGGGTCCCGGTAAAGCCCCCTCTCGGCGATGTACGCCGCCACGCTGGCAGGCACCAGGCCGTCAATCGGCTCGCCTGCCGCTACCCGTCGGCGGATTTCCGTCGCCTTGATCGGCACCCGCGGCGCCGGCACTATGCGGGCCAGCAGCCGGTCGACGGCGTCGGCCCCCACGGCCCGCCGCAGCGGCGCGAGGTCCACCTCGCCGATGGGCGGCCGGGGCAGGACGGCGACGGTCGCCAGGCGGAAGATCTCGCCTATGTCCCGCCAGGTGTGGAGCGTCGAGAGGTTGTCCTCGCCCATGAGCAGGACGAGTTCGGCCTCCGGGCCGACCGAATCGCGCAGGTCGCGAAGCGTCAGGACCGTGTAGGACGGCTCGGCTCTCCGGGTCTCGATATCAGAGGCCTCCAGCCCCGGCAGCGAGGCGGCGGCCAGCCGGCACATGTGCAGCCGGTCCGCCGCCGGGGCCGGCATGTGGCCGGGCCGGTGCACCGGTGCCGCCGCCGGCACCAAGAGCAGCCGGTCCAGATAAAGATGGTTGAAAGCGTACGCGGCCGGGATAAGATGGCCCAGGTGAATCGGGTCGAACGTCCCGCCCAGCATGCCGATGCGTTGCATGCGGCGTAGTATGGGAGGGCGGGGCCGGTCTGTCAAGCAGGCGCCGGAGGAAACCGAATGTGCCAGGCTGCGTTCTTGGAAGCGGCCGGCCGGACGATGGCGCTGGCCGCCGCGATGCTCATCGCGATTGTGGGGATGGCGGCCCCGGCAGCGTCCGGCGAGCCGGATATCACGTTTGTCGAGGAAGGGCCGGAGCCGGACGCCGGGGCTTCGCCCGCCAGCCCGTTCGGCCCTGGGCGAGAAGGACCCAGCCGGGATGACGGCGTGCCCGGGTACGTCGAACTCTCGACGGGCCTGAAGGTGCCGGGGCACATTTACACGACCCGCGCGAAGCGCCTGAAGGTCTACAACATCCGGCGGCAGGTCTACGAGTACATCCCGGTGCCGGCGCTGCGCTCGGTGGAGGTCGTCATCGAGTGGGAACGCGAGGAGAAGCAGTGGCGGTTCAAGGAGGCTGGCAACCCGGAGAAGGTGTATACGGGCAAGTCGTATCCGGTGCGGTCGCTGGCGTGGCGGCTGACGCTCCGCAACGGCCACGAGGTCGTCGGTCACATGCTGGGCGAGCCGATCTACGCCGAGCACAGCGGCAAGCGCGAACGGTTTATCCTGCATCAGCGGGACAAGGGGCCGCTGGACGCGACGCTTAAGGACCTCGTCTACATCCGCCGCATCGAGTTCGGCCCTAAGGCCTACAACAAGGCCGTGGATGAACTGGCCCGGAAGGCCGCCGAGGCGGGGAAGGGCGGGTCCAAGTAACCCGCGCCGGGCCACCGAGCGCAGAGCAAGGGAGCCTATGAGCCTCATCTATGTGGACGCATTTGCCGGCGCGAGCGGCGATATGCTGTTGGGGGCGCTTCTGGACGCGGGCCTCGATGCCGACGCCCTACGCCGCCACCTGGCCACCCTGCCGGTTTCCGGCTATCGGATCGACGTGCGGCGCGAGGTTCGCCACGGCCTGGCGGCCACGCGGGCCGAGGTCGTCCTGGAGCACGAGGCCCACCACCATCGCCGCGGCCTGCGCGACGTGGAGAAGATCCTGGCGGCCGGCGACCTGCCGGGCCGGGCGGCCGAGCAGGCAAGGGCGGTCTTCCGCCGGCTGGCCGAGGCCGAGGCGGCGGTCCACGGCTCGACGCCCGAGGAGGTCCACTTTCACGAGGTCGGGGCCGTGGACGCCATCGTCGACATCGCGGGCGTGTGCACGGGCCTCGCGCTCCTGGGCGCGGACCGGCTGGTCTCTTCGCCGCTTCCTATGGGGTCTGGATATGTACATGCGGGACATGGCCGGCTGCCCGTGCCGGCCCCGGCCGTGGTCGAACTGATGGCCGGCCGGCCCACCTCCGACTGCGGCGAGCCGGGCGAGCGGACCACCCCCACGGGGGCGGCCATCCTCGTGACGCTGGCCGAGGCGTTCGGCCCGATGCCGCCGATGGTCCCCAAAGCGGTGGGCTACGGGGCAGGGGCTCGCAAGGGCGAACACCTGCCGAACTGCCTTCGTGTTATCATTGGCGAAGAACGTGCTACGCCCGAGGCCGAGGCCGACGCCGTCTGGCTCCTCGAGGCGAACCTCGACGACGCCACCGGCGAGACTATCGGCGCGGCCGCCGAGGCCGTCCTGGCGGCCGGGGCCCTGGACGTCTGGCTGGTGCCGGTCACGATGAAGAAAGGCCGGCCGGGCGTGGTCCTGGCGTGCCTGGCCGACGACGCCGGCAGCCAGGCCGTCGAGGCGGTCATCTTCCGCGAGACGACGACGTTCGGCGTCCGGCGACAGCGGGTCGAGCGGGCCAAACTGGCGCGGGAGCACGTGACGGTCGAGACGGCGTTCGGCACGGTCCGCGTGAAGGTGGGCCGGCGGGGCGGGGCGGTCGTCACGGCCTCGCCGGAGTACGACGACTGTCTGCGGTTGGCGCGGGACGGCGGGGCGGCGCTGCGCGACGTGGTCGAGGCGGCGCGGGCGGCGTGGCGGGCCCGGCAAGCGGGCGAAGGCGGAGCCTGACATGGCGGTTCTGGCGGTCGCAGCCCCGGTGTTGGTCGGCCTGATCGTGCTGGTGTGGATTTATCGGACCTTTGTGGTCTACTCGGCCCGGTCGCGCGGGCCGATCCTTTCGGCCGAAACGATCCCCGACGCCGGGCCGCAGGGCCTGGTCTCGATCATCGTGCCGGCCAAGGACGAGGAGGCCAACATCGAGGCTGCCCTCGCGACGCTCCTGGCCCAGGATTACCCGGAGATCGAGATCATCGTCGTGGACGATCGTTCCACGGACGGCACGGCGGCGGCGGTGCGGCGGGTGGCGGAGCGCGACGGGCGGGTCCGCCTGGTCCAGGTCGCCGAGTTGCCGGAGGGTTGGTTCGGCAAGCCGCACGCCATGCACGTAGGGGCGGGCGAGGCCCGGGGGCGATGGCTGCTCTTTGTCGACGCCGACTGCCGGCAGGCCCCGCACAGCGTCCGGGCGGGGGTCCACTTCCTGGCCGACGCCGGCGGCGACATGCTCAGCCTCTGGCCGGTGCTCGAGATGCACGGCTTCTGGGAGAACGCCGTCCAGCCCGTGGCCGGGTCGGTCCTGGTGGCGTGGTTCCGGCCGGAGCGGGTGAACAACCCGCGGCGGCGGGTGGCGTTTGCGAACGGGCAGTACATCCTCGTTCGGCGCGAGGCGTACGACGCCGTCGGCGGGCACGGGGCCGTCCGAAGGGAGATTGTTGAAGATATCGCCATGGCCAGCATCGTGAAGGGCGCCGGGCACCGGCTCCTGAACGCCGTCGGCACGGACCTCTTTACGACGCGCATGTACGATTCGCTCCGCGCGATGTACCGCGGCTGGACTCGCATCTATTACGGCGGCTTCAAGAGCGTCGGCCGCCTGCTGGCGGTCCTGGCCCTGACGTTTCTCTTTGCGCTCTTTCCGTTCCTGGTGCTGGGCGCCGCCGCGGCCGCCGTTGCGGCAGGCGTCCGGGAGGCCTGGGTGCCGGCGACGCTGGGCCTGGCGGCCCTGGCAATCGTCTTCATCCTGGCGACGATGCGGCGGCTGTTCATCCTGAGCCGGGCGGGGCCGTGGTACCTGGCGTTCTACCCGTTGGCGGTGGCGCTGGTGCTGGCGTTCGAGGCGGGGGCGATCGTGCGGGCCCTGGG
>JADHXV010000056.1 GCA_016782785.1 Planctomycetota bacterium | reverse complement strand
ACGACCGCCATGCCGAAGGCGGGCGGCGATTACTTCTTCATCATGCGCGGGTTCGGGCCGGGCGTGGGGACCGTGGCGGGCATCTTGAGTTGGTTTTCGCTGTCACTGAAGAGCGCGTTTGCGATCATGGGCATGGCGACGTTTGCGGCCCTGATCATGCACCTGCACGGCCTGGCGGCGGGGGCGGTGCTGTGCGTCCTGTTCGTGGGTCTGAACCTGGTGGGGGTGCGCGAGGCGGCCCGGGTGCAGGTGGTGCTGGTGGCCGTCCTGTTCGCCCTGCTGGCGATGTACATCCTGGTGGGGTTGGGGCAGGTGCGGTCGGAGTTGCTGATTCCGTTCGCGCCGCACGGCCTGGCCCGCATCTTCTCGACCACGGGGTTCGTGTTCGTCTCGTACGGGGGTCTGCTGAAGGTGGCGAGCGTGGCGGAGGAGGTCCGCCGGCCCGGCCGGACCATTCCGCTGGGCCTGGTGCTCTCGCTGGTGGCGGTAACGCTTGTTTATACGTTGGCGGTGGTGGTGACGAGCGGCGTGGTGGAGTCCGAGGCGCTGAACGGGTCGCTGACGCCGCTGTCGGACGGCGGGCGGGCCATCCTCGGCCGGGCCGGGTACGTGGCGATGAGCGTGGGGGCGATCCTGGCGTTCATCACGACGGCCAACGCGGGGATCATGGCGGCCAGCCGGTATCTGCTGGCCCTTGCCCGCGACCGCCTGCTGCCGGCGCCGCTGGCGAAAATCAACGCGCGGTTTCAGACGCCTCACGCCGCCATCCTGGTGACGGGGGCGGTCATCGTGCTGAGCCTGCTGCTGAAACTGGAAGTCCTGGTCAAGGCCGCCTCGACCGTCCTGATCCTCGGGTACATGCTGGCGTGCCTGTCGGTGATCGTGCTGCGCGAGAGCGGGCTTCAGAATTACCGGCCGGCGTTCCGGTCGCCGGTGTACCCGTGGCTTCAGATCGGGGGGATCGCGGGGCTGGGGTTCGCGCTCTTCGAGATGGGCGTGGAGGCGTACCTGATCAGCGCGGGGCTCATCCTGGCCGGATTCCTGACCTTCTGGTTCTACGGGCGGAAGCGCGTGCGGGGCGAGTCGGCCCTGCTGCACCTCGTGCAGCGGCTGACGGACCGGCAACTGGTGACCGGGTCGCTGGAGGACGAACTGAAAGAGATCGTCCACGAACGGGACCAGATCGTCCTGGACCGGTTCGACCGGCTGGTCGAGCAGGGCGTGGTGCTGGACCTGGACGAGGCGATGGACCTGGAGGCGTTCTTCGCCGTGGCGGCCGACCACCTGGCCCCTCGGCTGGACCTGGCGCCCGAGGTCCTGGCCGGGATGCTTCGCCGGCGCGAGGCCGAGAGCAGCACGCTGCTGAGCCCGTCGCTGGCCGTGCCGCACGTCGTCGTCCCCGGCGAGGAACGGTTCGACCTGCTGATGGCGCGGGCCCGCCGGGGCGTCCGGTTCTCCGCCGACGCGCCCGAGGTCAAGACCCTCTTCCTGCTGGCCGGCACGCGCGACGAACGCAACTTCCATCTGCGGGCCCTGGCCGCCATCGCCCAGATTGTCCAGGAGAAGGGTTTCGAGCAGCGCTGGCTGGCCGCCAGGAACGAACAGGGCCTGCGCGACGTGGTCCTCCTCTCCAGCCGCAAACGCCACGCCGACCTCGAGGCCCCGGCCGCCGCCCTGGCCGTAAAGCCCAACGGGCGGGCCGACACGTAACGCGGCGAGACGCATCGAAACATCGCACCGTGGGCACCCGGTGCCAGATTGTCATTTCGAGCGAGGCGCGACTCCCGCAGCGGCGGGCGTCGCGCCGAGTCGAGAAATCTCGCTGTTGGTCGAACGACGAGATTTCTCCGCTCGGCCTCGCTGCGCGAGGCCTCGGTCGAAATGACATGCGGCGGCGCGCGGTTCGGGCGCGGCCGCGCACCGCGGGAGCCGCGCATGGGTACCTACACGACCTTCGACCACACGGCCGACGTCGGCCTGGACGTGCGCGGCCGGGACCTGGCCGACGTGCTCGCCACGGCCGCCCGCGCCGTCTTCGACCAGATGCTCGAGGACCGGCCCGACGCGGTCGCGGTCCGCGACACGGTCGACGTGCGGATCGACCCCGACCTGGCCGACGACGCCGGCGAGGTCCTGGTCGCCTGGCTCCAGGAACTGCTGTACCGCTTCGAGACTGCCCGGCTGGTGCCGATGGAGGTCGACGTCGAGGAGGCCTCGCCGGACGGCGTGCGGGCCCGCGTCGGCTTCGGGCGGTTCGACCCGGCCCGCCACGGCACGCGGCTCCAGGTCAAGGCCGTCACGTACCACGGCCTGGAGGTGCGCCAGACGCCGGACGGCTCGTGGCGGGCGCGGCTGATTCTGGATGTGTAGGCGCGGCGGCGGGAGTCGCGCCGAGTCGAGAAATCTCGCTGTTGGTCCAACGGCGAGATTTCTCCGCTCGGCCTCGCTGCGCGAGGCCTCAGTCGAAATGACATTGCGAGCACTGGGCTCAAGAGCGAAGCGAGGACCGGACAGGGGAGGGTGCCTCATGCGCATCTTTGACCGCAAGTTCCACAAGCACGTCGGGCGGTACCTCTTCCAGTGCGCGCTGGCGACCGGGGCCGTCCTGGTCATCCTGCTGGTGCTCGACGTCATCACGCAGGCCGTCATCATCGCCTCGCTGGGCGCCAGTTCCTTCATCGCCTTCACCATGCCGCACGCCAACGTGTCGCGGCCGCGGTACATGATCGGCGGGTACGTGTGGGGGATGGTGGCCGGCATCGCGATGAACGCCCTTGGCGACGCTGTCGGCGACCCGGCGCTGGGCGGGTGGACGCTTCGCGGCGACGTGATCTTCGGAGCGGCCTCGGTCGGCCTGGCCATCTTCCTGATGGTCATCACCGACACCGAGCACCCGCCGGCGGCCGGCCTGGCGCTGGGCGTCGTCCTGGCCCAGTGGAACACCCTGGCCCTGGTCGTCCCCATCGTGGGCATCGTGGCGCTGTCGCTGGCGCGGCTGGCCCTGAAACCGATCCTGATCAACCTCATCGACGTGCCGGAAAGAGAGGTCAAGCATGAGTCCCGGTAAGGCGTTCGACGGGCCGCTGGAACCGGCCGGCGAGTGCCGGTGGCGGATCCCGAAATCGTACAAGCCGGGTATGCGTGTAGATGGCATCATCTACGCCGACGCCCATCTGGCCGACCAGATTCGCGGCGACAACGCGCCGGAGCAGGTGGCCAACGTCGCCATGCTGCCGGGCATCGTCCGGGCCAGCCTGGCCATGCCCGACATCCACTGGGGGTACGGCTTCCCGATCGGCGGCGTGGCGGCGATGGACCCGGCCGACGGCGGCGTGGTGTCGCCCGGCGGCGTGGGCTACGATATCAACTGCGGCGTCCGGCTGCTGCGGTCGGACCTGACGCGCGAGGACGTCCAGCCCAGGATCGACGACCTCGTCGCCCGCATCTTCCACGCCGTGCCCTGCGGCGTCGGCATCGGCGGACACCGGGACTACTCGCGCTCGGAACTGGCGCGCCTCTTGCGCGAAGGCGCGGCCTACGTGGTCCGTCACGGCCAGGGATGGGACGACGACCTCGACCGGACCGAGGCCCGCGGGTGCCTCGACGGGGCCGACCCGGACGCCGTCTCGGACCGGGCGATGGAGCGCGGCCGGGGGCAGGTCGGATCGCTCGGCGCCGGCAACCATTTCCTGGAGGTCCAGGTCGTCGACCGCGTGTACGACGCCCAGGCTGCCGACGCCTTCGGCACCCCCGAGGGCGCCGTCACGTTCATGATCCACTGCGGCAGCCGCGGCTTCGGGCACCAGGTGTGCGACGATTTCCTGAAGGTCATGCGCAAGGCCGCCGCCAAGTACGACATCCAACTGCCCGACAAGCAACTGTGCTGCGCCCCGGTCGAGAGCGACGAGGGCCAACGCTACCTGGCCGCCATGCGGGCCGCCGCCAACTACGCCTGGGCCAACCGCCAGGCCATCATGCACCTGGTGCGCGAGGCCGTCGGGAACGTCTTCGGCCGGTCCGCCGAACGCCTCGGCCTCGACCTGGTGTACGACGTGTGCCACAACATCGCCAAGATGGAGGAGCACGAGACGCCCGCCGGCCGGCGGCGCCTGTGCGTCCACCGCAAAGGCGCCACGCGGGCGCTGGCGGCGGGGCACCCCGAGACGCCGGCCGTCTACCGCGCGCTCGGGCAGCCCGTCATCATCCCCGGCGACATGGGCCGGTACTCGTTTCTGCTGGTCGGCGAGCCGCGGGCGATGGAGGAGACGTTCGGCTCGGTCTGCCACGGGGCGGGGCGGGCGATGTCGCGCGGCGAAGCGCGGCGGCACGTCCGAGGCGAGGAGGTCCGCCGACGCCTCGCCGACAAGGGCATCGTCGTCATGGCCCGCAGCAGCGCGGGCCTGGCCGAGGAATACTCCGACGCCTATAAGGACGTGGCCGACGTCGTCGACGTGGTCGAGAAGGCGGGCCTGGCCCGCAAGGTGTGCCGCCTGAGGCCGCTGGGCGTCATCAAGGGGTGACCACGAAGTCGGAAGTCGGAAATCGGAAATCGGAATAGAGGCAACAACGGCAACGGCAACGACGGTGGCAACGCAAATAACCATATTCAGCCGCCGGGCTTGCCCGGCGCGTGTTTCCGGAAGCGACGCGCACAGCGCGTGTGGCGCACACCGCCGGCGCGGGGTGCAAGCGTCGATTCCGACCCTCCGGCCTCAGTTCCCGAGGAACACGTCCGGGTGGGCCGCCACAGGAGGCTTGGCGGCCGCCGGCAGGTTCTCCGGCCGGAGGATGATCGTTGTGCCGCAAAGCGAACACCGGATCGACCGCTCCGCGTGAATCTGGTCGAGCGTCAGGAGCAGTTCGGTGCGGCAATGCGGACACGCCGACGGAACGAGGATGTTGAAATGGCGCTGCACGTCAAGCCCTCCCCGCAGCGCTCGTAGCGCGCCGCCATTGTACCGCGCCGCCGCCGGCCGAAAAAGTGCTTCTTGAAAAGGGTCCCCGGAACGCCTAGGATACAGAATCTTTTTGGATAGGACCGTCTGAGTGAGGATTCTGCTCGTAAGCCGGGGTCGGCCGATGCGGCCTGACCGAGGAGCCCTGCGATGAGACTGCGCGATCTGATCGACGAAGCCGTCGTCAAGGTCAACCTCGAGAGCGCCGACAAGGAGGAGGGCTTCGAGGAACTCATCGATCTCCTGGTCCGCGCCGGCCGCCTGAGCGACCGCGCCGGCGCCCTGGAGGCCGTCACCCAGCGCGAGGCCCGGGGAACCACCGGTATCGGCAACGGCCTGGCGATTCCGCACGGCAAGCACGCGTCGGTCCCCAGCCTGGTGGCGGCGGTCGGCACCAGCGCCGAAGGCATCGAGTTCGACGCCATCGACGGCGAGCCGGTCCACGTGGTCTTTCTGCTGCTGGCCCCGGTGAACGATCCGGGCCCGCACGTGCGGGCGCTGGCCGAGATCGCCCGGCTGGCCCAGACGCCCGGCTTCTACCGCAAGATGACCGAGGCCGCCTCGGCCGAAGAGGTCCTCGACATCCTCGACGCCGAGGAGTAGGCCGCCGGAGCGGCGCCATGCGCGACGTCATCCAGAAAATGCTCGAGGCCGAGGCCCAGGCCAAACGCCTGGTCGCCGAAGCCGAGGCCGAGGCCGACCGCATCCGGGCCGACGCCCGCCGACAGGCCCAGCAGCGGGCCGAGGCGATCCGGGCCGACGCCCGGGCCGAGTCCGACCGCCTCGTCCGCGAGGCCGCCGACGCCGCCGACCGCGACCGGGCCGACGCCCTCCGCCGCGCCGCCGAGGCCATCGACCGCGAGGTTCACCTCGACGACCAGGCCCGCGCCCGCGCCGTCGAGAGGGTCGTCCGGGCCGTGACGGGGCAAACGGCATGAGGTCGCGGGGACGGTCGAGTGGCGAAGCGAAACAATTTCGGATTTCGGATTTCGGCCTGCCCGAGCCGCGTCGCGTCTCGGGACGCGGCCAGGGAATTCGGATTAACGGCAACAACAACGGCAAGCATCGCGCGCTCAGCAATCACATTTAGCCGCCGCGCTTGCGCGGCGCGTGTTTTTGGCCGCGACGCGACACACCGTACCTTGTAGCCGCGGCGGGCCCGGCCGTACGCCGTTCGACAAAGCGACACCCATGGCGCTGGCTACGACAACCGATCTCGATTTCCTGGCCGCCAACATCCACGGCCGCCGCAGCCACATGGCCGAGGGCGACCGGCTCGACGCCTTCGCCCGCCTGCGGACCGTGCCGGACCTGGTGCGCGTCCTCATGCCGGCCGCCACGGGCATCGCCACCTCGGCCGACCTCCAGCGTCGGCTGGTCCGCGACCTGGCGACCGAACTGGGCGCCCTGGCGTCGTACCTTGGCGGCCCGGCGGGGGCGCTGCTGCGGTGGCTGCGGACGCGGTTCGAGGTCGAGAACCTGAAGGTCCTGGCCCGCGGGTTCGCGGGCGGCCTGGCTGGCGACGCCGTCCGGCCGCACCTCATCGCCCTGCCGGACGCCCCGGCCCCGGACCCGGAGCCGTTCGTCCGGGCCGGCGACTTCGAGACGTTCGTCTCGCTCGTGCCGGAGGGCCCGCTGCGCGACGGGGCGGCCCGGTCGGCGGACCTGTACGCGTCGCACCCGCGCAGTTTCGCCCTGGAGGCCGGCCTCGACTGCGGGTACCTGGCCGAACTGCTGGACCGCGCGGCCCGCGTGCCCGACCGCGAGTACGTCCTGGCGGTGGCCCGGCAGGAGGTCCAGACGTTCCAGATGATGCTGGTGGCCCGCGGCCGGTTCACGTGGGGCCTGGAGGCCGACGACCTGGCCCCGTTCGGCCTGCTGCGCGGCCCGTTTGAGCGGATGCTGGCGGCCCGCGACCTGGCCGACCTGGCCCGGGCGGCCGTCGGGCAGGCCATCGATCGCCTGCCGGCGGGCGGTGAGGAGAAGGTCGACGCCCCGACGCTCGAGGCCCTGGCCTGGGACCGGTACTGGCGGCTGGCCAACTGGACCTTCCGCCGCAGCCACATGGGCCTGGGCGCGGTGGTGGCGTACACGGCCCTTCGGCGGGTGGAACTGGCGAACCTGATTCGCGTGTCCGAGGGCATCCGCCTGGGCGTGGGGACCGATCGTATTCGCCGGCTGCTGATTCCGCAGTCCGGCAGGGAGGCGTAAGGTGTTCCGGCCGGCCGAAATGAAGCGCCTGAGCGTGGTGGTCCTGGAGCAGGACCGCCGGCGGGTGCTGCGCGGCCTGGGCCAGTTGGGGGCGGTCCACCTGGTCCGGAGCCAGGCGGGTCCGGAGACGGCCCCCGAGCCGCCCCCCGACCGCACCGCCGAACTCGCGCGGTGCGACGCCGTCATCGACCGCGCGGCGGCCCTGGCCCGCGACCTGGGCATCGCGGTTCGCGAGCCGCCGCCCGAAGCCCTGCCCGACCTCGACCTGGACGAGGTCGAACGCCGCGTCGAGACGGTCGACAATCGCGTCCGCGAGCCGCTCCAGCGCCGGGCCGACTGCCGCCGGCAGTGGGGCGAGGTGGCGGCCCTTTTGGGCCAGGCGGCCGGCTTCGAGACGCTCGAGGTCCCGGTCGAGGACCTCGGCCGGCTCTCGTTCCTGCATTTCGCGCTCGGCAGTCTGCCGCCGGCCAACCTCGAACGCCTCCGGCAGGAGGTGGGCGAGAATGTCGTCCTCGTCCCCCTGGCCGAGGCGGGCGGCGAGCAGCGCCTCGTGGCCGTCACCAGCCGCAAGGGCCGATTCGCCCTCGAGACGGCCCTCGAGAAACTGGGCTTTGCCCGCAAGGCGGTCGAGGCCGAGGGCGGCGGCAACCTGGCCGAGATCGCCGACCGCCTCCGACAGGAGCAGGACCGCCTGTCCGAGGAACTGGGGCGACTGAACCGCACCGTCGACGCCCTGGCCAACGAGGTGGCCGAACCCCTGGGCGAACTGGTCGCCGTGGTCCGCGTCGAACGCCGCATCCTGGAGGCCGAGCAGAACTTTCCCCGCACCCACGCCACCGCGCTCATCACCGGATGGGTGCCGGCCGACGAGGTCGCTTCGCTCCGCCGGCGCCTGCGCGACCTGGTCGGCAACCGGTGCGTCATCGAGACCGCCGATGCCGCCGACGTGCCCGAAGAGGAGATTCCCGTCCTCGTGAAGCATTCGCGGCTGCTCCGGCCGTTCCAGATGCTCGTGGCGGCGTACGGTCTGCCGGGGTACCGCGACCTGGAGCCCACGCTGTTCGTCGCGCTGACGTTCCTGGGGATGTTCGGGATGATGTTCGGCGACATCGGGCACGGCGGGGTGCTGGCGGCGGCGGGGGTTCTGGCGGCCGTGTACGGGCGGACGCCGAAGTTCCGCGACGGCGGCGTCCTGCTCGTTGCCGCCGGGGCCGCCAGCGTCGTCTTCGGGTTCGTCTACGGCGAATGTTTCGGCGTGGAGATCGAGGGCCTGGCCCTCTGGCAGAGCCCGCTGGCGCCCGACGCGGCGGCCACCTTCATCAGCGTCTCTATCGGCATCGGCGTGGGCGTCATCACGCTGGGCCTGGTGCTGAACATCATCAACCGGTTCCGCAGGGGCGACTGGCTGGGCGGCCTGCTGGACCGCACCGGCGTGGTGGGCGGCATCTTCTACTGGGCGTCGGTGGCCATGTTCCTGAGGTGGGGCGTCCAGAAACGCTCCGACCTGAACTGGCTGCTGGCGCTCCTGATCGGCGGGGCGCTGGTGGCCCTCTTGGTCCGCGAGCCGCTGCTCCACGCCCTCTACCATCGCCGCGACGAGGCCGAGGCCGAAGCCGAGGGCAAGGCCGGGTACCGCCCCGGCCTCATCGAGACAATCATGGAGTCGTTCATTCATGTCTTCGAGACGGTGCTGACGTACCTCTCGAACACGATCAGTTTCGTGCGTCTGGCGGCGTACGCGATGAGCCACACCGCCATCCTGGTGGCCACGTTCCTGCTGGCCGACGAGGTGGCCAAGGCCGCCGGCGCCGTCGGCGGGCCCCTGGGCGCCGTCGTCATCGTCCTCGGGAACGCGATGGCCATCGTCCTGGAGGGCATCATCGCGAGCGTCCAGGCGCTGCGTCTGGAGTACTACGAGTTTTTCAGCAAATTTCACACCGGCGGCGGGCGGGCCTTCCAGCCGTTCCGCCTCTCCGGCAAGGACCAGGAATCCAATGCCTAGCGATAGGAGGAGTGCGATGCGCGTTCGCCGGTGGGTGATGACGGCGCTGCTCGTGAATCTGGTGGCGGCGGGGGCGATCGTGGTGGTCGACGAGGCCGTAGCCGCCGAGGCCGCCGCCGAGGCGGTCGGCGAGACGATCCAGGAGGTCGGCGCGCCGCCCAAGAACATCTACGACGTGTACGAGACGATGGCGCTGGCGGCCTCGGTGTCGTTCGTGACGGCCGTCAGCATCGTCGGCGCGGCCTACGCCGTGGGCCGGGTGGGGTCGGCGGCCATCGGAGCGGCGGCCGAGAAGCCGGAACTGCTGACTCGGAGCCTGCTGTTCGTCGCCCTGGCCGAGGGCTTGGCGGTCCTGGGCTTCGCCGTCGCCATGATGCTCTTGCAGAAGATGTAGCGCCGGCGCGGTGCCGTTCGAGCCGGCGGCGGAAGCCGCCGGTCACGTTCGATGGGCGCGCGACGATCGGCGCGGCGCCGTTCGAGCCCGCTGCGTAAGCAGCGAGGTACGTTCGATGGGCGCGCGATGATGGCATCGCCATTCGAACGTACCCGCGACCTCACGGTCGCGGCTCGAAAAACGCGCAGGGAGGCTGCCGTGAAGTTCTACTGTATCGCCGATGCCGACACGGTCCGCGGGTTCCGCCTGGCGGGCGTGCCGGGCGAGGCCGTCGATTCGGCGGCCGAGGCGTCCGACGCCCTCGCGCGGGCCGCCCGCCGCCCGGAGGTGGGCATCGTCATCCTGACGGACCGGGTGGCGACCGACATCCGCGACGAGGTCGAGGCGCTGCGCCTCGGCCAGTCCCGGCCGCTCGTCGTCGAGGTGCCGGGCCCCGACGGGCCGATGCCCGGCCGCAAGACCCTCCGCGAGTTCGTCCAGGAGGCGGTCGGCATCCGCATCGGGCAGGAGGAGGAGGCGTAGTGGCCGGCGACGAAACCACCGACCCGCAGCAGGTCCTGACGGACGAGATCCTGGCCGACGCCCGGCGGCAGGCCGACCGCGTCCGCCGAAAGGCCGAACGCGACGCCAAGGAAACCGTCCAGGCGGCCGAACGCGACGCCCAGGCCGACCGCGAGCGGCGCCTGGCCGACGCCCGGGCCAAGGCCGACCGCCGCCGCCGCCTCACCCTGGCGACCGTCCCGGTCGAGGAAGGCCGCCTGCGGGCCGCCCGAATCGAGGAGGCCCTCGAAGCCGTCAAGGCCGAGGCCCGCCAGCGCCTGGCCCGGCGCGACGGGTTCGACTACCGGCAGGCGTTGGTGGCGCTGGCGGCCGAGGCGGTCGAGCGGATGGGCGGCGAGGCGGTCGTCGTGGACCTCTCGGCGGCCGACCGCGGGCCGCTCGGGGCCGACCTCGTCGTCGCGGTCCGGGAGCGCCTCGGAGGCGACGGCCCGGCGGTGAGCCTTGCGCCGGAGCCGGCGCCGCTGGACGGCGGCGTGGTGGTCCGCGACGCCGACGGCCGCCGGCGATGGGATAACAGTTTCGCGGCGCGCCTGGGGCGCCTGTGGCCGGACCTCCGGCGCCGCATCGCCGCCGAAAGCGGGCTGCTCGAGGAACGGCGAGACGGCAATGATGAATGAAGAATGATAAATGATAAATGAGAGGATGTCATTCTGGGGGAGCGTCGCACACGCTGTCATTCTGGGGGAGCGTCGCACACGCTGTCATTCTGAGGGAGCGTCGCACACGCTGTCATTCTGAGGGAGCGCAGCACACGCTGTCATTCTGAGGGAGCGCAGCGACCGAAGAATCTCGCCGTTCGTTGTGGCTGTTGGCTTGCAGCCGCCGTGGTCGTCTTGAGCGAGCGAAGCAGGAGCCGCAGCACATGACCACCGACGTCCAGACCGCCGAGGCGCACGTCGTCCGCGTGGCCGGGCCCATCGTCCATGCGGCCGGCATGCGCGGGGCCGGCATGTACGAGGTCGTCGAGGTGGGCGCCATGGGCCTCGTGGGCGAGGTCGTCCGCGTGGCCGGCGACGTCGCCACCATCCAGGTCTATGAAGATACGTCCATGCTGTCGCCCGGCGCGCCGGTCCGGCGGACGGGCGCGCCGCTCTCGGTCCTCCTGGGGCCGGGCCTCATCGGGAACATCTTCGATGGCATCCAGCGTCCGCTTCGCGGCATGCAGGAGCGGACGGGGGCGTGGATCGCCCGCGGCGAAAAGGTCCCGCCGCTCGACACCGCAAAACGCTGGCCGTTCGAGCCCGCCCTGGAGGCCGGCGTCGACGTGGCGCCGGGGCAGGCGCTGGCCGAGGTGGTCGAGTCGGGCCTCGTGCATCATCGCATCCTGGTGCCGCCGGACGTCCGCGGCCGGCTGGCGTGGATCGCCCCTAAGGGCGACTATACCATCGAGGAGACCATCGCCAAGGTCGAGACGCCGACGGGCGAACGGGCCCTGACGATGGTCCAGCGGTGGCCCGTCCGCACGCCCCGGCCGATCACGGAGCGCCTGCGCGTGGTCCGGCCGCTCATCACCGGCCAGCGGGTCATCGACACGTTCTTCCCGCTCGGCAAGGGCGGGACGGCGGCCATTCCGGGCGGGTTCGGCACCGGCAAGACCATCACGCAGCACCAGTTGGCCAAGTGGTCCGACGCCGAGATCATCGTCTACATCGGGTGCGGGGAGCGCGGCAACGAGATGACGGAGGTCCTGCGCGAGTTCCCCGAACTGGTGGACCCGTGGGCCGGCCGGCCGCTGATGGAACGCACCATCCTCATCGCCAACACGAGCAACATGCCCGTGGCCGCCCGCGAGGTGTCCATCTACACGGGCATCACGCTGGCCGAATATTACCGCGACCAGGGCCGCAGCGTGGCCGTCTTCGCCGATTCGACGAGCCGCTGGGCCGAGGCCCTGCGGGAACTGGCCGCCCGCCTCGAAGAGATGCCCGCCGAGGAAGGGTTCCCGGCGACGCTGCCGACGCGGCTGGCCCAGTTCTACGAGCGGGGCGGGGCGGTCCGGACGCTGGCCGGCCAGGAAGGCTCCGTCAGCATCGTCGGGGCGGTCAGCCCGCCGGGCGGCGACTTCTCCGAGCCCGTCACGCAGCACACCCGGCGGTTCATCCGCTGCTTCTGGGCGCTGGATACCGAACTCGCCAACGCCCGCCATTACCCGTCCATCCACTGGCTCCGCTCGTACTCCGAGTACGCCGACGAGGTGGCCGCCTGGTGGGACGAGCAGGCCCCCGAGTGGCGGGACCTGCGGGCCGAGGCGATGGCGGTCCTCCAGCGCGAGGACCGGCTCCAGCAGATCGTCCAACTCGTCGGGCCCGACGTTCTGCCCGACACGCAGCGGCTCGTCCTGTTTGTCGCCGAGATGCTCAAGGACGGTTTTCTGACGCAGAGTGCGTTCGATGAGAAAGACATGTACTGTGCGCCGAAGCGGCAGGTGGCGCTGCTGCGGCTCATCATGACCATCTACCGCCGCGGCCGCGACATGATCCAGCGCGGGGCGCCCCTGGCGGAACTCCGCGCCTTGCCGTGCATGGCCGAGGTCGTCCGCGCCAAGGGCGCGTTCGGCAACGACGAAATGGACGCCCTGGCCGACTTCGAGGCCCGCGTGAACGCCGACCTCGACGCCTTCGAGACGAAATACGCGCGGCGCAAGTAAAGGTATTGTCATTCTGAGCGAGCGCAGCGAGCGAAGAATCTCGCCGTTCGAGCCGGCTGCGGGAGCAGCCGGTCACGCGCGAAGCGCGTGGCACGTGCCATGGCAAGGAACGTGACCCGCCGCTTCCGCGGCGGGCTCGGCTGCAGCGAGGCAGGTGAGGTGCAACGGTGGCGTATGAGCAACTGAACATTGAGGACCGTGGCCTGGAGTACGTGGGCGCGTCGCGCCTCGACGGGCCCCTGGTTGTCGTCGAACGCGTCCGCGACGTCGGGTACGACGAAACGGTCGAGATCACGGGCGGCGACGGCCGGCCCCGCCTCGGCCGCGTCCTCGACATCTCCGACCGCCAGGCCGTGGTCCAGGTGCTCGAGGGCACGACGGGCTTGGCGAACGAGGACACGCGGGCCCGGTTCCTGGGCGAGAGTTTCCGTCTGCCGGTGTCGCGGCGGATGCTCGGCCGCGTGTTCGACGGCCTGGGCCGGCCCGTGGACGGCGGTCCGCCGCCGCTCTCGGCCGACCGGCGCGACATCAACGGCCTGCCCATCAACCCGCATGCGCGGCAGTATCCGCGCGAGTTCATCCAGACGGGCCTCTCGGCGATCGACGGCATGAACGCCCTGGTGCGCGGGCAGAAGTTGCCGATCTTCTCCGGCAACGGTCTGCCGCACGACCGCCTGGCCGCCCAGATCGTCCGCCAGGCCAAATTGCTGGAGGAGCGGACCGAGTTCTCCATCGTCTTCGCCGGCATGGGCGTGAAGCACGACGTGGCCCAGTACTTCGTCCGGACGTTCGAGGACTCGGGCGCCCTGGCCCGCGTGGCGCTGTTCCTGTCGCTGGCCGACGCCCCCAGTGTCGAACGCCTGCTGACGCCGCGCTGCGCCGCCACGCTGGCCGAACACCTGGCGTTCGACCTCGGCCGGCACGTCCTCCTGCTGATGACCGACATGACGAACTACTGCGAGAGCCTCCGCGAGGTCGGCACGGCCCGCGGCGAAATCCCCGGACGCAAGGGCTACCCGGGGTACCTCTACTCGGACCTCGCCAGCCTGTACGAACGCGCCGGCCGCATCGAGGGCTCCGCGGGCTCGATTACGCAGATGGCCATCCTCACGATGCCCAGCGACGACATCAGCCACCCCGTGCCCGACCTGACCGGGTACATCACCGAGGGGCAGATCGTGCTGGACCGCGACCTCTTTCAGCGGGGCATCTACCCGCCCATCGCCGGGCTGCCGAGCCTGTCGCGCCTGATGAAGGACGGTGTGGGCGAAGGGTACACCCGCAAGGATCACCCCGCGCTGGCCAGCCAGTTGTTCGCCGGGTACGCCCACGTGAAACGCGTGCGCGGCCTGGCCGACGTCATCGGCGAGGAGGAACTCAGCCTCCTGGATAAGACGTACCTGGAGTTCGGCGAGGCGTTCGAGCGGCGGTTCCTGGCCCAGGCCGAGACCGACGACCGCAGCATCGAGCAGACGCTGGAACTGGGGTGGGACGTCCTCTCCATCCTGCCGCGCGACGAACTCCACCGCCTGAGC
>JADHXV010000055.1 GCA_016782785.1 Planctomycetota bacterium | reverse complement strand
GTCGCCGCCACGACCATCACCAGCGACTACGCCAGCATCGCCGACCTGTTCGACATCACCAGCGCCGACCCCGGCGCCGGCCTGTCGTGGGACTTCAGCCAGTTCACGACCGGCGGCACGGTGAAGATCGTTCCGGAGCCGGCCACGCTGGCCCTCTTGGGCCTGGGCGCGGCTGCGGCGCTGCTTCGCCGTCGCCGGGCGTAGGCCGCGGCGCGCCGCGGCTGAGTGGCGCCGCATGCAGCGAAACCAACAAGAGGCCGCTCCCGAAGGAGCGGCCTCTTGCGTTCGGCGACACGTCATCACCGGACGGCAACACGGGTTTGAAACGGCGCCGAGATCCGGTCGGCGCCTACATACCCAGGGGAATCTCGCGCTCCTCGCCGTCCGCCTCGTTGACCAGGACGAGTTTGCCGTTGTCCTCGCTGCGCAACTGCTCGTTGGCGTTCAGCAGTTCGATGCCGTACACCGTCCCGTCCGAGGCAAGGTCCACGTTGAGTTCGTCGCTCAAGCGAATGGTCTCAACCTCTCGGTCGCCCTTCTCGTGCAGCCGCAGGTACGCGACGTTATGGCGCGGATCGTAGGTCAGTTTCATCGCCCAGCCTCCTCGCCTAACACTACAGCGCCACTTGTCGCGCGGCCCGTACGGGCCGCGCTCGCTCGGGATGACAAGCCTCTGTGGAACGCGATGCTGGACCGCCGGCCCCGTGGGCCGCCTGCCCCCTCCCCTTCGCCCTTGCCCCGCCGCGGCAAGCCGCGTACACTCCCGCCTTGCCTGCCAACGAAGTAGCCGGCGCGGCCGTATGGGCCGCGCGGGGGATGCGGATGATCGACGGACTGCTGAACGTGCCGACGCTGGTCAAGGTCCTGGGGTCGCTGGCGCTCATCCTGGTGGTGAACCGCTTGGCGCGGAACCTGCTGGTGAGCGTCCTGGCGGGGACGGCGGCGCTAGCGCTCTGGTCGGGCGCGCCGGCCGGCACCCTGGCCGGCATCGCCTGGCGGCGCGTCTCGGAGCCGAGCACGCTGGGCCTGGTGGTGGCGATCTTCCTGGTCATCTGGCTCAGCGGCCAGATGGCGGCGGCGGGCGTCATGACCGACCTCGTGCACGCCGTCCGCGCCCGGACGGGCAAACGGCACTCGATGGCCATCCTGCCGGCCGTCATCGGCATGCTGCCCATGCCGGGCGGGGCCCTGTTCTCGGCCCCGATGGTGGACCGGGTCGACGCCGACGGATCGGTCCGCCCCATGCTCAAGGCCCAGACCAACTACTGGTTCCGCCACGTCTGGGAATACTGGTGGCCGCTGTACCCCGGCGTGATGCTGGCCATCAGCATCACGGGGCTGGAGATATGGCAATTCATGCTCCTCCAGGTGCCGCTGACGCTGTTCAGCCTGGCGGCGGGGTACGTGTTTCTGCTGCGGCGGATTCCGCGCGCGTCCGGACCCGCGACGGAACCTTCCGATGGCGACGCCAGCGGCGCCCCGCGGCCGGGCTTCCTTCGACTCATCATGCCCATCGCGGTGGTCATCGGCACGTACGCCGCCGTGGAAGGGGGGTGGTGGGCGGCCCAGGAACGTTGGCCGGACCTGCCGGAACTGAACACGTACGCACCGATGATCCTGGGCCTGGTGCTGGCCATCGCGGTCCAGCAGGTGCGGCGGCCGCTGGCGTGGCGTCCGTGGCGGACGATCCTCATCTCGCGCCGCACGGCCATGATGGTCCTGCTGGTGGTCATCCTGCGCGTCTACGGGGCGCTGATCGAGGCGCCCCTGCCGGGCGGCGGGTCGATGGTCGACGCGATGCGCGGCGAGATGGACCGGTGGAGCATCCCGGTGCTGGGCATGATGATGCTCTTGCCGTTCATCGCGGGCCTGACGACGGGCATCTGCATCGGCTTCGTGGGGGCGAGTTTCCCGATTGTCGTCAGCCTGGTCGCCCCCGGCGCGCCCCGCGCGGAACTGCTGGCGGC
This sequence comes from Planctomycetota bacterium, assembly GCA_016782785.1. GTDB lineage: Bacteria > Planctomycetota > Phycisphaerae > FEN-1346 > FEN-1346 > BS750m-G62. The sequence goes on along the minus strand of JADHXV010000055.1, from coordinate 12,878 downwards.
GGTCACCCTGGCGTTCGGCTTCGGCTACATGGGGATGATGCTCTCGCCGGTCCACCTGTGCCTGATCGTGACGAACGAGCACTTCCGGACGGGCCTGGTCCAGAGCCTGCGCGGCCTGCTGCCGCCGGCGGCGGTGATGCTGGCCGTCGTGACGGCGTACCACGCGGCCCTGCGGCTCATCGGGGGATAGGCGCGGCGGGCGCGTAGCCCGTCTGGTTTCACCGCAGCCTGATAAGGCACGGCCAGGGAGAGCGCAGAGAACGACGCAAGGATAGAAGATACTGTGTGGCCCGGCCCGTACGGGCCAGGAGCCGGCTTGAGGTGCCGTCCTCGACGTGTGGCCCGGCGAAACCTTGCCGAATTCTCGTGGAGGACACCCCATGACCCCGCGCGAACGCGTCCTGGCGAAACTGGCCGGCGAGCCCGTCGACCGGCCGCCCGTCATGGCCATCACCATGATGCTGGCCGCCGACATGGTCGGCCGGCCGTACCGCGACTACGTGACCGACTGGCGGGTGCTGGTCGCCGGTCAACTGGCCACGGCCGAGCGGTACGGTCTGGACTACGTCTCGTGCATCTCGGACCCGACGCGCGAGGCGTGCGACCTGGGCGCGCCGATCTCGTTCTTCGACGACCTGCCGCCCGCCGTCCAGGAGGACAACACGCTTCTCGCGGACAAGGCGCACCTCGCGCACCTTTCGCCGCCCGACCCGCACGCCGCCGGCAGCCGGATGCTCGACCGCATCCAGGCGGCCGCCGCCTTCAAGGAGCGGGCGGGCGACGCGTACGCCATCGAGGGCTGGATCGAGGGCCCGTGCGCCGAAGGGGCCGACCTGCGGGGCCTGAACACGCTGATGCTCGACTTCTTCGACGATCCGCCGTTCATCCGCGACCTGTTCGAGTTCGTCATCGCGATGGAACTGGAGTTCGCCAGGGCCCAGATCGCCGCCGGGTGCGACCTCATCGGCTGCGGCGACGCGGCCGCCAGCCTCATCGGCCCGCAACTGTACGAGGAGTTCGTCTGGCCATACGAGAAGCGCCTCGTCGACGGCATCCACGAGGCGGGCGGACGGGTGCGGCTGCACATCTGCGGCAACACGCGGGCCATCCTGGAACCCATCGGCCGGCTCGGCTGCGCGATGGTCGACCTGGACCACATGGTGCCCGTGGCCGAGGCCCGCGCCGCAATGGGCCCCGCCCAGGTGCTCTGCGGGAATCTGGACCCCGTGCACACGGTGCGCGGGGGGACGCCGGACGGCATCCGGGAGGCCCTCGCGCGGTGCCACGCCGACGCCGGCGAGGCCTATATCATCGGGGCCGGGTGCGAGGTGGTCCGCGACACGCCGCCCGAGAACGTCCTGGCCATGGCGGAGTATGCCCGCGCGGCCGCGGGCGGGTAGTCGCAGGCCGCGGCGCGCCGCGGCCTACATGCTCTGCGGTGAATCAGAGGCCGCAAGCAATCTCGATGATTTCCCACGCCCGCCGCTTCTCTCCCTCGCCGAAGACGGCCGTCTCGCCCACGGCCTTGCTCATGAACGCCAGCGCCAGCGGCGCCCGGTAGTAGAAGATGCGCCGCTCGATGTCGGTGTCCCACGGCCCCAGGAAGGTGAACATCTCCTCGGCGCCGGTCTCGGCGTCGCGGGCGCGGACCTTCGAGCCGACCGTCACGGTCGCGCCGGCGGCCATGCTGGGCGAGATGATGCGGGCCTGGGCGATGTCGGCCTGGAGCCGCTCGGCCCGTTCCGACAGGCGCTGCTGCTCTTCCAGGGCGGCGGTGAACTCGGCGTTTTCGCTCAGGTCGCCGTGGGCGGCCGCGTCGCCGATGGCCTGGGCGTTCGCCATCATCTTCGTCGTCACCAGTTCGCCGTACACCTCCTCCTGCTTGCGCAGCGCCCGCTCGCTGGTGTAGATGACGTCGTCCTGTTCCCACGGCTCGACCGTCCGGGCGGCGAAGTGCTCGGGATGCGTGCGGCGCACCAGGTCCATCAGGCGCGACCGCAGCGCGTCAGTCAGGACCGCGTTCCGGTCGACGGCGGCCCGGATGTCCCTGGCCTGGGCGTCATCGGCCGCCTCGAGGACGCGATTGAGTGCGGGATTCGCGCGCGGGTCCAGCGCGCTTCGAATCGCGGCGACCACCGCCCGCAGCGACCGGTCGTCGCGGGCGTCGCGGCCCAGATGGTCGGCCGAGAGGAGGAACCGGATGGTCAGCACCACCGGGTCGATGCCGGCCAGGGCGTCGGCGTACCGGCCGGCGGCGACGGCCGACCACAGCCAGAACGCGGCGGCGGGGGCGTCGTCGGGCCGATGGAGGATCGCCTCGGCGGCCTCACGGAGTCGGTCGCTCCGGCCCGCCTCGGCCAAGGCCGCGGCCATCTGCTCGCACGCCTCCGGCAGCCGGCTGGCCGCCAGCGACGACGTGAAGATCTCCGGCCACGCCTCCGGCAGAACGCGGCGCACCAGGGCCAGCACGCAGCCGACCACCGACGCCTCCGCCAGGGCCGCCACCGTCGCCGGCAACCGGTCCGGCGGCGCCACGTCGGCCAGCGCCACCGACGGCTCGGCCACGGTGTCGGGATGACGGCGGTGCATCTCGGCCAGAACGGCCAGCGCGCCCAAGCGATCGTTCGCCGGGCCCCCGCCGGCCAGGGTCTCGGCGAGCGCCTCGGCGAAGTCCGCCAGCAGCGCCGCCTCCGCCTCCGCGTCGTGCCCGGTCTCATCCAGATATGCAAGAACGAGGGTCAGCCGATCCTCGCCCTGGGCCTCCAGGAAGGCGTGCTCGCGCTCCCTCTCGAACGCCACGGGCTGGGCCCGCAGCGCCAGCGCCGGCTGCGCCGAGTCGCTCATCTCGATGTGCGGCGAGCGCTTGACCGGGTCGCGCGCGCCGGCCCACCACTTCGTCCAGTCCTTCGACGGGATAACCGGGTCGAGGGCGGCCTTGAACTCGCGGAACTTCAGGCGCGGTCCGTGGGCCCGCAGGACGATGCGGGCCAGGTGCGCGGGCGCGGCCTCGGCCATCTCGCGCAGCCGCTGGGGCGCAAACGCCAGGAGCGCCCGGAAATCGTCCTCGTCGCCCGGTTCCAGGTGAACGACGCTATCGGCGTCGTACCCGCGTTCGCTCTCGCCGAAGGAGACTTTCAGGACCCGCCGCTCGGCGTCGACGCCGACGACGCAGCCCGGGTGCCGCCGCCGCGGGTCCACGACGAACGTGCCCGGCGCGAGGTCGAGGAACGTTTCGAGTCGCTCGACCGCGGCGCCCATCGGCAGGTCGTCGCGGCCGAGGGTCATCGCGAGCAGCGTGTCCAGGCCGGCGGCGTCGGGGCACGCCCGGCGGTAGGCGCCGGCCACGGCCTCGCGCAGGACCTCGCCGGAGGGCAACCGGCCGGCCAGGCGGCGGACGACGGCCCGGGCCTGGTCGCCCCGGCCGCTCTCGCCCCACGTCTCCAGGGTCACCCAGAGGAGCGACTCGAGTGCCTTGGGGGCCTCCTGGTCCGCCAGGGCGTGGAGCACGGCACAGGCCGTGTCGGCGTCGAGGACGTCTTCCTCGACGGCACCCATCCAGGCGGCCTCGAGGTCCCCGAGCGCCCGCGCCGCCGCCAACGAGATGAGCCGGCCCTGGAGTCCTTCCGCCTCGCCCTGGGCTTCGCCTTCCGCTTCAACCTCGGCCAACCGTCACCTCCTTCGCGCACGCTCCATGACCGTGGGCTCGACGGGTGGCATGGCCATCCGCTGTTGGGTGGCCACGCAAGCGTGGCCATGCCACCCGCCACGGATGCTGGGGATGACTCCGACCCGGAGCCCGTGCCCGGCCCACCGGCCGGCACGAAGGAAGTATACGCGAAACCGGCCCGTCTGTCACGGCATGAGCATGGCGGTGAGTGTCACCCGGCCGCCGTAGTCGCCCGGGGGCGGGCGGGGGTCGTCCTGCCGCCACGACACGTGGACCTCCACGTCCTGGTCGAAGCGGTGGTCCTGGCTGCCGGCAAAGAGGATTCGGCGGGGAATGAGGCAAAGGCGGCCGGGCGAGCCAAAGGTGTCTGGCACCTTGTCCGGCTGTATGGAGAAGGTGCCTGACACCATTCCGTTGCCGCGACTTCGTCGCGGCCTACATCTACATCTGATCCCTTGCCTCGGCGTCGACGAGGAAGAGGCCGTCTTTCGGGCCCAGGGTCACGGTCGTGCCGACGGGTGCGCCGCTGTTCGTCTGGGGGTCCTGGCGCGACGAGCCCCGTATCCGTCGAAGCGACCGGCCGGGCGCCAGCCGCGCCAGGTCGAACGTCTGCGGCCGGGGCGACGGGTTCGCCAGCACCACGCCGTGCTCGAACACGCGGACCATCGCGTCGGGCGCCGCGTGGGCCGTGACCGGCCCGATCCACACGGGCGACGCCCCCTCGAACACGAACTCCAGGTCCACCGTCTTCGATCGCACATCGGAGAAGTACGCGTGCGAGGTGAACGCCTGGCCGTCGGCCCACGTCATATAGCGGACGGGCGCGGTGACGAGTTCGCCCTCCGGCTTCGCGATACCGACGTGCGCGAGGCGCGCCATCGCCTCCGGATAGCCGGGCAGCGGGGCCGCACGGAGCGTGGCGCGGACCACCAGGTCCGGGCCGTCGCACGGCACGCCGCGCAGGCGGAAGACGATCTCGCTGGCGGAGGCGTCGTCGGCGGTGACCTTGACGGCCCCGGCGTCAAGGGCGAAACGTAAGCCGTTGCCGCTCAAGCGCTTAAGGAGCGCCTCGCCCGGCGGCGCAGCGGCGCCGCCCAGCCGGTCCGGCGCCTCCGCCGCCAGGCGCCGGGCCGGTCCCGCCGGCCGGCCCAGGTACGCCAGCCGGTGGGCCGTGCCCATCCAGAGTTCATCCCAGACGCCGAACGTCTCGCCCTTTTCGGGCGGCGGAGCATAACTGTAGCAGACGGCCGAGTTGGTCATCACCGCGGCCGCCAGGACCAGCCGGTGGATGGGCCAGGGCACGTCCGGCCGCATCTCGGGCCGGCCGGGGTCGCCCGTCGGCTCGGTGAATTTGTGATTGATATAATTGAAGATAGGTGCCCGCCCGCGGACGGCCCAGAAGTCGTGCCGGTTCAGCCCGCCCGACCAGTCGGCGACCTCGCGGTCGTTAAGGGCCGGCCAGCCCTCGCTCTCGATGCCGTTCGCGACGCCGAAGCCGCGCTGGTGCGTGTCGTGGTGGCCGTCGGCGGTGATGAGGCGGTCCTCGCCCAGGCGCTCGCGCAGCCGCTCCAGAAACCGGATGACCCCCAGGCCGTAGGTGTTCACGCCGCCGAAGACGCCGCCGTCGGGCTTGCCGTCGGCGTCGCAGTCGGCCTGCCGAGCGCGGGTGTGGAAGAGGACGTCGAATTCGACGCCGTCGAAGGCGGCGAGTTGGCCGCCGGGGGCGAAGCGGTCGGCGAGTTCGTCGGCGTGGACATCGGCGCACGTCCGCCCGCCCTCATCCTTCGGACAGTGCGTCGAGTAGTTGTAGAACCACATCAGGTGGCTGCGCTGACCCCAGGGCCCCTCGGTGGCGTGGGCGGCGGCGTAGGCCTTGCCGGCGGCAAACGCCCGCGGCTCGGTGCCGTAGCAGCCCCGCTCCACCGTGATGACGCCGCGCTCGCGGTCCACCGAGACGAGCCGCGCCTGTTCGCTGGCGTGCCAGTCGAGCCGGCCGGCGGCATCGAGCACGCACAGGCCGATGTCGTCGTTGCTGCTCCGGTATCGACCCATGCTGGTATGAAATCGACTGGGGTCGCTGACGCGGATCTCGGTCGGGCCGGCCTCGGCGGGGACCTCGGAAAGCACCGTGGCCCCCTCGTAGTACAGCCAGTGGCCGGCGAAGAACGGCCCCCCATCGAAGCGCGGGTCGCGGGCATTCCCGTTGTAGTGCAGCAGGACGAGTTGCTCGGGATGGGCCTGCTTGAACCGCGTGAAGAAGTCGGGGTTGCGGAGGCCGCGGCCGGGCACCTCCTCGTCAAGGGCCTTGCCCTGGATGCCCATGAGGCGCGAGAAGGTGACGTCCCACTCGTCGTAATCGGCGCCCCGGCGGGCGGCGGCACCCTCGCTGGCGCGGAAGAAGAACGCCCGCGGGTACGCGTCGCCGAGCACCTGGAGGCGGTCGAGGCGGTCGAACCGGCCGTCCGGTTCGGCGGCCAGGCCGGCCGCAGCCCAAGCCGCGGCTGCCGTCGCCACCAGGCACAGCGCGAACATCATCCGACGCAGGCGGTCCATCGCGTCCTCCGATCCAGGGTGCCCTTTGCGCGGCGGCCTTCCCATGCCGCCGCGGCTCTCGCTGCTATTGCGGGCGTGATGGCCTGGGAAGGCCACCACGCGGAAGTCATGCAAACCCGCCGCGCTCGGCGCCCTCTCCGGCATGATTCAACCGAGCAGGGTGAGCGCGTTCCGGCGGTTCTCCAGCGGCAGGCGGGCGCGGCCGCCCAGGCGATGGGACTCGAAGACCGCCGCGATCATCTCGACCACGTCCCGCCCGGAGGTCGGCCCGCCGATCGGCTCGCGGCCGGTGCGGATGGCGTCCAGCAGGTCGCGAATCGCCAGCGTGTGCCGGTGCCCGTACGCCGGGTCCTGGAGCGGTTCGGCCAGGCCGATGCCCGCACTCGAGACCTCCTGCCACGCCGCGCCGGTCCGTCCCGGCGACCAGGACGGGTCGGGCAGGAACAGCACCCGGGCCATGCTGCCTTCAATCATGTCGATAATTCCGCGCGACGTGAACAGGCGGAGACCGTACCGTGGCGGCTTCCCGCCGGCGTCCTTGTGCGAACCGAAATAGGCGGCCGAGCCGTCCGGCATGGCGTACATGGCGTCGATGGCGTCGCCGGCAATCGGGCCCAGGCCCTCGCCCCCTTCGCGGACGTGCCGGGCCGCCACCGGCTCGCCGCCCTCCGCGACGCGGGCGACACACCACGCGGGCCGGCCGGCCAGGCGATGCAGCAGGTCGAGGACGTGGGAGCCGAGGACCCACAGGTCCTCGCCGCCGCCGCGCCGGTCCTCCTTGCCGCGGAGGCGCCATTCGAGCACCGTGCCGACGGCCCCTTCCGCGATCAGCCGCCGGACCGTTTCGGTCTTCGGGCTGTAGCGGGTGGGATGGGCGATGGCGAGCCTCGCGCCGCCCTTTTCGCACGCGGCCAGGATACGGTCCGCCTCGGCGGGCGTCCGGCAGAACGGCTTCTCCATATAGACATGCATGCCGCGCTCGGCGGCGGCGAGGGCCATCTCGGCGTGCTGGTCGATCCACCGCGGGCCGATGGCCACGATGTCCGGCCGGACGGCCTCCAGCATCGCCCGCCAGTCGGCGAACGTGCGGTCCACCGCCAGGCGTTTGGCGGCAGCCGCCAAGCCGGCCGGGTCGTCGTCGGCCACCGCCACCACTTCGGTCTCGGGCACCGCCTTCCAGGCCGTGTCGATGCCGTGTCCGTAGTCGCCGCGGCCCGTTCGGCCGATGACGGCCACGCGGAACCGCTCGGACGGAGCAGCCCGGGCCCCGTCGAGCAGGACGGGCCCGGCCAGGGCGCCGGCCGACGCCAGGAACGTTCGGCGTTTCATCGCGCGTCCTTTCCACTCGAAGTCAGCCACCCGTCGCCATGATACCGCGAGGCCGGGCGGTTTTTCGCGCAAAAAGGGGCAGCGTTCCACACGGATGAGCCGGCCGTTTCGGCGGCCGGGCATGCGCGTAAGATACTCATCGATAAGGACTTGGGCGCATCGGCGCGGTCGCCGGGCGGACCCGGATTTGCGTCGGGCCCCGGCGCGCGTAGATTCTCAGCAGACGGACACGACACGCACGAGGCCCTGGGGCGGCCTCGCGGCACGGACCGCACCGCGCGGTGCGGTCCGCGCCGGCCCTTCTGCCGAGCCACCGCCCCGGCCCTCGCGAACAAGGAGGGGCCCCATGGGGCATGTGATCCGGGTTGCCCTGGCCGCCCTGCTGACGTTTCTACTGGCGGCCGCCTTCGCGTGGGGCGGGGCCATCGAGACCGCACCCAGGTAGTTCGCGGTCCTCGCGCCGCGGGCCAGACCGCACCTCGCAGTTGCCACCCTCCCGCGAATCACGTTGACGCACCCTCCTGCGGACGCCTATAGTTGCGACGTCGTACAATCCGTAGGAGCCCGTCGCATGGCATCACCCGCGAAGACCGCCCGTTGCGTCTCTCTGCCCGCCGCCCTGGCCGTGGCGGCGGTCGTGTGGACGGCCTTCGCCCCGCCCCTCGGGGCGGAGACCGACGCGTCGGAAGGCCCGGCGGGCAACGCGGCCGCCGAGGCCGGTGCCGTCACGGCCACGTTCGTCCGCAGCGAATGGCATGCCCTCTTCCTGGGCGGCCAGAAGATCGGGTACACCACCCGCAGCCTGTACCGTCTGAGCGACGGCGGCCATCGGCTGAAGTTCAACACGTTCCTCATCCGCCGGCCGGGCGAGACCCCGTTCAGTTTCTACCGCCTGACGACGGCCGACGTCGACGCCCGCTTCCGGCCGCGAGGCCTCGTGTGCGAGGTCACCAGCGGCTTCCGCCAGTGGCGCGTGACCGGAACCGTCCGGGGCAACACCCTGCACCTGGAGCGGACCGTCGACGACGAGAAGACCACCGCCGCCATCCCCCTGGAAGACGACATGACGTTTCGGTGCTGGGCGCTGCCGGCCACGGTGATGCGCGGGACGGAGGCGGGCCAGACGCGCCGGTGGCTGGTCATCGACGAATCGCTGGGCGCCCTGGTGCCGGAACCGTGCCTGGCCCAGGTCCTGGGCCAGCGCGGCATGCCGGCCGCCGAGGACGGCGAGAACCTCATCGGCACCGCCGTGGCCGAGGCGTGCGGCCTGGAACAGGTCATCCACCTGGTGAACGGCCAGGGACGGGTGCTGCGAAGCGTCTGGCAAACGGCCCCGATGGTGGCGGACGCGACGAGCCTCTCGGAGGCCCGCCGGATGCCGGCCACCGGCGACCCGCCGCCCGCAGCCGAGGTGCCGGGCCTGTCGGGGCGGGGCTTCGAGAGCGAACGCCTGGGCCTGGCCCTCCACGTGCCGCCCGCTCCGTACACGGCCTACGTGCTCGACGCGGTCGGGGCCATCCGCGTGGCCGACCTGACGGACGAGGCCCACATCACGTTCCGGGCGATCCAGGGGATGCCGGCGCTGCCGGAGCCGGCGCTGGCCCTGCCCCCCGACCTTGAGGCCGGCGAGACCGCGGCCGGGCCCTCCCCGGCCGACGAGGCGGAGGCCGACACGCTCCTGGCCACCCTGCCCATCCACCAACAGTGGGCGAGCCAGTTCGAGGACGTGACGGTCGAGCCGAGCCGGGCCACGGTCCCCGGCGGGGCCAAGGGGGCCCAGGTCCGGGCCGTCGCGGGCACCGCCCGCCTCGGCTGCACGACGTTCCACTACCGGAACCTCCTCTTCTGGGGGCGGGGGCTCGCGTGGTTCGTCTCGGTGGTGGTGGCGGACCGGCCCATCCAGGCCGAGCCGGCGCTGTCGGAGACGGTGGCCCGGTCGATCCGGCTGGCGCCGCCCCGCGGCCGGCTGCCCCTGCAGACGCTGGGCCTGACGGTCCGCAGCCCGCTCTACGGGTTCCAGGTGCAGCGTCCGAGCGAGGCGTGGGTGATTCCGGAGCATACGGGCGGGCCGACGATGGCCCTGGAGATGGCCCGCAAGGACCAGTCGGCGGTGGCCCTCGTGCGGATGCTGGAGCAGCCCGAGGGCCAGGCACTGGAGGGGTTCGTCCGGGACCAGGCCCGGCTGGCGGCCGAGACGCTGGGCGTCGAGGCGCCGGAACCGAAGCCCGCCACGCTGGGCGGCGCGGCGGGATGGGAAATCGCCTACGAGGGCGACGGTCTCCTCTCCGGCCGGCGGGCCCGGTGCACCGCCGTCTACGTCCGCTGGCAGGGACGCGTCCTGGCGCTGGTGCTCGTGGTCCGGTCCGACGCGGGCGACGCCGTGGCCGGCGAGGCGGAGCAGGTTCGGCAGAGCCTTCAGTTCCTGAAGTAGCGGGGATACGAGAAGGCGGAAAGGTGTCATTCCGAGCGAGCGAAGTTCACCCGCCCTGGCCGAAAAGCCCAACGGGCAGGCCGGGGCGGGCGAGTCGAGAGCCTGCCCTGGGCGAGGGCCGAAGGCCCGAGTCGAACGGGAATCTCGCTGTTCAGACGACGAGATTTCTCCGCTCGCCCTCGCCTGCGGCAAGGGCTCGGTCGAAATGACATGCACACAATGCCATTGGTGAATGCGCGGCCTATGCGGCGCAGGATGGCCCATCTCGGCCTCGTCGTGCTCGCCCTGGCGGCCGCGGCCGCGCCGGTGCGGGCCGGCGCGCCGCCGCCCGAACCAGTCGCCGGTCCGCCGCAGGAGGCCGAGGGCGCGACCTTTCTGACGCTGCCCGTCACGAGCCAGGAGGAGGGGCTGGGCGAGAAGGTCGAGTTCATGCTGCGGGCCAAGGCCAAACGCCTCGGGGCGGTCGTGTACGACCGGTCGAGCGTGGCCGAGGCCCTGGCCGGCCGGACCGTCTCGCTCCAGACGCCGCCCGGCGACCTTGCGCGCCTCGCCCGCGAACGGTTCCAGGCGTCCATCGCCGTGGTCGGCCACGTGGCAGGCACCGAGCCGTACACGGTCACGCTGATGGCGGTGTACGCCGACGACGCGGCCGGCGCGGGCGTCTTTCGTCGCGACTACCGGGCGGCAAACCATCACCTGATTGCCGTGGAGATGGCGAAGGCGGTGTACGACATCCTCGGCCTGCCGCAGCCGGAGGATCCGCTGCGGATGCTCCGCCAGGACCCGGCCATCGAGGCGCGGTGGCGCGAGGCGCCCAACCTGGTCCGAAACCCCGGCTTCGAGGAACCGGCGCCCGGCGGCCGGGGTCCCGCCCATTGGCAGGACATCGAGCCGCAGATGGCCTGGGTCGCCAACCCCGACGGCCCCGGCGCGTCGGCGTCCGGCGGCCACAAGAACATGGTCCTGAAGTACGATATGGACAAGGCGACGGCCGCCTCGTACGGCCTGGACTTCTACAGCGACTGGATCGCCATCGAGGCCGGCGCCACCTACCGCTTCGCGTGCCGGTACAAGACGCTCGGACCCACGCCCAAGATCTTCCTGAAGGGGTACCACCCCTTCCCCGCGCAGAACGGGTACCCGGCCCAGCGGCGCGAGACGTACCGCCGGCAGGTCCATCCGACGGGCGGCAAGGGCCAGTGGCACACCGTGACGGCCGACTTCGTCCCGGAATCCACCACGCCCGACCAGACGCCCACGCACCTGAAGGTGGACCTGTACGCCTACTGGCCGAAGGGCGTCATCTACTGGGACGACGTGGTCCTGAAGAAGGTCCGCGATGCGCCGAGCGGCACGGCCGGCGCCCCCGGCGCGGAGACCGGCGCCGGCGACAAAGCGTCCGGCACGACGGGCACGCGGGGCGCGGCCGACACGCCTGCGAAGACCGGCGACGCCGACAAGACGTCCGCCCCGAAGCCCGGCGCCGGCCAGCCGCGGAAGGGAGAGAAAAATAGTATTGCGTCCCCAGATTAACGACGGCAAGTTCGACGATTAGGAGGAACGACCATGTGTTTTCAACCGCACTGTCGAAAAGTCTGGGCCGTAGTGGCCGTCGTCTTCTTGGCGGCATGTGGCCTGGCATGGGCTGTGCCCTTCCCTATGGCTGCAACCGACGATCTCAAGGAACTGTCCAAATTGCTGGAACGCCCTCGCGGCGAGCGCGTTCTTTCGCCGGAGAGTGCTGCGCGCTTTCTGGAGGCGCCTTTTGGCGAGGGCGGGGGACCCTGGATATACATCTGCCGGGTAATCATGCTGGCTTATGCCGAGGGCGAGAAAGCCACTCAATTCCTAAAGGAACGTTACACTAAGCACTCGGATCCGTCTGACTGGATGGCCGGACCGACGGCCTACGCCTACACGATTCGCAAGATGCGAGATAGAACCGACGAGGAGGCCTTCACCCTCCTTTGCTTCCGCCTGGGTCGTTCGCCCTATCCGCTCGAACGCTCGCTAATAGCCAATCGCCTGTGGACCGATTACAGGGAGAAGGCCGAATGGGTTCTTCTGGAAGCGGCCAAGAACGAGACGGACCCCACGGCACAACTCGAGATTCTTTATTATGTTTCACGAACCAAGAACTCCGCCCTGGCCAAAGAGGCTCTGCAATGGGACTGGAGTGCCTGCGAGTCTAACGTGGCCGAGAGCGCGGCGTACTTCTGGAGCAACATAACACCGGGCAGCGCGAGACTCGATGCGTGGAGCTTTAGCAGGATAGCCTTTCTCAGTGCACTCCGGAAAACGGCGGGCCAACAGGCTGGTCCAGAGGAGTGACGTTCACGAAGTTGCCGGCCAAAGTCCAGGCGACGTGATACTGAATGGCACAAACCCGCGCGGCCGCCGGGAACTTGGTACCCGTCTCGGGGCACCAACCGGGGCTTTCAGCCTCCTTGCCGTCCATGCTTCTTCCGCTGGACTTCCGACAGCCGCACCCGCCGCCGCGTGGCAGACGGTCGCCCATCAATTCCCGCCAGAGCCGCGCCCTGAATCGACGCTGCCACGGCGCAGCCCACGAGGCAGTCCAGCCAGTGGTTAGCGTATGAAATCCGGGGACGCAATACCATTTTGAAATCCGGGGACGCAATACCATTTTCCCTTGACCGCCCCTCTCCCGAACGCTAGGTTCCGGTCATGGCACGGCTCGCACGCGTGGTCGTACCCGGCTATCCGCATCACGTCATCCAGCGGGGCAACCGCCGGCAGCCCACGTTCTTTTCGGACGACGATTACCGGGCGTACCTCGCCCTGATGGCCGAACAGTGCGCCGCGCACGGCGTGACCATCCGGGCGTGGTGCCTCATGCCGAACCACGTCCACCTGGTGGCCGTGCCGCGGACCGCC
>JADHXV010000054.1 GCA_016782785.1 Planctomycetota bacterium | reverse complement strand
GAAGACTGGTCCGCTCATCCCGGCGGTGTTCAACCTGATGGTCGGCGCGTTCTCGCTGACCGAGATGATTGACCGCATCACGGCCGCCGGCTTCTCGGAACCGGGTGTCCAGCCGATGCCGGAACGCGTCGGCACGACCATACTGACCGCCGAGAAGCACGGCGAGTGAGGCGCGCGTACGCGGGGAGGGGAGGGGCCGATGACCATTCGGACGACTCTGGTGGTGGTCGGTCTTCTGGCGAGCCTTGCCGGAACTCCGGTTGGAGCAGAGGACAGGACGTTCAACGTCCGCGATTACGGCGCCAAGGGCGACCGCGAGACGCTCGACACGGCTGCCATCCAGGCCGCCGTCGACGCATGTGCGAAGGTCGGCGGGGGAGTTGTCCTCGTGTCGCAGGGCGATTACCTCTCGGCCACCATCCGACTGAAGGACCGCGTGACCCTGCGCATCGCGAAGGGCGCCTGCCTGTGGGTCAGCGCCGACCGTGCCGACTACGACGGCTCCAGGCAATTGCTTGTTGCCGACGGCGCCGTCGGCGTGTCGGTGGAGGGCGAGGGCGCCATCGACGGCCAGGCCACCGGCGACTTCGGCGACCGCTGGGGCCAGCCGAACCGGCCCGAGTTCCGCACCGGCATTCTCCTGTTTCAGGGCTGCAAGGACGTGGCGGTGCGCGGCATCACAATTCGCCACTCGGACGCCTGGACCCTGCACTTCAGGCGGTGCGAGAACGTGGCCGTCCAAGGCGTGACCATCCGCAACAACTACCGCCGCCTCAACTCCGACGGCATCGTCCCGAACATGTGCCGCAACGTCCGTATCACCGGCTGCGACATCGTGGCCGGCGACGACTGCATCGTCCTGAAGACCACCGAGGCCGAACCGTGCGAGGACGTCGTCGTGACCGACTGCCGTCTGGAATCGGCCGCAACGGCCATCAAACTTGGCACCGAGTCGCACGGCGACTTCCGCAACGTGCGCTTCAGCAACTGCAAGATCCGCAACTCGTTCATCGGCATCGGGCTGTACCTGAAGGACGGCGGCACGATGGAAAACGTCCGGTTCGAGAACATCGATGTCGAGACCTGTGCGGCCATAGGCCACACGGCGGCGCCCGTCTTCATGGATATCGAGCGGCGGAACAAGGACTCGAAGGTCGGCACGATCCGCAACGTGATCTTCGAAAACATTCGCATCCGTTCCGGCTCCGGCATCCTCGTCCAGGGCATGCCGGAAAGCCCCATCACGGGGCTGGCGCTGAAAGACGTCCGCTTTCGCGTGGACCAGGCGGACGACTACGCCAAGCGGCAGAAGCCCGTCGGCGGCCGACGGACGCTGCGGGATCAGCGCGACACCGAGTTCGCCCGCCTTCCGGCGTACGCGACCATCGCACACGCGCGCAACCTGCTGCTCGAAGGCCTGACGGTGGAGATCGCGCCCGAAGCCTTCGCTCGCTACGACCGGTCGGCCCTGTGCGGCCGCGAGATCCAGGGCGGCCTGCTGCGCCGCGTTCGCCGCGAGCCCGGCCAGGAGGCCGGGAAGCGGCCGGTCGTCGACCTCGAAACCTGCCGCGACGTGCGCACCGAGCCGGATCCATAGCTGCCGGCACGCCGAGAGGCGTCCATGGGGCGCGCGGATGCCCGGGAACCCTTGCACGGCTGGGCCGCAGACAGTATGATGCTCCCGCCAAGTGCCGGCCGGGGGCTGGTCAGGCGTCGCACTTCACCCCCGGCGGGACGCGAATCCGGCAGGACCTCGGGAAGGGGAGCACGCGAATGGGCGGATTCTTCGGCGTCGCGTCCAAGGAAGACTGTATTCAGGACCTCTTTTACGGCACGGACTACCACAGCCATCTCGGCACACGGCGCGGCGGCCTGGCGGCCGAGAACGGCAGTTTTGTCCGCTTCATTCACGACATCACGAACGCCCAGTTCCGCTCGAAGTTCGAGGACGACATCACCAAGATGCGCGGGCGACGGGGCATCGGCGTCATCAGCGACTACGAGGACCAGCCGCTCATCATCGGCTCGCACCTCGGCACGTTCGCCATCGTCACGGTGGGCGTCGTGCAGAACGCGGATGAACTGGCCCGGGAGGCGTTCCGCGGCGGGGCGACCCATTTCGCGGAGATGGCGGGCGGCGAGATCAACCCCACCGAAATCGTCGCCGCCCTCATCAGCCAGAGCGAGACGTTCGCCGACGGCATCCGGCGGGTGCAGGACGCCGTCCGCGGCTCATGCTCGCTGCTGCTGCTGACGGGCGACGGCATTTACGCCGCGCGCGACAGATTCGGCCGCACCCCCGTCATCCTGGGCGCCAAGGACGGCGCCACCTGCGCCACGCTCGAGACATGCGCCCTACCGAACCTCGGCTACCGCATCGAACGCGACCTCGGGCCCGGCGAAGTCGTCCTGCTGACCTCGGACGGCATCGAACCCGTGGCCCCGCCAGGCGATGCCATGCAGATCTGTACGTTCCTCTGGGTCTACTACGGATTCCCGGCGTCCAGTTACGAGGGCATCAACGTGGAGGCGGTGCGGAACCGATGCGGGGCGGCTCTGGCGCGGCGCGACACGGTCGAGGTCGACCTGGTGGCGGGCATCCCGGACTCGGGCACCGGCCATGCCATCGGCTACGCCAACGAGGCAGGCGTGCCCATGGGCCGGCCGTTCGTCAAGTACACGCCCACCTGGCCGCGCAGTTTCATGCCGCAGGACCAGCACATCCGCGACCTGGTGGCCCGCATGAAACTCATCCCCATCCGCGAACTCATCGAAGGCAAGCGGCTGCTGTTCTGCGAAGACTCGATCGTCCGGGGCACACAACTGAAGGATACCATCCGCCGCCTCTACGACGCCGGGGCCAAGGAAGTGCACATGCGTCCCGCGTGCCCGCCCCTGGTTTACGGGTGCCGGTTCCTGAACTTCTCGCGGTCGCGCAGCCAACTGGACCTGGCCGGCCGGAAGGCCATTGTCGAACTCGAAGGATACGAAGACGCCTCGCCCCAAGGCTACGGTGACCCGGATGGCCCCCAGTACGCCCGCATGGTCGAGAGCATCCGCCGCCGGCTGGGCCTGACGAGCCTGATGTACCAGCGCCTGGAGGACCTCGTCGCGGCGGTCGGCCTGCCGAAAGAGAAACTCTGCACGTTCTGCTGGGATGGCGCGGACCCGTACGGCATGGCCTGCGACACGTGCGCGCAGGTAGCCGGCGGTCAGCCCGTCGCCGGCACGTAGGCTCCATCTTCAACGTCTACAGACGCATCGAAATGCCTCGGCCGGCCAGGTACTCCTTCATCTCGCGGATGGTGAACGTGCCGAAGTGCGCAATCGACGCCACGAGCACCGCGTCGGCGTGGCCGTCCACGATCGCCCCGTGAAGGTGTTCGAGCGTTCCCGCCCCGCCCGAGGCGATGACCGGCACGCTGACGGCGTCGGCAATGGCCCGGGTCATGGGGATATCGTACCCGGCCTGCGTGCCGTCGGCGTCCATGCTGGTCGGAAGGATGGCGCCGGCGCCCAGGTCCTCGGCCTTTCTGGCCCACTCGACGGCGTCGATGCCGGTGCCCTCGCGGCCGCCCTTGACCATGACCTCGAAGCCGGAGGGCAGGTCGGCTTTCTGGCGTGTGTCGATGGCGATGGTGATGCACTCGCTGCCGAACTCGTCGGCGGCCTCCGCCACGAAGTCGGGGTTCCGGACGGCGGCCGTGTTGATCGAGACCTTGGCCGCGCCGGCGGCCAGGATGGTCTGGATGTCCTCGTTGGAGCGGATGCCCCCACCCACCGTCAGCGGCACGGTGATGCGCTTGGCGGTCCTCTTGACGGCGTCCACCATCGTCCCGCGGTCCTCGACGGTGGCGGTGATATCCAGGAAGACGAGTTCGTCGGCGCCGGCTTCGCTGTAGGCGGCGCCCGCCTCGGCCGGGTCGCCCACCTCCTTGAGGTCCACGAAGTGGACGCCCTTGACAAGGCGGCCGCCCTTGACGTCCAGACACGGGATGATCCGCCGGTAATCCATTGTCTCTTTCTCCTGGGTTCCCGAGCGGGTACACTACGGGACCGTGTAGGCGGTGTCAACCAAAGAGACACCGCCGGGGAGACGGCAATGAGCACCGACCTCTTCGACCTGACCGGGCGGACGGCCCTCGTGACGGGTTCGAGCCGCGGCCTGGGCCGCGTGGTCGCCGCCGGCCTGGGCCGGACAGGCGCGGCCTTGGTTCTGAACGGCCGCAACGAGCAGACGCTGGCTGAGGCCGTGGCGGGCCTGCGTGATGAGGGCCTGGACGTCCGCGGCGCGGCCTTCGACATTGCCGACACCGCGGCCGTCGACCAGGCGGTCACGGCCCTGGAACGCGACGGCGTTGCGATAGACGTCCTCGTCAACAACGCGGGCATCCACCGCCGCGGGCCGCTGGAGCAACTGACGGATGAACAGTGGGACGCCGTCATCGAGACGAACCTGACGGGGGCGTTCCGCGTGGCCCGGCGGGTGGTCCGCGGTATGTTCGAGCGCGGCCGGGGCAAGATCATCAACATCTGCTCGCTGATGAGCGAGGTCGCCCGGCCCACCACGGGCAACTACGCCGCCTCCAAGGGCGGCCTGAAGATGCTTACAAGGGCCATGGCGGTCGAGTGGGCCGGCAGGGGTATCCAGGTCAACGGCCTTGGCCCAGGCTATATCCTGACAGAGATGACCCGGCCGCTGGCCGAGGACCCGGAGTTCGACGCGTGGATCCGCGGCCGGACGCCCGCCGGCCGGTGGGGCCGGCCCGAGGACCTCGTTGGCGCGGCTGTGTTCCTGGCGTCGCGGGCGTCGGACTTCGTCAACGGCCAGGTGGTGTACGTGGACGGTGGGATTCTGGCGGCGCTGTGACGAGTCGCACGACGTGCTGTTGTGACGTGGTTGCGGTCCGCACGGTGGGTCTCCGGACCCACCGCGCCGAAGAGGGGCATAGCGCTCATGCGCGGCCCGTACGGGCCGCGCGGGAAGTAGCAAGGAGGGAAAGCCATGCACGCCAAGCCGATGCTGATGCTGGCCGCAGGTCTCACGGCGGGACTCTTGGCTGTGGTTGCAACCATCCGCGTATCGGCGGCGGCGGAAAGCAGCGCGTCGCCGGCCGCAGGCGTCCAGGTCATCGACGCCGCGTTCAACGCGGTCGCCGATGAGACCGCGGAGGTCCGGCCAATTGCCTCGGACCTCAAGTTCACCGAGGGGCCGACCTGGCACAAGGCCGACGGGTGCCTCCTGTTCAGCGATATCCCGGCCAACCGCATCTACCGATGGACCGAGGGCGGCGGCCTGAAGGTCTGGCGCGAGCCGTCCAACAACAGCAACGGCAACACGACCGACACCGAGGGCCGACTCGTCACGTGCGAGCACGGCAGCCGCCGCGTCACCCGGACCGCCAAGGACGGCACGGTCGAGGTCCTGTGCGACTCGTACAAGGGCAAGCGCCTGAACTCGCCCAACGACGTGGCCGTCAAGAACGACGGCACCATCTGGTTCACGGACCCGCCGTACGGCATCAAGCCGGCAGAGGTCGAGCAGGACACCAACTACGTTTTCCGCCTGGACCCCGGCGCGAAGGAGCCGGTCGTCGTGGCGTCGGACTTCGCGCGTCCCAATGGCATCTGCTTCTCGCCCGACCAGAAGGTTCTGTACGTGGCCGACAGCGACCGCGACAAGCACCACGTCCGCCGGTTCGAGGTGCAGGACGACAATACGCTGACGGGCGGCAAGGTGTTCTGTACGATAGAGCCCGGCGTGCCGGACGGCATCCGCTGCGACACCGACGGCCGGCTGTACGTCTCGGCCGGTGACGGCGTCCAGGTGTTTCTCCCGGCGGTGCGGACGTCGGGCGGCGGATTCATGAAAGATGGCAGGCATGTGACGCTTATTGAGCATGAAGGCCGCCTCATCGGCAAGATCCGCACGCCGTTGTCGGCGGCGAACTGCGCGTTCGGCGGTGCCGACGGCAAGACGCTTTTCATCACCGCCCGCACAGGCGTGTGGGCGGTCGAGTTGAAGGTGGCCGGCACATGCCGGTGAGGCAGGAGCCGAGCGTGGCATGGCGTGTCCTGTGCCACGGCCGGTCTTGTCTGGCCGTGGCTGTCACGGGCCGGGTTCACGGCGGGGCAAGGCCCGCCGTGGCACCGCGGTACCCCAGGAACCCGCCGCGCAGTGGAGGGATGACCCTATGAGCCACCGGTCGCATGAGTCGAAATCCCCTGGACAGCGCCTCAACCGCCGACGATTCCTCGGCGCCATGGCCGCCGGGGCGGGGGCCGCAGCCGCCGGGCGCATCGCCCGAGGGGCAGAGAACGCCGGCAACCGCCTGAACGTCCTCCTCGTCATCTCCGACCAGCAGCACGCCGGCATGATGAGTTGTACGGGCAACCCGCACCTGAAGACGCCTGCCCTCGATCGCCTGGCCGAGACCGGCGTCCGGTTCGAACGGGCCTACCCGTCGAACCCCGTCTGCCTGCCGTCGCGCTTCAGCATGATGACCGGTCACATGCCGAGCGAATTGGGCATCCGCGAGAACGCCGGCATCCCCAGCGGCGGCCAGGTGCCCGAGGCCATGCTCCAGCAGGCGATGGGCCACGTCTTTCGCCGGGCCGGGTACGAAACGCTCTACGGCGGCAAGACGCATTGGCCGCGCGGCATGAAAGTCGACACCATCGGCTTTGCGCCGCTGACCCCCGACCAGCGCGACGGTCTGGCCGATGCGTGCGTCGAGTTCCTCCGAGAGAAGCACGAGAAGCCCTGGCTCCTGGTCGCCTCGTTCATCAACCCGCACGACATCTGTTACATGGCGATCGACGCCCACGCGCAGGCGAACCGCGAGGCCGCATTTGCTCCCAAGAACACGGCCGAGCGCCAGCGCCTGGCCGAGGCCCTGCGGATGCCCGCGGGCGTGGCCGAGCAGGAGTTCTTCGCGAAGCACTGCCCGCCTCTGCCGGCCAACCACGAGATCCCGCCCCTGGAGCCCGAGTGCGTGGCCAAACTGGTGACCATGCGGGCGTTCCGCGCGTACGTGCGGCAGCACTGGTCGGCCCAGGACTGGCGCCGGCACCGATGGGCGTACTGCCGGCTGACCGAACGGGTCGATGGCCAGATCGGCCGCGTTCTCGACGCCCTGCGCGACGCCGGCCTGGAGAACGACACGCTCGTCGTCTTCGTCAGCGACCACGGCGACATGGACGCCTCGCACCGCATGGAGCACAAGACGGTCCTGTACGAAGAGGCCTGCCGCGTGCCGTTCATCGTCCGCCGGCCGGGCGTGACGAAGGCGGGGCTCGTGGACCGGACGCACCTGGTCTCGGCAGGCTTGGACCTCTTGCCGACGCTGTGCGACTTCGCGGGCATCGAGCCGCCTGCCGGCCTCCGCGGCCGCAGCGTCCGGCCGCTCGCCGAAGGCGTGGCGCCCGACGACTGGCGCGACGACCTCGCCGTGGAGAGCCAGATCGGCCGCATGGTCCGCACCGGCCGGTACAAGTACAACCTGTATGAGGACGGGGCCCGCCGCGAGCAACTCATCGACCTGAACGGGGACCCAGGCGAGATGGACAACCTGGCCGAGCGGCCCGAGTGCAAGGCGGTCCTCAACGACCACCGCCGGCGCCTCTGCCGGTGGGTGGACGAGACGGGCGATCCCGTCGCCAAGCCATACCTGGTGCGGCCGTCGTGAGGCCGTCCATGGTGGCATAACATGCGATGCCTCGCGACCGAAGGTGTGTTAGACTGAAAGAACGCATTTGGCTTCGCTGGGGGGTGGGCAGTTGCGGCCCTGCGGGGCCGTGTGTCAAATGAGCGCCCGACGGGGCGGCGACCGCTCAGCCGGCGACCGGCGACGGCTGGGAGCCGGCGCACCTGTCCGAGTTGAACCCATTCAGGAAAGGGCCGAGATGAAACGTGCTGCACTGTGGGCGACGGTAGCGTTGGCGGCGGCCGTGGTGGCAGGCATGTTTTCAGTCACGGCGGGGGAGGCCCCGCGGGGCCTCGCCTCGCCGATGGACCTGGCCTTCTCGCCCGACGGCGCCACGCTGGCGGTTTCCGACCGGACGGCCGGCCGGCTTTGCCTGATCGACGTGGCTGCCAAGAAGGTGGTTCGCGAGGTCCCACTGAACGGCCAGCCGACCGGCTTGGCTTGGTCGTCCGACGGCAAACGGGTGTACGTGGCCGAGCGCAACGCCGGCACCGTGGCCGAGGTCGACGCAGCCGGCGGCAAGGTGGCCCGGCGGCTGGGCGTTGGCCTGCGGCCGATGGGCGTGGCCCTGGCCGAGAAGAAGGGTCTCCTGGTCGCCTGCAACACCGCGACCGACGACGTCTGGATTGTGGACCTTGCGTCGGGCCAGCAGAAGGCCCGCGTGCCGCTCTTGCACCAGCCGTTCGAGGTGGCCGTGACGCCGGACGAGTCGCTGGCGGTGGTCGGCAACCTTCTGCCGCGGGGCAGCGCGGCCGACCCGCAGACGGCCGCCTCCATCAGCCTGGTCGACCTGGCCAGCCTGAAATGCGTCGGCCACATCAAGCTGCCGGGCGGATCGACGGGGCTGCGCGAGATCGCGATCTCGCCCGACGGCCGCTGGGCCTACGCCGTCCACACCGTCGGCCGGACCACGCTCCCCACCACGCAGTTGGAGCGGGGTTGGGTGAACACGAACGCGATGAGCGTCATCGACCTTGGCGCCAAGGCGCTCGCGGCCACGCTGCTCCTGGACCGCCTGTCGGAGGGGGCGGCCGACCCGTGGGGCGTAGCGCTCGCGAAGGACGGCCGGACGGTCTGGATCACGCTCTCCGGCGTGCACCAGGTGGCGCGGGTCGATTTGGCCGGCCTCCACCTGCTCCTCGACGGCAAGCCCTTGCCCAAGGACAAGGGCGGCCCGGGCGGCTACATCCCCGACATCTGGAACGAGATCAAGAAGGACCCGAAACGGCGGGCCGACCTCGTCAACGACCTGGCCGCCCTCTACGGCGCGGGGCTGATGAAGCGGACGCCCATCCAGGGCCACGGGCCGCGGGGCGCGGACCTGTCGCCCGACGGCAAGACCCTGGCCGTCGCCGTCTACTTCACGGGCGACGTCGCCTTCGTCGAGCCCGACACGGGCAAGGTCGTCGACCGGGTATCCCTCGGCAATCAGGCCGAGGCTGACCAACTCCGCCTGGGCGAGCGGCACTTCCACGACGGGACGAAGTGTTTCCAGCACTGGCTCAGTTGTGCCACGTGCCATCCCGAGGAGGCCCGGGCCGATGGCTTGAACTGGGACCTGCTGAACGACGGCCTCGGGAACCCCAAGAATGCGCGGTCGCTGGTGCTGTCGGACCAGACGCCGCCCGTCATGTCGCAGGCCGTCCGCCCCACGATGGAGGCGGCCGTCGAGGCCGGGTTCCGGCACATCCAGTTCCACCAGCCCACCGAGGACGAACTCCGGGCCGTCGAAGCCTATCTCCGGGCCGTCGAACCCGAACCGAGCCCGCACCTGAAGCCCGACAAGGGCCTGACCGAGGCGGCGGAGCGCGGCAAGAAACTGTTCGAGGGCAAGGCCGTCTGCGCCGGGTGCCATCCGCCGCCCTTCTACACCGACCTGAAATCGTACAACGTGGGTACCCGCTATGACCTTGACCGCCAGGACACCTTCGACACCCCCACGCTGGTCGAGGTGTACCGCACCGCGCCGTACCTGCACAGCGGCATGGCGGTGACCCTCAAGGACGTCCTGACCACGTTCAACAAGGGCGACCAGCACGGCCACACGAGCGGCCTGTCGGAACAGGAAATCGACGACTTGGTTCAGTTCCTTCTGTCTCTGTGAGGGGTGAATGATGCAAGTGGTGTACACGCGCGCCGTCTCGGCCGGGGCCGCCTGGATGACGATGGCGGTGGTTGCGGTGGCGGCGATAGTCGGCGGGGCGGCGGCGGCCCGGGCCGCTCAGCCGCCCAAGCAGCCCGACCTGCTGGGGTCGGCCCTTGAGGGGCCCATGAAGGGCGTCGAAGACATCGTCTTCGCCGTTCGCCCCTTCGGCACGGACGGCCACTGGTACGCCAACATCAGTTACTACGCCGAGGACGAGAACCGCAAGACCTACCTCCCCGGCGGACGCCTGTGCCGCATGAATCTGAGAACACGGGAGGTCAAGGTCCTTCTGGACGACCCCAGGGGCAACGTCCGCGACCCGTTCGTCCACTACGATGGCAAGAAGATCCTGTTCTCGTACCGTAAGGGCGGCGAGGATCACTATTACCTGTACGAGATCGGGGCCGACGGCTCCGGCCTTCGGCAACTGACGAGCGGCGATTACGACGACTACGAACCCATCTACCTTCCGAACGACGACATCGTGTTCGTCTCCACCCGCTGCAAGCGCTGGGTGAACTGCTGGCTGACGCAGGTGGGCGTCCTGTACCGATGCGGTCCCAACGGCGAGAACATCCACCCGATCTCGTCCAACAACGACCACGACAACACGCCGTGGGTCATGCCCGACGGGCGCCTCCTCTACATGCGGTGGGAGTACACCGACCGCAGCCAGGTCCACTACCATCACCTGTGGACCGTTAACCCCGACGGCACGGGCCAGATGGTATACTTCGGCAACATGTACGGCGGCATCGTGATGCTCGACGCCAAGCCCATCCCCGGCAGCGACCGGATCGTCGCCGTCTTCTCGCCCGGCCACGGACGCAATGAGCACATGGGCCCCATCACCCTGGTCGATCCCGACGCCGGCCCCGACGCCCAGCCCTATGCCCAGCACGTCAACCCCAAGCCCGTGTGGCGCGACCCCTACCCGTTTTCGGAGGACTGCTTCCTGTTGGCCTCGCCGCAGGGCATCGAACTGATGGACGGCGGCGGCCGGACGCAACTGCTCCTGGCCAAGCAGGGGAACATGGACCTGCACGAGCCCCGGCCGCTCGTCGCCCGGCCGCGCGAGCGGTGGATTCCGCCGCGCACCGACCCCTCGCAGGCCACCGGCCGCTTGGTTCTGGGCAACGTCCACGTCGGCCGGAACATGGTCGGCGTCAAGCCCGGCGAGATCAAGAAACTGCTCGTCCTGGAACTGCTGCCCGAGCCGATCCACTTCCACGGGGGCATGACACCGATTACGGCCGGCGGCACGTTCATGCTGGAACGTGTCCTGGGCACGGTGCCCGTGGAGCCGGACGGCTCGGCCTACTTCGACGTGCCGGCGCTGCGGAGCCTCTTCTTCGTGGCCCTCGACGAAAACGAGAACTCCGTCAAGCGCATGCACTCGTTTGTCACCGTTCAGCCGGGCGAGACGACCGGGTGCGTCGGCTGCCACGAACGTCGCGAAACCGCCATGCGGCCGATGGACAAGGCCCTTCTGGCCATGAAACGCCCGCCCAGCCGGATTCAGCCGATTGAGGGCATCCCGGACGTCCTCGACTTCCCGCGCGACATCCAGCCCATCCTCGACAAGCACTGCCTCAAATGCCACAACCCCGAAGAGCGGTGCGGCGGCTTCAGCCTGGCGGGCGACCATGGCCCTATCTGGTCGCACAGTTACATCAACCTGACACACCGCAAGCAGTTCGCCGACGGCCGGAACGAAGTCGCCGGCAGCCGCCCGCCGCGGTCCGTCGGCGCTGTCGCCAGCCCCATCATGGAGCGCCTGGCCGGGGGGCACAAGGACGTCAAGGCCACGCCACACGAGATCAAGATGGTCCGCTACTGGATCGAGTCCGGGGCGGTGTACCCAGGCACGTACGGCGCCCTGGGCACCGGCATGCTCCTGCGCTCCATACAGAACAAGCCCGTCGCGTACGGTGACGACTGGCCCGAAACCAAGGCGGCCCAGGAGGTCATGCGCCGGCGCTGCGGCTCGTGCCACAATGGCAACACGCGCCTGCCGATGGTGCTGCACCAGAACGCGTCGGGGTACTCGCGCGACGTGGTCTTCAACCTCAGCCGGCCAGAGAAGTCCTTCTTTCTCCTGGGTCCGATGGCGAAGAAGGCGGGCGGCTACGGCACGTGCCAGGCCAACGCCAGGCCTCCCAAGGGCCAGGACGGCGTGCCCGAGATCTTCGCCGACACCGTTGACCCCGATTACCAGAAACTGCTGGCGTGGATTGCCCGCGGCAAGCAGTTTCTCCGCGAGGAGAGCAAGCGGTTCGACGTGGCCGGCTTCCGGCCCGGCGAGCCGTACATCCGCGAGATGAAACGCTATGGCGTGCTGCCCGCGAACCTCGGCCCCAACGACCCCGTCGACCCCTACGCCACCGACCGGGCCTATTGGGAGTCGTTCTGGTACCGGCCCGTTACCCAGTCTGCAAGGAGCGACCCATGAACCGTTTCGCCTGGCGTGTTGTCCCGATGCTGGTGGTGCTGACCGTCCTTGCTGGCTGCGTGCCCGCCTGGCGGGCCCAGCAGGTGACCAAGATCGGCCAGTTCGCCGTCCCGGAATGCTGTGTGGTCGACGCCAAGACCGGCAAGGTCTACGTGTCGAACATGGAGACCGACGTCGGGGCCTACTGGGCCGACGACGCCACGGGGTCTATCGCCGTCCTCAACCCCGGCGGCGTGCCGGCAAACATGCGCTGGCAGGCCTCGGCCCAGGACGCGCCGCTCCATAGCCCGAAAGGCATGTGCATCCTTGACGGCGTCCTCTACGTGGCCGATAACACCCGCGTCCTGGCTTTCCCGCTCTCCGACGCCGCCCAGCCCAAGCCCCTCCAGGGACCCAAGGGCGAGCACCTCAACGACATGGCCACCGACGGCGTGGCCGTCTACGTCTCCGACACGGCCGCCGGCGTCGTCTACCGCATGGGACGCGACGGCGTCACGACCATCAAGGCCCCCGCCGGCGTCAACGGCATCACCTTCTTCAAGGGCAAGATGTTCGCCGTCAGTTGGGATCTGCACGAGGTCTACGAACTCGACCCCGCCGGCCAGGGCGACCCCGTCCCGTTCGGTTTGGCCTGCCACTTCAAGACGCCCGACGGCATCGAGGTGCTCGAGGACGGGACGTTCCTGGTCTCCGATATGCACGGCAACCGCGTGGCGGCCATTTCGGCCGACCGCAAGACGGTCTCCACGCTCATCGAGGTGACGACCCCGGCCGACATCGGCCTGGACTGGCGGCAGCGACTGCTCTACGTCCCCCAGTTCGAGCAGGACGGCGTGA
This sequence comes from Planctomycetota bacterium, assembly GCA_016782785.1. Lineage (GTDB taxonomy): Bacteria > Planctomycetota > Phycisphaerae > FEN-1346 > FEN-1346 > BS750m-G62. Next base: position 1,780 of record JADHXV010000054.1, on the reverse strand, counting down.
GCGTCTACCGCCTTGTGCCCGTCGAGGACTAGGAGGCTCTTTCACGACCGCCGGTGCCGCGCGGCGGGTCTCCGGACCCGCCGCGCAGTGGCAAGAGGGCCGATTCTCGCGCGGTGGGTGCGGAGACCCACCGCGCGAAACGCCCTTGGAGCGTTGCAGTATGAGGGAGCCCCACGGGCCTGAAATGCCGTGGCCGAAGGACGCGCGGATGGTGCGACGCTACTTACCGCTGGCCGCGATGGCGGCCGCGATAGTGTTCAACCTGGCCGGCCCGCTCTGCGCCAAGAAGGCAGAGCCACCGGCTACCGCCGGCCCGGTCCGGACGACGGCTGATAGCCTCCGCCAGGCCATTCATGATCTGGCCGAGACGTTCGGCCCGCGGTATCCCGGTGCCGCCGCGTTTCTCGCGCGCCTCGACCGCATCGGGGCCGATGGCCAGCCGGCCGCGAATCCCCCCGGCAGCGGGACCGCAGACATCGAGGCCCTGGCCCGCGAGGTGCTCCTGGCTAACCCGCTCGTCCGCGACCATCCCATCCTGTTCGTGGTCCGCCACCAGTACAAGTCCGACCATCACAACACGGCCACGATGTTCCAGACGGGCGAGATCAACACCGGCTCGTTCCAGGGCGGCGGGGCGGTGCGGGTGCTCCACCTGGCCGACGGCGGCCGCGTCGAAACGCTGCTCGACCTGCCCAAGGGTGTGGCCCGCGACCCGGACGTCCACCCGAGCGGCGAGCGCGTCCTTCTTTCCATCCGCCAAGACCCCGCCGACGATTATCACATCTACGAGATGGACCTGCGGCCGGGCGCCCGCGGCGTTCTGCGGCAACTGACCAGCCTGCCGGGCGTCACCGACATCGACCCGTGTTACCTGCCCGATGGCCGCATCGTCTTCACCTCCACCCGCGAGCCCAAGTTCTGCATGTGCAACCGTCACATCATGGGCAACCTGTTCCGGATGGACGGCGACGGGGCGAACGTCCACCAGATCGGCCGCAGCACGCTCCACGAGGGGCACCCCGCGCTCATGCCCGACGGGACGCTCCTCTATGATCGATGGGAATACGTGGACCGCAACTTCGGCGATGCCCAGGGCGTGTGGACGTGCCGGCCCGACGGCACCAACCACGCCGTCTTCTGGGGCAACAACACGCCGTCGCCCGGCGGGGTGATCGACGCCCGGGCCATCGCCGGCACGGATCGCTTCGTCGCCACGTTCACCTCGTGCCACGACCGGCCGTGGGGCGCGCTGGCCGTCGTCGACCGCGCGCTGGGCCTCGACGGCAGGCCGCCTGTCGTCCACACCTGGCCGCCCGACGCCGTCGAGCACGTCATGGTCGGCAATTTCGACCGCTTCAAACTCGTCACGCCGAAGTACGAGGACCCGTACCCGCTGGCCGATGCGTCCGTCCCCGCGTCGGTCGGCCGGTACTTCCTCTGTTCCCGGCAGATGACCGGCGAGGCGATGGGCATCTTCCTGGTCGACGTCTTCGGCAACGAGGTGCTGGTGCACGCTGAGGTGCCGGGCTGCTTCGACCCGATGCCCGTGGCCGCCTGCCCGCCCGCGCCCGTCGTGCCCGACTCCATCGACTACGAAGAGCCGCACGGCGCGTTCTACGTCCAGGACGTGTACGTCGGCGGCGGCATGGAGGCCGTGCCGCGCGGCACCGTCAAGTACCTGCGGATTGTCGAGTCGCCCGAGAAACGCTTCTGGACGACCTCGAACTGGAGTGGCAGCGGCACGCAGGCCCCCGGAATGAACTGGGACGATTTCAACAAC
>JADHXV010000002.1 GCA_016782785.1 Planctomycetota bacterium | reverse complement strand
CGTCACCGTCCCGTCCGCGCCCACCGCAACGGACCGCGCGTCGGACGGAATCGTCACGCCGGGCTCCACCACGTACCCGCTGGCCGTCACCAGTTCGCCGTTGGCGTTGACGCGGAACGACCCGTCGCGGGTGTACCGCTCTTCGCCGCTGGGCATGCGGACGGTGAAGAATCCGTCGCCCAGGATGGCCAGGTCGAGTTCGCGGCCGGTGTTCTCGAGTTCGCCCTGCGTGAAGACGCGCAGCGTGCTCGCCGGCCGGACGCCCGATCCCAGTTCGAACCCGGTGGGCGCCTCGATGCCGGCGGCCACCTCGCGTCCCGGCTCCTGGAGCCGAAGGTACACCAAGTCCTGGAAGTCGATCATGGTCCGCTTGAAGCCGGCGGTGTTCATGTTCGCCAGGTTGTTGGCGATGACGTTGACGGTCATCTGCTGGGCCGTCATGCCGGTCGCCGCCGTCGAAAACGCTCGCAGCATCGCTCACCTCCTCTGGGTCAGGCCATGGCCACCCGCATCAGGTCCTTGCCGCGGTCGCTCTTGCCCGCCATCACCTGCACGTTGGCCTGGTACAGCCGCGTCACCTTGATCAGGGCCACCAGTTCGCGGACGGTGTCGACGTTCGACGCCTCCTGGCAGCCCTGCTGGACGGTCGTGTTGGCCGCCGGGCCGGGCTGCGTGCGGCCCTTGGCCACAAACGCGCCCATGCCCTCCGGCTGAAGGACCGAGGGGTCCTCGAACTCCACGATCCGCAGCGCGCCGATGGGCGTGCCGGCGGCGAAGATGCGGCCGTCGGACCCGATCTCCACCTCCATCGACGACACCGACGACGGAATCACCACCGGCCCGCCGGTGCCCGCCACCGTCCGGCCGGCCGCGTCCACCAGTTGCCCCCGGCTGTTGACGCGGAACACGCCGTTGCGCGTGTACCGTTCGCCCTCGCTCGTCTCCAGGACGAAGAAGCCTTTGCCGCTGAGGGCCACGTCCAGCGACCGCCCCGTCTGAACCAGCCGCCCCTGCGAGAAGTCGATGGCGCTCGTCGCCTTGGTCGCCGGCAGACCCGACGTCGGCGACGCGCTCGTTTGCGCCCCGACGCCAACCTTGGGCGGCTCCTGCGTGAAGACGCCGATCTGCCGCTTGAACCCCACCGTGTTGGCGTTGGCCAGGTTGTGGGCGATGGCCTCGTACTCGTGGCCCAGGCCCGTCAGCGCCGAGATCGTTTCGCTGCCCACGTTGTTCCCCGTCAGGCGGCGGCCGCGCGGGCCGAGGCGGGCGTCCCGCCGTGGGCGGCATCGCGCGCCGTGTCGTTGGTTTCCTTGACCAGCCGGGCCACTTCCTGCTCGTTCATGCACGTCAGTTCCACGGCGAGTTCGGCCGGCCCCTTGTCCGACGGCGTGAACCGCCGGACGATCCCCATCCCCCGGAAGCACCGCGACTCGTCCACCTCCAGGACCACCAGGACCCGCTCGCCCAGCGCCGCCTTGATCGGCCCTTCGATCCGCAGGCCCGGCCCGGCGATCTCGATCAGCGTGCCCTCGGCAAACTCGGGCAGCCGGCCCTCCGGACCCTCGTGCGCGAAATCGTACCGGGCCACATGGATTGGCCGACGCGTCGCCACCCGGGCGAACCGGCGCAGGTTCGTCATTTGCGGCGTCCCGATGAGCCGGACACGGACCATGTCGCCCTCGGCCTGCCCGACCGCCACGCTGAACTCCCATTGTTCCCGGCCGCGCACCTGCCGCAGCACCGCCGCCCCCGTCCGGAACTCCAGCGCCTCGTCCAGCCGGACCGTTACCTCGCGGTTGCCCACGCCCACGACGGTCCCGCCCACCTCCGGCGAGGCCCCCGGATGCGCCAGCGTGACCCGGGCGTCGCGCACCAGGCCCGACGCCTCGGCCGACGCCTCCCCCGCCGGGGCCAGCCCCAGTTTGCTGCGCAGCGACACGATCACCTCGTGCACCCGACGGCGGGCCGCGGGCGCCAACTCGCGCATCACCCGGTCGACCAGGACCCGCTTCATCCCGTCGTCGAACGCCAACGCCAGGGTCCACGTCTCGTTCAGCGCCCTGGGCTCGGCCGCACGGGCGATCCGGGCCAGCACGGTCCGCTCCGCGGGCGTCATCTCCACCCGGCCCGCGGCCCGACCGAACGCCGCCACCAGCGCCGCACGGGCACGGTGCCGGCGGTACGCCACCAGCGCCGCTACGGCCAGGACGCTCACAAGCAGCAGCGGCACGTACACCGATGGCCGGGTCAGGTCCGCAAAGTGGAACGACTCCAGGTTCCGCATCGCCTCCAGGCGCTCGGTGGGGCTGAGAGCGGCAGCCAGCACGTGTTGCCCGATTTCCCTGATCATCGCCTCAGCCCGCCTTGACGAATGGTTCGCCTTACCGGATCAGGTTCGAGAGTTCCCGCAGCATGTCGTTGGTGACGCGGATGGTCCGCGCGTTCGCCTGGTACCCGTTTTGCGCCTGGATGAGGTTGACGAACTCCTCGGCCGTATCCACGTTCGACCGTTCCAGCGAGCCGCCGTTGACGGCCCCGGCCCCGCTGGTCATCGCCTGCGTGGGCATCGGGTCGCCCGAGTTGCCCGACGCGATGAAGTACGACCCGCCCACCGACTCCAGGCCCGCCGCGTTCTGGAACGTCGCCACCTTCAGGGCCGCGATGTTCCGCCGCACCCCGTTCGTGAACATGCCCACCAGCACGCCGTCGCGGCTCACGGAGAGGCTCGACAGGTACCCCGCCTCGTAGCCGTCCTGGCCGCTGGCCGCCACCGTCGACGGGCCGCCGAACTGGCTCAACCCGTTGAACTGGCCGATCGTGCCGAAATCCAGGGTGATGACCGACTGCGTCGACCCGGGCCCGTCGAGCCGCGCCCGGATCGCCAGTTCGTCCGGCGTGGCCCCGCCCAGGCCGGCGAAACTGCCGTCCGCGTTGAACTGGATGCCCCGCACGCGCCGGTCGTCCGGGCTGTCGAACAGGATGTTGCCCGTCATGTTCGTCACCACCATGTCCCAGGTGTCGTCGGTGTCGGTCCGGACGAAGGCGACCGAGACGACGTGGCCGATGCCCTGCGCGTCGAAGATCTCGACGTTGGCGCTCTTGGTCTCGCGCCCGCCCGCCGCCAGGTGCTGGAAGTACGTGGGCAGCGTCAGGCTCCCCGCCCCGTTGTACGCCATGTAGATGTCGGTCTGGCTGTAGCCGGCCGTCGTGTCGGTCAGGCGGATTTCGCCGTTCACCAGGGTCGCCGTCGATCCGCTGAACGCCCCGCTGATCTTCGTCAGCAGGTCGCCCAGCGTCGTGCCGTCCTGCCCCGCCCCGCTGCCGATCGTGAACGTGGCGCTGACGTCCGACCCGTCGGCCGCCTTGCCGCTGATCGCGATCGTCTCGCCGTCCGAGGTGCCGGTGGCCTGGTCCAGGTCCGCCAGGAGCGACGTCACCGACGCCACCGCACCGCCCACGGTATACTGGGTGCCGCTCGTCAGTTGGTTCGTCAGCGGGCTCTCGGCGTCGGCGCTCAGGTTCCCCGTGAACGAGATCGCCTCGGTCGGCTTGGCCGGCAACGCCATGTCGTACGGAATACGGATGTCGTTCGAGGACGCGTCCTGGAACCCCTCCGCCACGCCCTGGACGTCCAGCCGCTGCACCCGGTAGCCCGTTCCCGGGTCCACCAGGTAATACTGCGAGTCGACCGCGAACGTGCCGACACGCGTGTACATATCCTTCTGCCCATCGCCGAGGACGAAGTACCCGGCCCCCTCGATCGCCATGTCGAGCGGCTGGCCCGTATGCACCATCGTCCCCTGACTCATGTTCCGGTCGATGCTCGAGACCGTCACGCCGCTCCCGATCTGCTGCGGGTTTGTTCCGCCCACCCGCTCCTGCGGCTGGGTGGCCTCGCGCAGCGTCTCGGACAGCAGTTCCGAGAACGTCACGCGGCTGGACTTGAACCCGTACGTGTTGACGTTGGCCAGGTTGTTGCCCGCCACGTCGAGCATCTTCTGATGCCCCTGAAGCCCCGAAACCGCCGCCATCAGTGAATCACTCATCGTCGGCCTCCTTCAGGGAGCGGCCTCGGCCGGCCTACTCCCGAATCCCGGTGACGGCGCCCAGCGGCACAAGCCAGGCGCCGACCTGCAGCATGAATGCCCCGTCGGGTCTCTCAACCCCTGAGACACGGCCGGTCTCGACCGTGCCCTTGCTCGTCCCAAACGTCACCTCGCGGCCGATGAGCGACGTGGCGTAACGCGCCTCCGCCATCACCATCGCACCCGCGAACGTCGTCCCGAGTCCTTTCAAGTCCTCCAGGTTCGCGTTGACCTCTTCCAGTTGCTCCAGCGACGAAATCTGCGCCAGTTGGGCCGTCATCTCCCCGTTGTCCAGCGGTTCCAGCGGGTTCTGATTCTGCAACTGCGCCACCAGCAGTTTCAGAAACTGGAATCGCAGGCTCTCGCTGCCCGTGTCAACGCTGGCAACCTCGGCCATCGCTCGCTCCTAGACCTGCACGTTCACCGACCCGTCGGTCGCTGCCCAGACCGCGCCCGACGCCCCGGCGTCGGTCTCCACCGCCTCGTCGAGCCCGTCCGATGGCCCGCCCGACCCGCCGGAATGCGGCCCGTTCTCGCCCGTCCACGCGTCGGCCTGGGCCTGGCCGTCGCGGAACGCCGCACCCGCGTCCGCCTGGTTCCCGTTCTGCTGCTCGGTCAGGGCGAAGTCGAGCCGGCGGATCTCGATGCCGTCCGCCTGGAGCCGCGCGACCAGCGGCGCGGCCTCCTGCTGGAGTTTCGCCAGCGTCTCGGGCACCTCGGCCCGGATGACGCCGTGGATGCCGTCCGCCTCGTTTCGCAGGATGATCCGCACCTGCCCCAATTCGGGCGGGTTGAGGTTCACCAGGATCTGCCGGTCCGCCTGGCCGCCGACAGACCGGATCGACTCGGCCACTTGGCCGGCGGCGTCGCCCAGACCACCGCCCACCTGCCCGGCCTCCGCCGGACGCGCCGCCACCCCGCGGGCCGCCGCGGCTGCTTCGGGCGCGGCCGAGCCCTGAGCCGCCGCCACGGCCTCGCCGCGGCCTTCCGCAGCCGGCATCGCGGCAACCTGCGGCTTCACCGCCGTCCCGGGACCGTGCGACCCTCGGACCGGCGCCGTCTCGCCCTCGCGTCCACCCTTTGTGGCTGCCGACGCGGCCGACCCCTTGCCTTGCCCCGCCGCGGCCTCGGCCGCCCGGGCCCGCTGTGCGTTGGCCTTGCCCGCCTGGCCCGCCGTCTTCTCGCCCTGCGGACGGGCCTGCTCGGCCGTCACGACCGTCTTGGCCTGAGCCGCTACGGCAGCCGCCACCCGCTCCGCGGCCTGCGAAACGGCTTGTGCGACGGCCTTTTCCGCGGTCCCCGAGCCGTTTGTCGACTTCGCCTGACCCTTGGCCCGGCCCGCGCCGGCCGACGCATCGGCCGCCCGGGCCCGCTGTGCGTTGGCCTTGCCCGCCTGGCCCGCCGTCTTCTCGCCCTGCGGACGGGCCTGCTCGGCCGTCACGACCGTCTTGGCCTGAGCCGCTGCGGCAGCCGCCACCCGCTCCGCGGCCTGCGAAACGGCTTGTGCAACCGCCTTTTCCGCGGTCCCCGAGCCGTTTGTCGGCTTCGCCTGACCCTTGGCCCGGCCCGCGCCGGCCGACGCATCGGCCGCGGCAGCCCGCGAAGCCGCGCCTTCGGCCGCCGGTCTTGCCGCAAGAGCCGCGACAAACGCCTGTCCGGCCCGTTTTTCGGCCTCACCACCGGCCGTTGCGGACGGCAGCCGGCCGCCTTTCCCGTCCGCCACGGCCGCGCCGTTTGCGGGCAATTTCGCCTGCGGAGCCATCCCGATACGCCCGGTGAGCCCGGCCGACGCGGCGGTGCGGGTCTGCCGGCCCGCCAAGGCGGTTTCGGTGGAGGAAGAGGCCAGTTGCGCGGCCATTGCTGCCGAAAAAGTCACGTTTTTCGGCCCGAAACCGGCCGTTCCGGTGGCCGATGTCGGCCTCGCGGCTGCGCCGACCGTGGTTTTCCGTTGCGAAACCTCGGCGGAATTTTCGGAGATTTGGCTCTTCTTGTAGTTTCTTGCCGACTCCACCGGCCCCGCCAAGCCGTCCCCAGCCAAGCCGACTCGGTCAGCCGGCGCCTCGTCGCGGGACCTGCGGGAGGCGAACTGCGAGGGATCATCAACCGCGTCCCGCCGAGGGGCCGTTTGGACGGGGTCGCGGGCGGCCGACTCGTCGGCTCTGAAGGGCGGCCGGTTGGGACAGTCGGGGGCGAGGAGCCGGTCCAGACGGTCCTCCTGCCGCCAGGAACCGCGGTCGGAGGCGGAACCGGCGGCCGGGCCCGCCCCGGCGGGGCCGGCGGGCTGCCATAGGATGTCGTTCAAAGATACGGTACCGAGGGCCTGCATAGTGACCTCCTGCGGCTGGAGAGGAGGCAAACGCCGTGCCACCGCGGGCATGCATTGGGCATTATGCTCGTAAGCGGTTGCCGAGAAATGACTTACGGTGCCGCATTCGGTGCGGTGGGCGTCACCAAAACCCGGCCCTGATCCCGGGCGAAGCGGAAGTTTCTTCCGGTCGGCGGCAGACTCTGCCGCACGGCACCGGCACCGGAACACAGAAACCGGACATCGGCACGAACGGCAGCGGGCCGGCGACAGCCAGGAGACGGGCCAAACAGCGATGCCTGAATATCAGATTACACGTTTAAGCACACATTGAGTAAATTTTCCTGCCCGTCCGATAATTCGGCTAAAGCCGGCGTTTCGTCCTTGCCGACACTGTAGTGCCCCAAGAGCACGCGGGGGGATGTCCGGCGCGGGCAACATGCCGCCACGCGCCACGACTAGGCCGCACCAGCCGGACAACGTGCCGCCTCCCCTCTTCAGGACGTTCCACCAGCAAGCGTCGGGGGAAGTGGTCGATGCCCAAAGCCTCGCCGCAGGCCACCCTTCAGGCCGTGGTCGCGCTGGGCAGCGCCCCGCCGTCGCAGGCGTGTCCGTTCGTGGCGGTCGCCCGCCACGTCATATCGAGCCGCACCGCCGATGAAGCCCTCCTGGCCGTCCACGCCGCGCACCCCGAACTGGTGGTGGTCCGCGAGACGTTTCCGCGGGAGGCGGCGCTGGAATTTCTTCAACAGCTCCGTACGGCAGCGCCCGGCCATCCGGTGGTGGTGCTGACGGACCGGCCGGACGTGGACGAGGCCATCATGTTCATCCGTCACGGCGCCACGGACTACGTGGCGGCGACGCCGGTCGGCGACGCCATGGAGCGGGTGTTGCGTGCGGCGCGGCGTTCGGCGCGCCCCGAGGGCCGGCCGGAGTACTTCGCCCCGGAATGTCCGGCCGACGTACCCATCGTCGGCCGTAGCGAGGCCATGCGGCAGACGCTGAAGACCATCGCCCTGGTGGCCGAGAGCGGATGCAACCCCGCCCTGGTGGTCGGAGAAACCGGGACCGGCAAGGAGTTGGCCGCCCGGGCCATCCACGCCATCCGCGGCGGGTCGGAGGACAACTTCGTGGCGGTCAACTGCGCCGCCCTGAACGCCAACCTCCTGGAAAGCGAACTGTTCGGCCACGTCAAGGGCGCTTTCACGGGGGCGGACGGCCCGAAGAAGGGCCTGTTCGAACTGGCCGGCACCGGCAGTATCCTGCTGGACGAGGTCAGCGAGATCCCCGTGGAACTCCAGGCCAAACTGCTGCGGGTGCTCCAGGACCGGACGTTCCGGCGGGTGGGCGGGACCGAAACGATTCCATGCCGGGCAAGCATCCTGGCGTCGAGCAACCGCGACCTGGCGGCCGAGGTGCAGGCCGGCCGCTTCCGGCGGGACCTGTACTATCGGCTGGCGGTGTTTCCGGTCGAGTTGCCGCCGCTGCGGACCGCGGGCGCCGCGACGACGTGCCGCTGCTGGCCGAGTATTTCGTCGAGATGTGTGCCCTTCCCCGCACCCGCCGCATCAAGGGCCTGACGGAGAAGGCGCGCGATCGGCTGCTGGCCCACGACTGGCCGGGCAACGTCCGCGAGCTGCGAAACGTGATCGAGCGGGCCCTCATCATGGAGACGGGCGACTGCATCCGGCCCGAGTGCCTGATCATCGACGGCCGGGGCCCGGCGGCCGCGCCGGACGACTCCAAGGCCGCCCTCCCTGCACCCGAGAACGATTTCTCGCTCCAGACCGCCGAACGGCTTTTCATCACGCGGGCGCTCCGCGAAACGGGGTGGCAACGGACGCGGGCGGCGGCGCTGCTCGGCATCACCCGGGCCACCCTGCACGCCAAACTGAAGCGGTACAAGATCCGGATACCCGACGGCACGGGGGAGTCCGGCACGTCGGCGGCCGCCCCGGAGGACCGGTGCTCGCGGTCTTCCCGCCTCAGCAAGGTCGGCGTGTAGTCCGGCATCCCTGCTCGAACAGATTCCCGCGCGGTGGGTCTCCCGACCCACCGCGCTTCACGCTTCACGCTGCGGGACCGGAGTCCCGCCGCGCCGAATATGGGGTTGGCCCGCGGCGCGTCTGAAAACCGAACGCCCGGCCGAAATCCTTACGCCGGACCGGGCGGACGGCGGCGTCGACGCTGGCGCCGAATTGCACTTCCGGGCCGAAAGCAGCGATTTTCCCCCTTCGGCAGTTCCAGAACCCGTTTGGCACGCCGGTTGCACCCAACCTCCGCACGGCTGCGCCCGCGCTCTGGCGCGGAGCGGCCCGGGCACACGCGAACCAGGACTGAGCGCACGCATGGCTGATACAGAGAAACGCGACAACCCGCCGGCCGCAAACGAGCCGGCCCCGGAGGAAGCGGCCCCCGGGCCGTCCGACGCTGCTGCGACGGAACAGGCGCCCGCTGCCACCGCCGCGGCCCCTTCCTCCGACGCCGTCGAGGTCTCCGCCGCCGCGGCCGCTGACGCCGACTTCTTCACCACGGCCGACGCCCCGGACGCGTCCGGTCAGCCCGGCGCCGCGGACGTGTGGGCGGGGGAATTCGGCGACGACCTGCCGCCCGAGTTCACAGCGGGCCTGCGTCACAGATGGGGTTCGTGGCCCGTGCTGGTCGGGGCCAATGCGGTGCTGGTGGTGGGCGTGGTCATCGGGATGTTCCTGTTCGGTCCGTGGCACGGGGGGCCGGTGCCGGAGCCGGCGCGGCTGCCGGCGGTGCCGCCGCCCTCGCGCAACAATCCGCCCAACGTGACGCCTGCCGAGCCGCCCACCGACGACGCCTTCTCGCTGGCCCTGGAGGAGCAGGCGTTCGCGGGCGGGCGGTATCGCGAGGCTTTGACGCAATGCGACCGTCTGCTGGCGGCGACGCGCGGCAACCCTCAGGACGAGCGGCTGGTCGAGTTCTTTCTGCTGCGGCAGGCCCAGTGCCGGCGGTCGCTCGGCGAGATGCCGGAGGCGCACGACGGCTTCGTCCAGGCGGCCGAGAGCCGGTCGCCGGTGGTCCGCGGCATGGCGCTCGTGGAACTGGCCCGGCTGGCGCAGGCGGACGGGCAGTACCTGACGGCACGCACGCACGGGTACCGGGCGATTGCGGCGCTGGGCGCGGTGCCGGGGTCGGCGGGCCTGGAGAGCACGTGCGACCTGCTGGTGGCCGGGGCGCTGACGCGCAAGGCCCTGGCGTTCCACGGGGCCGACGACGCGCTGCCCGAAGCGGCCGTCCTGCCGCCCGACCCGTTCGCGGGCGGGCCGACGGAGGGCCAGGTCCGGGCCCTCCTGGAGGCCGGGCTCGGCCGGCTCGGCGACGCCGCCGTGGGTCTGCGGGCCGAGCGGACGCAGCCGGACGACGACGGCCCGGCCGTCTGGTCGGTCACGAGCGCGGGGGCCCCGCTGGAGGAACTGCTGGACCAAGTGGCGGGCCGGTCGAACCTGGATGTGACGTGGGCGACGGCCGAGGCGCCCGCCCGCCGGCGGGCAATCCTGCTGGCCATCGACCGGGCCCCCGATACCCGCGTCATCGAGGTGGCCTGCGGCGCGGCCGGTCTGGTGGCCCGCATGACGGGCGAGGGCGCGATGATCCACGACCCGCGGGCGATCCGCTCGACGGCCGAGTTGCAGAACCTGCTGCTGCGGGAGGCCGTCTCGATGTGGCGGCGTCGGCTGCTGCGCGAGGCCGACGCGCCCCGGTACCCGTACGCCCACTTCGCGCTGGGCCTCTTGTACGAGCACCAGGGCGAGACCGCCAGCGCCATGGCCGAGTACAATCTGCTGGCCGAGCGGCATCCGCGGTCGGACCTGGCGCCGCGGGCCATGCTCCGAAGCGCCGGCATCCGCATCGACCTGCGCGACTACGCGGGGGCCCGCGGCCGGCTACTCGACCTGTTGAACCATCATCCGAACTTCCCGCAGGCCGACGTGGTGTACCTGCGGCTGGGCCAGGCCACCCTCAAGACCGGCCTCTTTGCCGAGGCCGTCACCACGTTCCGCAAACTCTATTACTGGGAACTCTCGCGGTCGTCGCAGATGGGCGCGGCCTTCGGGGCCGGCAAAGGCTACTGGCTCCAGGGCGAGCACGCCGACGCCGTCACGTGGTTCCAGCGATACCGGGAGGCGGCGGCCGGCGTGCTTGATGCCGACCGGGCCGAGGCCGAGTACCTCCTGGCCCAGAGCCTGCTGGCCCTGGGCGAGACGGCCGGGGCGCAGGCGGCGCTGCGTCGGGCGATGATGGCCGAGGCCGAACCCGCCCTTTCGGCCGACATCCTCCTGGCGCTGGCCGGCACGCTGGCCGACGAGGCCGAGTACGCCGAGGCGCTGGCGCTCGTGGCGCGTATCGACCCGGCGGCGACCCCGGCCGAGCACGTGGACCGGGCCACCCTGCTGGAGGTCCGGATGCTGCGGGCCATGGGCTTGGCGGACCGGGCGACGCGGTGCCTGATGGACCGCCGGCCGAAGGCCGCCGGGCCGCAAAGCGCCATCGAGATGGAAATCGCCTTGGCGCGGTGCTCCGTGGACCTGGGCCGGCCCGAGGACGCCCGCCGGCTGCTCGAGACGGTCGTCGCGCACCTGGAGCCGGGACCGCTGGCCCAGGCGGCCTGTGCCGACCTGGCAGAGGTCCACCTGGCGGCCGGCCGGACCGAGCAGGCGATCAGCACGGCCCGGCGGGTGCTGGCCGAGACGGCGCCCGCCGAGGTCCGACGCCGGGTCCTCGATACGCTCGGCCGGGCGTACCTCCGGAGCAACGATTACGACCGGGCGGCCCTGGCGTTCGCCGGCAAAGTCCCGGACAGCGGTGAAGGAGATCGGCCGTGACACGCACCCTGGCGCTCGCGCTGGCGGTGGTGAGTTTGGCGCTTGGGAGCGCCGCGGCGGGTCCGCCGGCGGGCGGGCCGGCCGACGGCGCGACTGCACCCGCGGCCGGCAGCGCGGGCACGGTTTCGGGCGACAGCGCGGGCAACGCCACCGGTGACGGTCTGCTGCGCGAGGTGCGGGAGAACCGCGCGCGGCTGATGGACTCGCAGATCGACGTCCCGCCGCCCTCGGCCCCGTCGGTCGACCTGGAAGAGGCGATGCGGCGTCTGCGCGAGGCGCTGGAGCGGCCGATCGCGAAACCGAGGCCGGCCGAACCCACCGAGGCAGCCACGACGCCCGCCGCCGACGGTGCCGGCGAGGCGCCGCCTCGGGCCGCGACGCAGGCGTCGCCGGTCCTCACGGAGGAGGAACTGACACGCGTGAAGGACCTGTCGCTCGACCGCCTGGGCGAACCGATGGGCCTGGCCGACGCCCTGTTCCTGGGCGGGCACCCGGCCGAGGCCGCCGCCCTGTACGAGCGGCTGCTGGCGGACGGGTCGCTCGGCGCCATGGCCCGGGCGTGGGTGCTCTACCAGGCGGCGAACTGCAAGCGGCAGAGCGACGCGGCGGCGGCCCTCGCGCTCTACGACCGGCTGGTGACCGAGCACCCCGAGTCGCCCTGGGTCGAGGCCGCCAAGGTCCGCAAGAACCTCCTCCAGTGGCAAACCCAGACGCAGCCGCAGACGCTGCTGGCGCCCCTGCCCGGCGCGGCCGCGACGAATGCCGCGGCGTCGAACGCGGTAACGAAGCCGACGGAAGGTGTGAGTCCATGATGGAATCGGTCGGACACAACGTGCTGATCGTCGAGCCGGAGGGCGACACGACGCGGGCGCTGCTGGAGACGTTGGCGGCCCGCGGCATCCGCGGCGTGGTCGCGGCCGACCTGAAGCAGGCCGAAGAACGGTTCGAGGCCGGCCGGTGGGACCTGGTGCTGTGCGACCTGTCGGCCCCGGGCGGCGGGCTGGAAATCGTCCGCCGCATCAAGAACCGCGAGCCCGAACTGCCCGTCGTCCTGCTGGCCGACGCCTGCGACCGCGAGACGACCGTCCGGGCCGTCCGCGAAGGCTGCGACGACGTCCTCTCCAAGCCCGTCCAGCGCGAGGCCCTGGAGGCGCTGCTCGACCGCCTGGTGCCGGCCCATCCGGTGCCCTCCGCCGACGCCGCCGACACGGACGTGCCCGCGCCGTACCGCATCGTCGGCCGAAGCCCGCGCCTGCGGGAGGCGGTGACCCTGGCGCGCAAGGTGGCCCCGACGTCGGTGGCGGTGCTCCTGTGCGGCGAGAGCGGCACCGGCAAGGAACTCTTCGCCCACCTGGTGCACCACGCCAGCCGGCGGTCGCGGGGGCCGTACCTGCGCGTCAACTGTGCAGCCGTCAGCGAGACGCTCCTGGAGAGCGAACTCTTCGGCCACGAGCGCGGCGCGTTCACGGGCGCGGTGGCCCAGCGCAAGGGCCGATTCGAACTGGCCGACGGCGGCACGCTGCTCCTGGACGAGATCACCGAGACGGGCGTGCGGCTCCAGGCGGAACTGCTGCGGGTGCTGGAGCAGCAGGACTTCGAGCGCCTCGGCGGGTCGCAGCGGGTCCGCGTCAACGTCCGCGTGGTCAGCACCACCAACCGCGACCTGGCGCGCCTGGTCCGCGAGGGCGCCTTCCGGTCCGACCTGTATTACCGGCTGGCGGGCGTGCGGATTCACATTCCGCCGCTGCGGCACCGGCGCGAGGACATCCCGGTGCTGGCCTGGCACTTCATCAACCAGTTTGCCCGCGAGACGCGTCGCCGCATCACGCGGCTGGACCCCGAGATGATGGACCTCTTTTACCAGTACGACTGGCCGGGCAACGTCCGCCAGTTGCGGAACCTGGTCCGGACGGCGCTGATTCTGGGCGAGGGCGAGGTCCTGTCGCTGACCGAGGCCCCGTGGCTCCTGGCGGAACTGGCCCCGGCGAACCCCCTGCCCCCGCCCCGCAGCCTCCTCCTGAAGGACGTGGAACGCCGGACCATCCTGGAGGCCCTCCGCATCACCGACAGCCACCAGGCCAAGGCCGCCGGCCTGCTGGGCATCAGCGACCGCACGCTGCGCGAGAAACTGCGGCGGTGGCGCGAGGCCTACGGCCTGGACCGCGAGGAGCAAGAGCAATGGATCAAAGCGCCCGCATAACGGATTACCTGGAGGCCGGCCTCCGGGCCGCCAACCTCCGCCAGTCGGTCATCGCCGGCAACATCGCCAACATGGCCACCCCCGGCTACCGCCGGCACGCCGTGCCGTTCGAGGAGGTCTTCGCCGACGCCCTCGAGAAGGGCAAGCCCGTCCAGTACGGCGACCTGCTCGACCAGGTGACCCGGCCGATGACCGGCGAGGTCAACGAGATCGGCAACGACGTGCAACTGGAAGCCGAGATCGGCGACCTGGTCAAGAACTCGCTGCTCTACAAGACGTACGCGCGGCTGCTGGCCCGGACGTACCAACAGATGGAAATGGCCATGGCCGTGGGACGCGACGGATAAACGCAGGGCCCCTTACTCCCTCTCCCTCGATGGGAGAGGGACGGGGTGAGGGTGAAAGCCAACACCCCCTCACCCTGCCCTCTCCCGCCAGGGGAGAGGGAAACGGAAAAGGCGTAAGGAGGAGGCACCGCCGTGCGTATCGACGAGATCGCCCCGATGGTCGACATTGCCGTCTCGGGCATGCGGGCCCAGTCGCTCCGGCTGAACCTGATCGCCGGCAACATCGCCAACGCCGAGACCACCCGCACCGCCGGCGGCGAACCGTACCGGCGGCGCGACGTGGTCCTGCGGGCCGCCGGAGACGAGCCGGGCGGCGTCACCGTCCTCTCGATCGCCCGCGACATGAGCAGTTTCCGCCAGGTGCTCATGCCGGGCCACCCCGACGCCGACGCCGAGGGCTTCGTCCAGATGCCCAACGTCGACCTGCCCGTCGAGATGATGAACATGGTCGCCGCCTCGCGGGCGTACCAGGCCAACGTCGCCATCCTCAAACGCTACCAGGACATGGTCGAGACCACGGTGGAACTGCTGCGGTAAGGAAGGAGCCGTCATGACCCTCTCCGGCATCCATGCCATCGGCACGCCGCCCGTCATCCAGCCGCCGCAGGTGGCCCGGCCCGACGCCGCCGGCCCCAAGACCGACTTCGCCAGCCTTGTCCGCAAGGCCGTCGAAACGGTCGACCAGGACCAGCAGGCGTCGGCGACCGGCGTCGAGCAGCTCCTCAGCGGCCGTCGGCAGGACGTGCTGCCCGTCGTCACCGCCGTCGCCAAGGCCGACGCCAGTTTCAAACTCCTCATCGGCGTCCGCAACAAGATGATCGAGGCGTACAAGCAGACCATCAATATGCAGGTGTAAAACGGCAGGCAACAGGCAATGGGCATCAGGCAACAACAACGGCAACGGCGAACAGCCACATTTAGCCGCCGGGCTTGCCCGGCGCGTGTTGTTTGGCGCGAAGCGACGCCAACCGCGCACCACCAACGCACCCGATAAACCCGTGAGGTAGCCGTGGGTAACTCCCTACAAGGCGTCCTGGAAGCCTGGCGGCGGATTGGGTTCATGCAGCGCATCGGCCTGGTTTCGGTGCTGCTGGCCTGCGGCGGCGCCGCCGCCCTGCTCGTCGGATGGGCCCAGCAGCCGGACATGGCCCTTCTGTACTCGCGGCTCGAACCCCAGGAGGCCGCCGAGATCGTCGAGAAGATCCGCGATGCCGACACCCCGTTCGACCTGAAGGACGGCGGCACCAGCATCTACGTTCCGGTGGAGCAGATCCACACGCTCCGGCTCCGGATGGCCGGCGACGGCCTGCCGGCCGGCGGCCAGCAGGGGTACCGCATCATCGATTCCGAGAAGATCGGCGCCAGCCCGTTCACGCAGAAGGTCAACCTCACCCGGGCGATGGAGGGCGAACTGGCCCGGACCATCGCCCTGATTGACGGCGTGGCCGACGCCCGCATCCACATCGTCCAGGCCGAAGGAAGCCTGTTCCGCAAGGAGACGAGCGGGGCCTCGGCCACGGTCGCCCTGCGCCTCAGGCCCGGCCGAACCCTCTCCCCGGGCAACGTCGCCGCCATCGTCCACATGGTGGCCGGCGCCGTCGACAACCTCACCCCCGAGCACGTCGTCGTCGTCGACAGCCAGGGCACCCTGCTCTCAACCGGCACCGAGGGCGGCTTTGCGGGGACCGGCGGCACGGTGCTCGACTACAAGAGCCAGGTCGAACAGTACCTGGCCCGCAAGGCCGAGCAGATGCTCACGCTGGCCCTGGGGCCTGGGCGGGCCGTTGTCAAGGTCGACGCCCAGGTCGAGACCACCACCACCAACAAGACCATGGAGACGTACGACCCCAGCGCCAAGGTCGTGACCAAGGAAGAGATCACCTCGAAGTCCGAGGTGCCCGCCACGGCCGACGCCTCGGCCGGCCAGAGCAAGGAAGAAACCACCACCAACGAGTACCAGGTGGGCCGGACCGTTGAACAGACCATCAACATGCCGGGCAAGATTCTTGCCCTGTCGGTGGCTGCGCTCGTCGATCTCTCGACCCCCGAGACGCGTGCAGCCGAAGAAGGCCAGGCGCCGGCGGAGACGGCCTCCCCGCCGGCGCCTGCGCTGACGGTCACCGACGCCGAGGAGATCATCCGCCGGGCCATCGGCCTGAAGGAAACCGACGAGTTGAAGGTCGTCAGTTGCCGATTCCACCGGCCGGACGCGGCCGCCGAGACCGCCGAAGAGGTGGACTTCCTGGCCAATCCCCAGTTCTACCTCGACGCCGCCCGCCACGCCTCGGTCGGCATCCTGGTCCTCGGGGCCCTGGTGGCGCTGAAGATCTTCGGCGGGTCGAAACGCAAGGCCGCCGCCGAGGGCGCCTTGGTCGGGGCGGCGATGGAGGTCGGCCCGGGCGTCGGCGCCGGCCACCTGCTGGGGCCGGGCGTGCCCCGCTCCGCCGACTCCGCCCGCCTGAACGAACGCATCGCCACCGCGCTTCAGGATAACCCCGACGAGGTGAAACGGCTGTTCCGCACGTGGGTCCAGCAGCAGGGAGCCGCTTAAGTGGCCGAGACGGGAGTCCGAAAAGCCGCCCTGCTCCTCCGGAGCCTTGATCCCGACATCGCCGGGGAACTGCTCAAGGCCACTTCGCCCGACGTCGTCAAACAGATCGTCGCCGAACTCGTCTACATGGACGCCACCGGCCAGGCCGAGGGCGGCGCCCAGCCGGCCGTCGAGTTCCTCGGCCTGCTGCACAACGGCGGGGGACGCAACACCGAATCGTTCCTCCAGAGCATGGTCGCCAGCGCCGTCGGCCGGGACCGACTGGACGACCTCCTGGGCGAGGTCCGGCGGATGGTCGACGGCCGGGACCCGTTCATCCCCATCCGCCAGGCCGAGGTGCCGGCCCTGGCCGAGGCCCTCCGGGGCCTGCATCCCCAGGCCGCCGCCATGGTCCTGATGGAACTGCCGCCCGAGCGAAGCGCCACCCTCATCCCGATGCTTGAGGAGTCGGTGCGCGGCCAGGCGGTCCGGCGGATGGCCATGGGGGAACGCGTTTCGGTCGAGGCCCAGACCCGCGTGGCCGCCCTCATCCGCGACCGCCTCGATGCCCAGCAGAAAGCGCAGCAGCAGCAGCAGAGCGGCGGCGCCCGGCCGGCCCAGGCTTCGCCCGACGACCGGCTTCGGCGGGTGGCCCTCCTGATGCGCCGTCTCCGCCGCGAGCTGCGCGACACGCTCCTGGAGAGCATCCGCCAGCAGAACGCCGACCAGGCCCGCGAGATCCAGGACCTCATGGTCACCTGGGAAGACCTGCTCGTCCTGGCCGACCGCAACCTCCAGGACATCCTCCGCACCATGGACGCCGAGCAACTGGCCCTGGCCATCCAGGGCGCCGACCCGAAGATCGAGCAGAAGATTCGCAGCAACATCTCGGAACGGGCCGCCGCCATGATCGACGAAGAGATCTCGCTGATGCGCAAGCCCGAGGTGGAGGACATCGAGGCGGCGAGAGAGAGGACCCTCAGCGAACTGCGGCAACTCAATGCCGCGGGCAAACTCACCTTCGAGGACAAGACCGGCCATGGCCCAGGCCCTACAGGTTGACCTGCCTGCCGCCCTCGCGGCGGTCCGGCTCTGCGGACCCGACGGGTCGCCCGCCCCGGGGGACCTCGAGGCCGAGCGCGCCGGCCTGGCCCGCGCGCGACAGGCCCTGGAGCAGGCCGCCGCCAAGGTCGACGACCTCCAGCAGGCCGTCCTGGCCGAGTGCGAGGACCACCTGCTCGACCTGGCCATCGACATCGCCCGCAAGGTCATCGGCCAGGAGGTCCGGGCCGGCCGGCACGACATCGAGCCGATCGTGCGGGAGGCCCTCCGCCTGGCCCCGCCGAAGCGCGAGGTCGTCGTCCATCTGAACCCGGAGGACCTGGCGGCGGCCGAGAACGCCGGCAACGGCCGGGCCGGCGGCGCGCTGAAGCATCTGCACCTGGCGGCCGACGCGTCGCTCGGCCGAGGCGAGTGCATCGTCGAAACCGCCGAGGGCACCGTTGAAGCCCGGACCGACGACCAACTGGCCCACCTGCGCCGAACCATGAAGGACCCCGAAACGCCATGACCCTGATCGACTGGGACCGGCACCGGCGACGCCTCGCGCAGACCACGCCCCTGGCCTGCCGCGGCAAAGTTGTGCGCGTGGCCGGGCTGACGGTCCAGTCGCAGGGGCCGCCCATCGGCACCGGCCGGGCGTGCGAGATTCACCTCTCGGACGGCCGGCGCGTCGTGGCCGAGGTCGTCGGCTTCCATCACGAGCACCGGGTCCTCTTGCCGCTGGAACCCGTCGACGGCATCGCGCCCGGCGACGCCGTCGTGGCGCGGACCGACCCGCGGGTCATCCGCCTGGGGCCGGGCATCCTCGGCCGGGTCATCGACGGCCTGGGCCGGCCGATCGACGGCAAAGGGCCGCTCGACGGCCGCGACGCCTGTCCGCTGGACGGCACCAGCCCGCCGCCCATGAGTCGCCGCCCGATTACCGAGCCCTTGCCCCTGGGCATCCGCGTGTTCGACGGCATCCTGACGTGCGGCAAGGGGCAGCGGGTGGGCATCTTTTCGGGCAGCGGCGTCGGCAAGAGCACCCTGCTGGGCGAGATTGCCCGCGTCTCGGATGCCGACGTCAACGTCCTGGCCCTGGTGGGCGAGCGCGGCCGCGAGGTCCGCCAGTTCCTCGAACACAGCCTCGGCCCGAAGGGCCTGGCCCGCAGCGTGGTGGTCGTGGCCACGAGCGACACCGCCCCCATCCAGCGCGTGAAGGCGGCAGGGCTGGCCATCTCGGTCGCCGAGTACTTCCGCGACCTCGACAAGGACGTCCTCTTCATGATGGATTCGGTCACGCGGCTGGCCCAGGCCCAGCGCGAGATCGGCCTGGCCGCCGGCGAACCCCCCACCACCAAGGGCTACTGCCCCAGCGTCTTCAGCCTCCTGCCCCGGCTGACGGAACGTCTCGGCACGGCCGAGGTCGGCAGCATCACCGGCATGATCACCGTCCTGGTTGAAGCCGACGACATGAACGACCCGATCGCCGACTGCATGCGGTCGCTCCTGGACGGCCACATCGTCCTGTCGCGCCGGCTGGCCGAACTGGGCCACTACCCCGCGGTGGACATCCTTCAGAGCATCAGCCGGCTTATGGACGCCTGCACCACGCGCGAGCATTACCTGGCCGCCCAGAGACTGCGGGCCGTCTACGCCACCTACCAGGGGGCCGAGGACCTCATCAACATCGGCGCGTTCAAGCCGGGGGCGAACCCGCGGATCGACAGCGCCGTCAGCCTCATCGACCGCATCAACGCGTTCCTGATCCAGCCACTCGGGGCGCGGTCGCCGTTCCAGGAAACGGTCCGCCGGCTCGTGGAGATCACGGGGGCGTGGGATTACCTGATGCCGGCCGACGACGACGCCGGCCAGGTTGTCGAGGGACGTGAAACATGACCTTGGCGTGCACACTGCGTGTCATTTCGAGCGAGGCCCGCATGGGCCGAGTCGAGAAATCTCACTGCTCGAACACCGAGATTTCTCCGCTCGGCCTCGCTCCGCGAGGCCTCGGTCGAAATGACAACTTGCCGCCACGCTCGTTCGCAATCACAACGTACACCGCCTCAGGTGAAACACGATGAAACGGTTCCGGTGGAAACTCCAGCGCGTCCTGGACATCAAGCGCCAGCGGGAACGGGCGCTGCGTCACGACCTGTTCATGCTGGCCCAGGAGATCGCACGGGTACAGGAGGCCATCCTGGAACGCCGGACCCGCCTGCGGACGGTGCTCGAGGAACTGGCCCGGCGGTCGCTGGCCGACCGCATCGCCGAGCAGGCGGTCTTCATGCAGTTCGCGGGCGTCGAGGAGGCCGTCATCCGCCGCCTCCAGGCCCGCCGGCACGAACTGGACGAGGTGCGGTCCGAAACGCAGCAGCGGTTCCTGGAGGTCCGGGCCTCGTGCAAGATGCTGGTCCGCCTGCGCGAGGAGGCGTACCGCGCGTACGTGCGGGAGGTCGGCAAACGCGAACAGGCCACGTTCGACGAAAGCGCCCACGTGGCGTATGCCCGCCGACGGTCGGAAAGCCCGACGGGCGACACGGCCGCCCGTGAGGCGACGCCGTGGCCGGCGGACCTCTCCGCCGCGTAGCCGGGACGGCGCATCCGCACCGGCGGTCGGCCCCGGGGCCGCGGGCGTCAGAAAGCGGAAGCAGTGGGAGAAAACCATGACCAGCGGCAAGTTGGCGATCCTGATCCTGATGGGCCTGGGGGCGGCCACGTTCGGTGTCTCGTACGGCCTGAGCCTGTGGCTGGGGGCCGGGGTGGGGACCGCGGCCGCCATGGTGGCCGGCGACGCCGCCAAAGACGCGGCCTTGGCCGATGCCCCGCTTGAGGAACCGGCCCCGCCCGCCACCGCCCACCTGGAGGAGAAGCACCTGATGGCCCTGGTGCACCAGGTCCGGGCCAAAATGGACGAGTGCCGCGACCGCGAGAAGGACCTCTCGGCCCAGGAAAAACGGATCCAGATCGCCTGCGATGACCTGCGCCGTGAGGCCCAGCAACTGGAGACGCTGCGGACACACATGGCCACCGCCGCCGCCAAACTCCGCGAAAGCCGGGAGGCCCTGGAGCAGACCCGCCTGATCGTCGCCGCCGATGAGCAGTCGAGCCTCCGTCGCACGGCGGCCATCTACGACAAGATGGACGCCGCCGAGGCCGCCGGCATCATCGAAAGCATGTGCAAGAACGCCCAGGACGCCGACGCCGTCAAGATCCTCCAGTTCATGGAGGAGCGGACGGCCGCCAAGGTGCTGGCAGCCATCAAGGACAAGGACCTTGTCGCCGGTATCACGCAGAAAATGAAACGCATGCACAACCCGAAACAAGAGGGCTAAGCCGTGGACCTCGCAACCGTTATCGGAATGCTGGCCGGCTTCGGTCTGGTGACCGTGGCGATTTTCTCGGGCGGCGGGGCGGGGATGTTCTTCAACATCCCGTCGCTGATGATCGTCGTCGGGGGCATGGTCTCGGCCACGCTCATCCATTTTTCGCTCGGCCGGGTCTTCCAGATCTTCTCGCTCCTGAAGAAGACCATCCTGAACCAGTTGCGCAGCGAGCAGGAGGTGGTCCAGCGCCTGGTCGATTACGCTGCCATCAGCCGCCGCGACGGCGCCCTGGCGCTGGAGCAACAGATGGCCCAGACCAACAACCCCTTCCTCATCAAGGGGCTCCAGATGCTCATCGACGGCCAGGACGAGGACACCATCCAGCAGCAACTGGCCATCGATGTCCAGTACCTCCAGGAGCGGCACGAGGACGGCAAGAAGATCCTGGAGTTCATGGGGGGCAGCGCCCCGGCGTTCGGCATGATCGGGACGCTCATCGGCCTGATCCAGATGCTCCGGCAACTCGACTCGCCGGACTCCATCGGCCTGGGCATGGCCACCGCGCTCATCACCACCTTCTACGGCGCCATCCTGGCGAACCTCCTCTTCCTGCCGCTGGCCGGCAAACTCGGCCTCAGGTCCAAGAAGGAGGCGCTCCAGAAGGAGATGATGATCGAGGGCCTGCTGGCCATCGCCCGAGGCGAAAGCCCCACCGCCGTCCGCGAACGCATGCACGCCTTCCTCTCCGCCAAGCAGCGCGAGGAAATCAAGCCCAATGTCTAGGCCCCGGCGCCGAAAACCGCGATCCGAAGGCGGCCCCAGCAACGAGTGGATGGTCACCTTCAGCGACTGCATGACGCTGCTCCTCACGTTCTTCGTCCTGCTCCTGTCGTTCTCCTCGTTCGATCAGAAAGACCTGACGCACGTGTTCGATGGGTTCGAGATGGCCTCCCGGTCCTCGCCGTTCAACGACCCGCGCCCGCCGAAGGAGTCGTTCCTGCCCGACGAAGACATGCTCCTGGACCGCACCGAAACAGGCGCCGAGTTCCCCGACACCGAACTCATCGAGCCGACCCGCGTCCCGCGGGCGCCCATGGACCCGCTGAACCAGGACGCCTACTGCGACCGCCGGGTCCTCTCGATCCCGAGCGACCTCCTCTTCTGGGGCCTGGGCGACTCCCTGAAGCCGCAGGCGGCCGAGTTGCTCGGCCACGTGGCCAACTTTCTCCGCGCCATGCCTTGCCGCGTTGTCATCCGCGAGACGCCCGGCCCCGGCCTGACGCAGAGCCTCTGCCTGAAACGCGCGATGGCCGTCATGAAGTACCTGGCCCAGTCCGAGAACCTGGACGCCGGCCGGTTCGCCGTCTCCGCCGCCCCCGACGGAGGCGAGAACGTCGCCGAGGCCACCGTCCGCATCGCCATGCTCAACGGCAAGGTGTACCCGTGAGACTCGGCCGAAGACGAAAAGGCGACTCCAAGGAACTGCCCGGGTGGCTGGTCTCGTTCACCGACATGATTACGCTGCTCCTGTCGTTCTTCATTCTGCTCCAGGTGTTCGCGAAGGTCCGGGACCCGGAGCTGTTCCTGCGCGGCCAGGGGGGGTTCCGCCGGGCCATCGAGGGCCTGGGCATCCCGGACTGGCTCTACGGCCAGCGCGAATCGGTGCCCCGCGAATTCACCCTCCAGAAACACCCGGTGGAGGAGGACCCGACGAACCTCGATCGCCGGCGCATCATCGACGCCGAGGACGAAAAGATCCGCCGGCTCTTCGAGGACCTCCGCCGCCTCCAGCGGATGCAGGCCTCGAACCACGACGGCCCGCCCGCCCGGCTCCTGGCCACACCCATCACGTTCGACCCCGGCGACACCCGCCTGCGCGAGACCGCCCGGGCTTACCTGGCCGATTTCGCCTCCGACATCCGGGTCGGCGCCTCGGCCGCCCCGATCGTCTACGTCATCGGCCTGGCCCCGGACGCCGACGACCCGGCTATCCAGTGGCAGTGGTCGGCCGGCCGGGCCGCCGCCGTCCAGGCCTGCCTGGAGCAGCACCTGGCCCAGCAGCCGCCCAACCGCCGGGCCCGCGTCGATTCCTGGGGCGCCGGGCCCGCCGGACCCGGCCTCGACGCCCTCCGGTCCGGACCCAGACAGACGTTCATCGTGCTGGCCATGATGGAGTCGCCCAACAAGGAGCGCTAACGATGCCCGATCCCGAAACCGACACCGCCCCGGAGGCTGCCGCGGCCGAGGAGACGCCCAGGCGTCCTCCCGCCGACGAAGGCGACGAGGCCAGGGCATCCGCCCCGAAGGGCAAAGGCAAACGCTTCGTGATCCTGTGCGCCGGCGTGGCGTTCGCCGCCGGCGGCGCGGGCTATGGCGTCGCCCTTCTGACGACGGGCGGCCAGCCGCTCGCGCCCGCCGCCGCCCAGGCCGACGAATCGGCGGACCCGGCCAGCCTCACGGCCCCGGCCCCCGCCGCCCGCCAGGTCGCCGATGACACCGATAAGTGCCTCTACAAGGACCTCGAGCCCATCACCGTCAACCTGGACGAGCCGCGCCTGGCCCGGTACGTCCACGCATGCCTCACGCTGGCGATTCCGGAAGAGGAGTTCGCCGCCGCCTCACTGGTCGTCGACGCCAAGATGCTCGTCCTGCGCGACTGGCTGACCGTGTACCTGGCCAGCCTGACGCTGGACGAGGTCCGCGGACCGGCCAGCCTTAACCGCATGCGGCGCGAAATCCTCGACGCGTTTAACCAGGAACTCTGGCCCGACCAGAAACCGAGGATCCGCAAGGTGCTCTTCAAGGAATTCGCCGTCAAATGACCGCTCCGACGCCCCAGGCCCCGGCCATTCTAACGCGGATGCGGCAGGCGACCCGTCGCCGCGGCCCGCCCCCCAAGCCGCCCGAGAACGTCGTCGACTACGACTGGTCCCGGCCGCACCATTTCACCGCGGGCCAGCGCGGGCGGCTCGAGGCGGCGGCCCGGCAGATCGCCGACCACCTGGGCAAGGCCCTCGGCCCCCTGCTCCGAAGCGACACCGGCTTTGTGGCCAAGCCGGTGGACGAGTGCTTCCCGTCGGCCGTCGACCCCCCCGACCGCCCGGCCTACTACGTGCCCCTGCGGTCGCCCGACAACGCACCGGTCGGGGGCATCCGGTTCCCCGCCCCGCTGGCGGCCGCGTGGGTCGAGAGCCTCCTGGGCGGGACGACGTCGGCCCGGACCGAGGTCCAGGACCTCTCGCCGCTGGAAGCGGGCCTGCTGCTCGACATCGCCGCCGCCATGGTCAAGGCCATTTCGGGCGCCTGCACGGCCGCGGGAGGAACGGCCCTCCGTCACGAACCGTCGCTGGCCACGTGGGCGGAGGCCCTGCCGGTCGACCCGGCCGAGGAACTCTGCCGGCTGAGTTTCCGTTCGGCCAAGGAGGACGCCTCGGCCGCCGTTCTGGCCTCCGTCGAGGCGGTGGAGTCCGCCGAAGACGCCTTCCAGAAGGGCCGCGCCAGCCGGGACGACGCCGATGAGGCGGGCGCCGACGAGGCCGGCGCCCCCGCAAAGCCCGCCAAGCCCGTCGCTGCACCGGCCGCCCAGGCCGAGGAAACGGCCCCGACGCTGCTGCTGACCAGCGCGTTCCTGGCCCCGCTGGCCCAGGACGCCCCCGCCTCGGCCGACGACGTGACGCCCGACGAGATCCAGGCCCGTATCGCGAGCCGCATCGAGGCTGCGCCCGTGACGGTCGTGGCCGAACTCGGCTCGGCGTCCATCGCCGTCGGCGACTTCTTCGGCCTGGAACCGGGCGACGTCATCGTCCTTGAGAGGACGCTGGACGAGCCCATAACGCTGACCGTGGACGGCCAGCCGGTGGCCCGGGCCAAGCCCGCCTGCTGCGGCGGCCATTACGCCGTCGAGGTGCAGGACCTCCGGCGGTACCCGAGGCTGGACCTGGCCGTCTGAGCCGCGCGGCGGGTCTCCGTACCCGCCGCGCACGAAAGGAAGCGGGAAGGAAGGCCGTTCAGGCGCGGCACTTGCCGGCCGAGCCGCAGAAACGTGAAACCGCTTGCATGGAAGGAGTCGTCCGATGACCCAGACCGCCGCCACTGACCCGGCCGCCGCCCCGCACGACGAGGCCGCGGTAGACGTCCAGGAAGCGCCGCTCCCCGAGACCGCCTATCGCCAGAACGATCAGGGCGCCGGCAAGATGGACCTGCTGCTCGATACGACGGTCGAGGTCTCCGCCACGCTGGGGTCCGTGCAGATGCCCATCGGCGAACTGCTGCGGATGGGCACCGGCTCGGTCATCCTGCTCGACCGCGAGGTCGGGGACCCCGTGGACGTGCTGCTTGGGGGTATCCCGTTCGCCAAGGGGCACCTGGTGGTCGTCGAGAACCACCTGGCGGTCCGGCTGACGGAGGTCAAAGCGGTGGAGCAGAACGGGGCCGACGAGGCGGCCTGGGCAGGAACCAACGGCGGCGACTGACGCGGGGCGCGTACGAAACAACACACGCCGCGCCCAGACGGGTCCGTACCGAACAAGGACAAGCGCGGCGGCTAACTATTGTCGGCTGTTGTTGTCGTTGCTGTCGTTGCTGCCGTTGCCCGTTGCCTATTGCCTTTTCGCTGTTGCCTTTTGCCTGCCGTTGTCAAGTTTTTGAACGTTGTCCGCTTATTTGTTCCCGCCAGGCGTGAAAACAGCCGTTTTCGCCACGCCAGGGGCGTTTTTGCGTTTGGCACGCCATGTGCACATGGATGTACCGGAGCAGTGTCTGTACGGCCGGAGCGCACGATGTCTGCCAGACGCCTTTACCTTATTATATTGGCCGGAGCGGCCGGGGCCGCCGTCCTGGCGGCCGCCGCCACGCCTTGCGCTGCCGAGAAACGGCCCGCCTCCCTGCTCTGGGCCAACGAAGAGACGGCGCCGGCCGACGGTTCGCCCAACGAGCCGGGCTCGCCCCAGAAAGGCAGCGACGACCGCCTGACCAACCGGGGCGACGATACGGGCAGCCTCCTCAGCCACTCGCTGGCGGCCGTGGTGGTCATCCTGGCGCTCGGCGGGGCCGCCCTGTTCGTCATCAAGCGGCTGCTGCCGAGGCTCGGCGTGACCCAGGGCCGACGCATTCACATCGTGGAAACCGTCTACGTGGGGCCCCGCAAGGCACTCCACCTGGTCCAGGTGGGCGACCGGACGCTGCTGGTCTCGGGCACCCGCGAGCGGCTGACGCTGGTGGCCGACGTCACCGGGTCGGTCGACGTGGCGCTGCCGGAGCCCGCCGGCGGGGAGAAGCCGCGGGCGCGGTTCATGATCCCGGACATCGGGGCGGAGGTGCGGTGATGGCCCGGCCCCTCATCCTGGCGTTCGCGGCGGTCGTGGCCGTTGGCGTCCTGGCGCTGGGCGCGGCCGGTGCGGCCCGTCCGCCGGAGCCGCCCAAGATGCCGGCGGTCGCGGCGCCTGCGGCCCCGACGCTGGACGGTTCGCGGGAGACAGGCGCGGACGGCGGCGACGCGAACGCCCTGCCCGACCTCGGGGCCCTCCTCGAGGCCGTCAACAAGGTCACGAGCGAGGAGGACGCCTCGGGCGACTGGTCGGCCCCCGTGAAGTTGGCCGTGGTGTTCACGGGGCTGGCGCTGGTGCCGGCGGGGCTGGTCATGATGACGAGTTTCACGCGGATCGTGATCGTGCTGTCGTTCGTGCGCCGGGCGCTGACGACGCAGACGATTCCGCCGAACATCGCCATCGTGGGCCTGTCGGTGTTCCTGACGCTGTTCGTGATGGCGCCGACGTTCTCGCGCCTGAACGACGAGGCCCTCGCGCCGTACCTGGCCGGCCAGGTGCCGTTCCAGGCGGCGATAGACCGCGGGTTCGCCGTCGTCAAGCAGTTCATGCTTCGGCAGACGCACGAGAGCGACCTGGTGATGTTCCTGGACTTCGCGCACGCCGCGCCGCCGGAAACGCCCGAGGCGGTGCCGATGCACGTGGCCATTCCGGCGTTCGCCATCAGCGAGTTCCGGACGGCGTTCGAGATGGGGTGCCTGCTGTTCATTCCGTTTCTGCTGATCGACCTGGTGATCGCGGGCATCCTGCTGTCGGCGGGGATGATGATGCTGCCGCCCATCATCGTCAGCCTGCCGTTCAAGATCATCCTGTTCGTGCTGGTCGACGGCTGGGCGCTGCTCGTGCAGAGCCTGGTGATGAGTTTCTACTGACGTGAGGAGCCTGCGATGGACGGCGACCTGGTCCTGTACCTGGGCCGGCGGGCGCTGGAGACGGCGCTGCTGGTGTCGGCCCCGGTGCTGGTGGTGGCGATGGTCATCGGCATTCTGACGGCCATGCTCCAGGCGGTTACGAGCGTCCGCGACATGACGCTGGGCATGATCTTCAAACTCGCCGGCGTCGGCATCACGGTGCTGCTGACGGCCGGGTGGTCGCTGCAGGTGGTGATGGAGTTCACCCACGAGGTCTTCTCGCATGTGCAAACCATGGGACACTGACCGTGGAACCGCTGACCCGGATGGTCGTGCCGTTCATGCTGGTGCTCGGCCGGGTTTCGGGGTTCGTGGCGGCGTTGCCGCTGTTCGGCTGGCCGTCGATCCCGCTCCGCATCCGGGCGGGCCTGGCGCTGGTGCTGGCGATCGTGTTTGCGTCGGTCCTGCCGGTGGACGCGGCGCTCGGGGAGGCCGCCTGGCCGACCGTCGCCCTGATGGTGGTCCGCGAGGTGCTGACCGGCGCCGCCCTGGGCGTGGCGGTGGCGGTGCTCTACGCGACGGTTCGGCAGGCGGGGATGATCGTCACGCGGCAGATGGGCCTGGCGGTGGCCCAGGAGATCGACCCGGTCAGCGGCGAGCCGTCGCAGCCGGTCGGCCACCTGATGGAGACGTGTTTTACGATCCTCTTTCTGTCGGCGGGCGGGCACCGGCTGCTGCTCCGCCTGATGGCCCGCAGTTGGGACGCCTGGCCGGTCGGCCAGTGGCCGGACCTGGGGGTGGCGGCCGAGGCCGTCCTCCAGGCGAGCCTGGCCATGCTGACCTTCTCGCTGAAACTGGCGGCCCCGATGGTGGCGGCGTTCCTGGTGCTGGCAGTGGTGCTGGCGATCCTGGCGCGGATTCTTCCGGAGATGAACATCCTGATGGCCAGCCTGCCGCTGCGCATCGGGCTGGGCCTGTTCATGGCGGCCGCCCTCCTGCCCTCGTTGGAAGGCTTCACGACGGAACTGGGCCAGTGGATCGACCGCGTTCTCATTCCTTAAGAGGAGCACGGTGCCGTGGCCGACTCGGCCGCCGAAAAGACCGAACCCCCAACCCCCGGGCGCCTGCGGAAGGCCCGCGAGGAGGGCCGCGTCCCGCAGAGCCAGGAACTGGCCCTGGCGCTGACGCTGGGCATGCTGCTGGTGGCGCTGGGGCTGTCGGCCGGCGGCATCTGGCAGTGGTTCGCCGAGCAGATGACGGCCGGCGTCTCGTTCGGGGCCGACCATCGGCTCGACGTGGGCCGGGTGTCGGCCCTGCTCTCGGCCAGGGGATGGGACGCCCTGATGACGATCGTCCCGTTCATGGTGGCCCTTGGGGTGGCGAGCGTGGCCAGCGGCCTGCTGGTGGGCGGCTGGGCGTTTGCGCCGAAGGCCATCCGCTTCAACCCCCAGGCCATCAACCCGGTGAACGGGCTGAAGAAACTGATCTCGGCCCGGTCGCTGGTGCGGCTGGTGGCGTCGTGGGCGAAACTGGGGGTGATGGCGGCCATCGCCCTGACGTACCTCCGCGGCCGGCTGGACGAGTGCCTGGCCCTGGCGTGGGCCACGCCGCTGGCCTCGCTGAAGGTCATCATGGAGGTCATCTTCGGGCTGGTCGCCCGCTTTGCCGCCGCCATGCTCGTCATTGCCCTCCTGGACGTGCTGTACCAGCGGTGGCAGCACCGCAAGGACCTCCGGATGACCCGGCAGGAGGTCAAGGAAGAGCGGCGTCAGCACGAGGCGGCGCCGGAGGTCCGGTCGCGCCTTCGCCGGATGCAGTTCGAGATGATCCGCAAGCGGATGCTGCACGAGGTGCCCCAGGCCGACGTCGTCCTCACCAACCCGACGCACGTGGCCGTGGCCCTGAAGTACAACGCCGGCGACATGAACGCCCCGCAGGTCACCGCCAAGGGCGCCGACTACCTGGCCGAACGCATCCGCGAGATCGCGCGGGCCCACGGCGTGCCGATCGTCGAGCGGCCGGAATTGGCCCGCACGCTCTACCGGACCGTGGAGGTCGGCCGGCCGATCCCGGAACCGCTCTACGTGGCCGTGGCGGAGATCCTCGCCATGATCTACCGCCTCCGGCGCAAGCGACAGGGCACGAGGCCATGAACCGCAGCCGACAGCCAACCGGCCATACCCTTTTAGCCGCGACCCGTAGGGGAGCGCGATGCCGGGCCTGACCCCCATCCCGAACGCCGGCCCGAAGGACACGAGCACCTTTGGGCGCCTCGTGGCGCACAACGACATCCTGTTCGCGTTCGGCCTGGCGATGGTCCTGGCCACGCTGCTGATTCCCCTGCCGACGTTCCTGCTGGACCTGCTGCTGGCGTGCAGCATCGCCCTGGCCGTGGGGACCATGATCGTGGTCCTCTCGACGCGCGAGTCGGTGGAACTCTCGACGTTCCCGTCGCTGCTGCTGTTTCTGACGCTCTTCCGGCTGAGCCTGAACGTGGCGTCCACGCGCCTCATTCTGATGCAGTGCGACGCCGGCCGCATCATCCAGACGTTCGGCCAGTTCGTGGCGGGCGGCAGCCTGACCATCGGCCTGGTGGTGTTTCTGATCCTGGTGGTCATCCAGTTCATCGTCATCACCAAAGGCGCCGAGCGCATCAGCGAGGTGGCCGCCCGGTTCAACCTCGACGCCATGCCCGGCAAGCAGATGAGCATCGACGCCGACCTCAACGCCGGGCTCATCAACGAAAACGAGGCCAAGGCCCGCCGCGAGAAGATCGTCCGCGAGAGCGAGTTCTACGGCGCCATGGACGGTGCCAGCAAGTTCATCCGCGGCGACGCCATCGCCGGCCTTATCATCACGGCGGTCAACCTGGTGGGCGGCATGGTCATCGGCCTGACGCGCGGCATGAGCCTGGCCCAGAGCGCCGAAACGTACTCGATACTGGCCATCGGCGACGGCCTGGTGAGCCAGATTCCCGCCATCGTCATCTCCACGTCGGCGGGCTTTCTGATCTCGAAGACCTCCACGCTCGAAAGCCTGAGCCACGACCTGGTCCGCCAGATGTTCGCCCGGAGCCGGCCCATCGGCATCGCGGCCGTCCTCTTCGGCGCCATGGTCTTCGTGCCGGGATTCCCGAAGGTGCCGTTCATCGTGCTCTCGCTCGGGGCGGGCTTGCTGGCCCGGACGCTGGCCCAGCGCGAACACCGCGCCCTGGCCAAGCCGCCCGAACCGAAGGCCGCCGAGCCGGGCGACGAGCCGCCCGTCGAGACGATGCTCGACGTCGACCGCATCGCCGTCCAGGTGGGCGCCCGGCTCATTCGGACCGTCGACCCCCGCCGCAAGGACAGCGTCTTCCACCGCATCGGGCCGCTCAGGCGCCGGTTCGCCCAGGACTACGGCATCGTCCTGCCCCTGGTGCGACTGCGCGACCAGATGGCCCTGGACCCCAACGTCTATGAAATCCGTATCCACGGCCACGTGGTGGCGACCGGTCGGCTCGAGGCCGAGCGGTTCCTCGCCATGGACCCCGGCACCGTCACCCAGCCCATCAAGGGCCAGGCCACCAAGGAGCCGGTCTTCAACCTGCCGGCCCTCTGGATCACGCCCGACCAGAAGGAAGAGGCCACCTTGGCCGGCTACACCGTCGTGGACCCCGAGTCGGTCCTGGTCACGCACCTGTCGGAGACGCTCCGCCGGCACGCCCACGAGATTCTGTCGCGCGACGACGTCCAGACCCTGGTCGACCGGCTGCGGGAACGCGAGCCGACGCTGGTGGGCGGCGTGGTGGGCGAGAATGTGCCTCTCGGCCTCCTGCACCGCGTCCTCCAGAACCTCCTGAAGGACCGTATCCCGATCCGCAACCTCCCGCAGATTATCGAAACCCTGGGCGACCATGCCGCCGGCACCAGGGACCCCTCGCTGCTGACCGAACTGGTCCGTAAGGTTCTGGCCCGGACCGTCAGCGAGCAGCACGCCGACGATCTCGGCCACGTCCAGGCGGTCGTCCTGGAGCCGAGCCTGGAGTACGAACTCCGCGGCCTCCTGGCGCAGGAAGGCGCGAGCGAGACGCTCGCCCTGGCCCCGGACCGGGCCCTGGACCTCGCGCGCCGCATCGGCCAGGCCTGGCACAAGGCCATGAACGAGGGCCACGAGAAGGCCGTCCTCTTGTGCGACTACCGGCTCCGGCCTCACATGGCGGCGATGCTGTCGCGGCAACTGCCGGACCTGCCGATCCTGGCCTACGACGAGGTGGCCGTCGGCACCCCGGTGGACTCGGTGGCGACCGTCCCCGCCGCCCCGGCCGCGCCGGCCGCCGCCAACGTGGCGCCGCCCGCGGCCAAGGGGGGCCGCGCCGGACGGACCCCGGTCGCTGCGGCGGCCGGCGCGACGTGATAGAGAGACGAGTGCCGCGCGGCGGGTCTCCGCACCCGCCGCGAGAAGGGCGAACGCAGCCGTGCGCGGCGGGTCAGGAGACCCACCGCGCGGGAAGTAGCCCTGTAGCACCAGCCGGGAACCACGAAACCGATGAGAGGCATCGCCACCAGCGTCGCGGTCTTCACGCTCCTCCTGCTGGCCGCCATCGGGACGGCCAGCGGCGTGCCGCCCTTCGTCTGCAGCCTGCGGGCGCTGGCGGGGGCGTTTGTGGCCTACGTGTTGACGACCATCGCCGGCCGGATGGCCATCCGCATCCTCGTCTCGGTCATCCGCAGCGGCCCGAACCCGTCGCATCGGCGTGAGGAGCACCTGCGGTGAGCGCGCCCATGGAACCGACCGTGACCGACCCCCCCAACGCCCACGTCCAGAGCCGGGCGCAGGCGGCCTACGCCCAGGAGTCGGCCCAGGCCCTCCAGGACCGGCTCATCGTCGAGTACATCCCGCTCGTCCACCACATCGTCCGCAAGGTCACCGCCCACCTCGGCCGACGGGTCGACACCGACGACCTCGTCTCGGCCGGCACCGTGGGCCTGGTGCGGGCGGCCCGCGCCTACGACCCCGACAGGCACGCCGAGTTCAAGACCTACGCCTACATCCGCGTCCGCGGGGCCGTCATCGATGAACTGCGGAGCCGGTCGTTCGCCTCGACCGATGTCCACCGCCAGGTCCGCCGCATCCGCCAGGCCCACGCCGCCTTCCTGGCCGACGCCGGCCGGCCTCCGAACGACCAGGAACTGGCCGACCGGGCCGGCCTGTCCCTGCAGGCCTACTACCGCACCGTCCAGGAGGCCCGCCGGCAGCATTTCCTGTCCATCTACGGCCTCGGTGACGATGAACCGTGCCTGGCCAACCTTATCCCCGCCACGACCACCTCGCCCGACCACCAGGCCCAGAAACGCGAGACGACGCGCCGGCTGGCCCAGGCTATCCAGGAACTGCCCGAACGCGAACGCCGCGTCGTCCTCCTGTACTACGAACGCGACCTCACCATGAAGGAGGTGGCCGAGGTGCTCGGCGTGACCGAGTCCCGCGTCAGCCAGGTCCACGCCGGCGCCCTGTTCAGGCTGTCCATGCGACTGGGGGGCGAGACGTCATGACCAGCGCCAGCAACTACGCCGTCAACGGGCCCGACCGCGGACGCGAAATCGCCGAGACCGCGCCCATCTCGCAACAGGACAAGCGGCTGCCGAACCGGACGCCGCCCGGCTCCCGCCGGCGCCGACGCGGCGGCAAGGGCAAGACGTCGGCCGCTGCCCCCGTGCCCGCCGACACCGAACCCAACGTCCAGGAGCCGACGCCTGCGAAACCGTCCAGCAACGGAAAGGACCACGTGGTCGACACCCTGGCCTGACCGCCTGAAACGAACGAAAGGAACCATCTGCCGTGCCAGCCAACATGGCCTCCGTCATCAAGAAACATCGCGTTCGGACCGCACCGGCCTCGCCGGCCGGCTCCGCGCCTCGGCCGGGGCCGAGGCCGGGCGCCGCGCCGCCGGACGGCGCGAACGCCCAGGTCCGCATCGCGCACCGTCACGACGACCACGCCGTCCTGGAAGTGCACTGCCCCTGCGGTAACGTCATGTACGTCGAGTGCCGATGGCCGGTACCCGAGGCCGCCGGGGGCGATGGCCCCGGCGCGCCCGACAACGGCCGCCATGCAAACAAGGAGGCAACCTGATGAAACGCATCGTCCCCGTCGCCCTGGCCCTGGCATTGACCGTGGCCGGCTGCTCGTTCGGCACCCGGCGCGATGGGCCCGCCGAGGCCCTGTCGCCCACCGACCAGGCCCCGTATCTGAAGGAAACGGCCATGGCGCCCGACGGGCAGACCGAGACGCCGACGGCCGTCGAGAGCGCGCTGGTCTGGTCCGAGAAATACGCCCGGGCCGTCGAAGAGATCTCGCGCCGCGAGCAGGAGAACCGCCGCCTCGCCGACGAAAACCGCCAACTGGGCCAGACCGTCGTCGGTCTCCGGGGCGAACTCGCCCAGACCCAGAAGGAACTCCAGGACGCCAACAGCCTCCTCATCGACGTCCGCCGCGCCAACGACAAGTGGAAGACCGACGTCCTCGGCTACCGCGACGAAATGCGCGGCGCCCACCTGGCGGAACTGGACGCCCTGCACAAAGTGCTCCGGCTGCTGGGCGGCGAGGTGCCCGAATCGGCCCCGGCCGCCACCGCCGCCTCCACTCCCACCGCCACCGCGGAACAGGGCACCGGAACCACCGGCACAGCCTCGGAAGGAGCCACCGGTGACGCGGGCCAGTAACATCGGCGTCCTCGCAGCCGTCCTCGTGCTGGCGGGGTGCGCGCCCGAAGCGATGAACCGCGTGGGCCACTATGCCGCCCCGCGGCGCGACATCGTCTCGGTCCAGCGTGTGGCCCTCCTGCCGCTGACCAACGAGACCGACCACCCCGGCACCGAACTCGGCCTGACCGAGGAACTGTTTCAGGCCGTCCAGGCCTGCCGGCTGTTTCACGTGCTGCCGGTGCCGGCCGACGCCGCCCGGGCCGCCGACCTGCCGAACGTCGGCACCGCCCCCATGACGCTGACCGACCTGGCCCGACTGCGCAGCACGCTCGGGGCCGACGCCGTCCTGGCCGGAGCCGTCACCCGCTGGCAGCCGTACCCGAGGATGCAGATGGGCCTGTACCTGCGGCTCGTCGACCTGCGGACCGGCCGCGTCCTCTGGGCCGTCGACCACGTCTGGGACACGACCGACGAGCACACCCAGCGCCGCCTCCGCCGCTTCTTCTGCCGGGAGGCCGGCGAAGGCACCGAACCGTTCGGATGGGAACTCGGCACCGTCAGTCCGCGGGCGTTCCAGAAGTTCGTCGCCCACGAGGCGACCGAGACCCTGCCGTGCCGGCCGCCCGACAGGACGGAAGTGGCCGCCGGAAAACTTTAGAAAAAATCCGGCTGTCGGCCAACTTTGTTCTCAAGTCGTCGCCGGGGACCACGAAAATACGGGTGGCGAAGGTTCAGACGGAGAGGCCGTTATGCAGATCGAACCGACACAAGGCTCCGACCCCCTCGGCTTGCCGGACGGCAGCCGTCAGCCCCAGCCGCCGGGTCCGGCGGCCCATGGCGCCGGCCCGAAACCGGACGAAACGGACCGGCCGGACGCCGCCGACCTTCAGGCGTACCTCGCCCAGGCCAGTACGGGCGACGAGGAAGCCGTCCGGGCCGAGGCCGTGGCCGAGGCGAAACGCCTCCTGGCCTCCGGCGCCCTGGATACGGCCGAGGCGGCCGAACGGGCGGCCGAGGCGATCCTGACGATCGGCATCTAGTCCCGGAAACCGCGTAGTAGCCCATCATAGAGGGCAATGACAGGGCCTGGCCCCCATATATCGGGTGCCAGGCCTTCTTCTTGCCCTCCTGGCGCGCCGCGAGCCGGCCGCGGGAGCGGCCGGTCACGTTCCCTCGGCATGTCACGGGCCTTGGCCGAGGCGGATGACCCGCCGCTTCCGCGGCGGGCTCACGACCATCACCCCCGTGCTGCGTCTTCTGAGCGGGATTTCACCCCGTGAACTCAAGGGGCGTCGGCGAAAGTCCTAAAGTATCGTTTCGGCCCGTCGATAATGAAATCCCGAAGCATGGCGGTGACAATCATCGGACGCAGGATGCCGCCGACGGTCGCGCCGCCACATGAACACGTGTCAGAGGTGTGGGCTGCTGGGGCTCGCACAAACGCCAAAACTCGGTTCGGTTAAAGGGAGAGAAAACCATGCTCGCGATCAAGAACAACCTCATGGCAGAAAACGCAGCGCGGCACCTGGCCACGTCGTACGACACGCTGGCCAAGTCCGTGGAGCGGCTGTCGTCGGGCCTCCGCATCAACAGTGCGGCGGACGACGCGGCCGGTCTGGCCGTCCGCGAGTTGATGCGGGCGGACATCGCGGTGCTGAGGCAGGGCGCCTCGAACGCCCAGGACGGCATCAGCATGCTTCAGACCGCTGAAGGCGCCCTGCAGACCATCGACGACTGCATGGTGCGGATGAAAGAACTCGCCGCACAGGCCGCCACCGGGTCCTACTCGACCACGCAGCGCGCCATGATGGACGACGAGTTCCAGGAAATGGCCAACGAGATCGACCGTATCGCCAAGTCCACCGCCTTCAACAGCATCGGCTTGCTCAACGACAGCGCGGGGACGGCGGTGAAGATCCAGGTCGGGTCGGGCTCAACGGCCAACGTCGACTACATCGAGGTCAACAAGGTCGACGTGTCCAAGACGGGTCTGGGCCTCTCCAGCCTCGCCATCACGGACATGGGAAAGGCCCAGTCGGCCCTGGCGGCGCTCGGGACGGCCATCGATGACAAGGACGAGGCCCGCGCCTCGTTCGGCGTCAAGATCAACCGCCTCGAGAACACGGTGTCGGTGCTCAACATCCAGGCCGAGAACCTGGCCGCCGCCGAAAGCCGCATCTCCGACGTCGACGTCGCCCAGGAAATGGCGAGGATGACGCGCAACCAGGTGCTCGCGCAGGCCGGCGTCGCCATGCTGGCCCAGGCCAACACCATGCCGCAGTTGGCCCTCTCGCTGCTGCGGTAGCCGTTCACGGTCGGGGGGCGGCCTCGTCCGCACTTTCCCCTCCGCGGGTACGAGGCCGCCTCCCACACCATTGCGACAGCCATCCCACGCCGGGGGTGACCCGTGCCGACCATCACACTGCCAGGACTCCAGACCGGCATCGACACCCAGTTGATCGTCCAGCAACTGGTGGCGGCGTCGCGCGGGCCGCTGGAACAACTCCAGGCCCGCCGGTCCAACTGGGAAAGCAAGCAGGCGGCGTTCGCGACGCTCCAGACCCGCCTGGAGTCGCTCCGGTCCGCCGTCGACGCCATCCGGACCACGTCCAGCCTCCGGGCCTACACCGCGGCGTCGAACAACACCGAGCGGCTTACGGTCGCGGTCGGCACCGGCGCCAGCGAGGGCGCCCACGAAATCGAAATCAACCAACTCGCCGCCGCCGAACGCCAGGTCCACGCCGGCCTGGCCGGCCTGGACACGCTCGTCGGCGAAGGCGTGCTGGCCTACACCTACAACGGCGAGACCCGCATCATCCAGACCACCGACGAGACCACGCTCGAGGCCCTCCGCGACCTCATCAACAACGACGGCGGCAACCCGGGCGTCACCGCCAGCATCCTCCGGTACGACGCGGGCGGCGACCAGGTGTATCACCTCGTCCTCAGCGGCAACGACACGGGCGCCGACTACGCCGTGACCCTCGAGGACGCCCAGACGACCCTGGACGGCACGGGCGGCACGGTGGACCTGCGGACCAGCACGTTCACCGAGACCCAGTCGGCCCGCGACGCCCAGGTGCGCGTGGACGGGTACCCGTCGGGGGCGTGGATTTCGCGGAGCACCAATTCGATCAGCGACATCCTGCCGGGCGTCACGCTGAACCTGCATGCCCCGACGGGCGACGACGAGACCGTCCGCATCAGCCTCAGCCGCGACACCGAAGGCCTGAAGACCAAGATCAGCGCGTTCACGAGCGCCTATAACTCGGTCGTCGGGTACATCCGGCAGAAGACGGCGTACGACGCGGCCACCAACACGGCGGGCGTGCTGATGGGCGAGTTCACGCCTAACACCGTCCACCGGGCCATCCGCCTGCCCCTGATCGAG
The DNA here is from genome assembly GCA_016782785.1 of Planctomycetota bacterium. Taxonomy (GTDB): domain Bacteria; phylum Planctomycetota; class Phycisphaerae; order FEN-1346; family FEN-1346; genus BS750m-G62. The sequence continues at coordinate 8,084 of JADHXV010000002.1, read as the reverse complement.
GCCGCCGAGGGCTTCCTCGACGGCGCCGACGCCTTCACGCTGGCCGGCCAGGTGGGCCTGAGCATCGACCGCTACGGGACGCTGGAGTTCGACGAAGGGACGTTCAACGAGGCGATCGGCGAGAACTACCTGGGCCTGCTGGGCCTCTTCGGGGCCAACCGCACGGGCGCGAGCGACTCGGACATTCTCCGCTTCTACGGCGCAGGCAGCCCGACCGAGCCCGGCACATACGACGTGCGGGCTGTTTTCGAGAGCGGCGTACTCGTTTCGGCCCAGATCAAGGGCGCCGACGAAGGCCAGGACGCCTGGCGCGACGCCACGGTCCAGGCGGGCGTCATCATCGGCGACGCCAACCACCCCGAGGCGTTCCTCCAGGTGACCGCCTCGTACGCGGGCACCGGGACGGTCGAGGCCGAGGTCCGCGTGCGGCAGGGCTTCGCCGGCCGCCTGTACGATGCCATCGACGACCTGCTCGACGCCACCGACGGGGCCGTCACGCTGGTCAAAGATCGGTGTCAGAGCGCCATCGACACCATCGACGACCACATTGAACGGCAGCAGGCCCGGCTGACCCGGCTGGAAGCCTCCCTGCGAGACCGCTTCGCCAGGCTCGAGCGCACCCTGACGATGATCGAGGCCCAGCGCGGCGCCCTGGCGATGTGGTTCAGCGAGTAGAACAGAAAGGATGTGTGAGATGAACGGGGACATCCGAACCTACCAGGAACACGCGGTCGCCACGCAGACGCGCGGCCGGCTCGTGGTGCTGCTGTACGAAGGGGCCATCAAGTTCCTCGAGCAGGCCAAGCGCGAACTGGCGGCCGGCAACTGCGTGGCCAAGGGCCGATTCATCAACAAGGCCCTGGCGATCCTGAACGAACTGGACGCCTGCCTCGACGTGGAGATCGGCGGCGAGGTGGCGGCCAACCTCCGCGGACTCTATCACTTCATGATCCGCCACCTCAGCGAGGCCAACACCCGCCGCGACCCGCAGCGCATCCAGGAGGTCATCGACTGCCTCCGCGACCTGAACGAAGGGTGGAAGGCCATCAGCGAGTAGTTGTTGGCGGGTCGCCGGGCGCGGGCGGTGGCGGTGGAGCCGCGCGCGGCGACGCGGTTCCGAGCGCCCGCCGGCATCCATCGCGGCGGGCCGTGTCGTTGCAGGCACACCTCCTTCACCCGTCCGTCCCCCCGTCCCCCGGCCCGTCCCTCCACGCGCTTGACAGAGCGCGCCCGCGCCGGGATAATGCCCCGACCCTGAACAGGGAGCGCCGTTTCGGCGCCACGTCCCCGGCGCCGCCGAGAGACCCGGCCGAAGGAGACCGCCACCGGCCCGCTCGGGGGTGAACCCAGGAGCCGGGGCGGCCGGGGTCCGCGAGGCGCCTCGCCGCCGGAACCGCCGGGCCCGTAGGGCGACGGCACCGCGAGGACCGTGTGATGCGGATGGTCGTCGACATCAATCACCCCGCCCACGTGCACTTCTTCAAGCACTTCATCCGCCAGATGCAGGAGGCCGGCCACGCCCTGATGGTCACCGCGAGCGAGAAGGACGTGGCCTGCGACCTCCTGCGAGCCGAGGGCTTCGCCTATACGCCGCTCGGGCGGTACGGCACGTCGCTGTGGGGCAAGGCGGTCACCTTGCCGGTGATGGACGGCCGGATGGTGCGTGCGGCACGGGCGTTCGGGCCGGACGTGCTGCTGGGGGTGGCGTCGGTCCGGGCGGCCCACGCGGGGTTCCTGCTGCGGCGGCGGAGCGTGATCTTCGACGACACCGAACACGCGAAGTGGGAAGTCCGCCTGTACTTGCCGTTCGCCGACGTCGTGTGCACGCCCGCCTGCTACCGCCGGTCGCTGGGGCCGAAACAGGTCCGCTACAACGGGTATCACGAGTTGGCGTACCTGCATCCGTCGCGTTTTCGGCCGGACCCGTCGGTGCTGGAGGCGCTGGGCGCGGCCGAGGGCGAGCGGCTGGCCGTCGTCCGCTTCGTCTCATGGGGCGCCGTGCACGACATGGGCCAGCACGGGTTCGACCCGGCGTCGCGGCGCGAGTTGGTGGCGTCGCTGGAGCGGCACGCGCGCGTGCTCGTGGTGGCGGAAGACGCCCTGGACCCCGCGCTGGAGCCGTACCGGTGCCCCCTGCCGCCGGAACGCCTCCACGACCTCCTGCACTACGCGGCGGTGTACGTGGGCGAGGGCGCCACGATGGCCACCGAGGCCGCCCTTCTCGGCACGCCGTCGGTCTACCTGTCGTCGCTGGTCGGCACGATGGGCAACTTCGAGGAACTGCGCGACGATTACCACCTGGTCGTGGCCACGCAGTCGAAGCGCGAGGCCATCGACGAGGCCGTCCGGCTGGCCTCGGACCCCGGGGCCAAACGCACCTGGGCCGAGCGCCGCGCCCGATTGCTCCGCGACAAGATCGACGTCACCCAGTGGATGGTGGACCTGGTCGAGCGAACCGTGCCGCCGCCGGAGGAACCCGCGGGCGCGTCAAACGGTTGTTGACAGAGACAAGAGACGTGACGATACTGATGCGCCACACCCGAGGAAGGTTCGCGGAGAACGTTATACGCAGAATCCCAACCTGCCCGTGGCGCTGATTCCGGGAGAATAGGAGATGCAGGCTCAGACCGAGGAACAAGACGGCATGACCGCTTTGATGCCCCACGAAGGCGGGGCGGCATACCGACGCCGGAGCCAAGCCAAATGGTCTCCAGCCTCCGGCAGCCGGGAACAGATCAGACAGATTCTGCCCGCGCACAGGCCGAGTAATCGGAAGATGCCAACCAAACTGGCAGAGTCATGATCCCGAAGTCGCGACTTTCCAAACACCGGTCACTCCTCACACCCTTTCGCCGGAACTGGGCTCGGCGGTTGAGCGGTCGTATCCTAGAGTGCGGCGGCGGGATCGGCGACTACCTGCCTTACCTGAAGGGGGACGTGACAGTTCTGGACCTCAACTTGCACGTACTCACCCTGTTGGACCACCCCAAGAAGATCGTAGCCACCTGTGAAGCGATGCCCTTTGCCGACAACACGTTTGACTGCATCTGGGCCTGCGCGGTCATCCAATACGTTCACCTCGACACCTTCCTGCGTGAAGCATCCCGCGTCACGCGTCCGGGGGGGCGCGTGCTTGTCCTGGTTCCCAATGGCAAGTCGCCGTGGGACGTGTTCAAGCGATGGCTTGGCATGGATACATGGCAAAGCCAAGAAGGCATTGTGCGACAATACACGGTCGATGACTTAAGGCGCTATGGCACCGTGGAGGGCGAGATCCGCTTTCTCCCCCTGGAGCATCTGTTCAGGCGCCTCCCTCGGCTGGGACACACCCTGATGCTGCATATGAAAGTCGCGAAATGACTCAACCGCCACAAGAATCGAACGCGGGCCGCCATGAGGTTCGTCTCCTTCTGTGCGGAGCCTGCCTGACGGGCAACATGGGCGGGCCGGCACTCTATTTGACCATGGCCCAGACGGCGCGCCGTTTGGACGAGAACATTCGGATCACCATTTTGTCCAAATATCCGAATGAGGAAGAAGAGATATGCCGGACGCTGGGATGGCAGATGTTCCGCTTCCCGACCTACGTCCAGATGTTCCTGGGTGTGCCATTCTCGGCTGTCGCCGGCCTCTTGCGGCGGTTCCACCTGCCGCACAGATGGCTGGCACGGGGTCCGTTCCGGCCTTACGCCACGCACGACGTGCTGGTCGACCTCTCCGGGATTTCATTCACGGACGACCGGCCGGTTTCAGGCCTGGTCATAAACTCCTTGTGGCTGCTTCCGGCCACCGCCACGGGTATCCCGTTCGTCAAGGCTTCGCAAGCGATGGGGCCGTTCACCAAGCCCTGGGTCCGGTGGGCAGGCCGCTGGCTGCTGGATCGCGCTGCCGTTCTGGTCGCCCGCGGCCCTCGCAGCGCCTCGTTGGTCCGCGCGCTGCTGCCCCATCGGACCGTACACGAACTGCCCGACGTAGCTTTTGGCCTGGAACCCGCTCCACCCGACGAAGTCGACCGCGCCCTTGAAACCGCAGGCTTGGCGCCGGGCGACCCCTATTGCGTTGTCGGGCCGAATTATCTGGTCGAGTCGCTGATGCGCCCGAAACACGGGCCTGACGGATACGCCCGGCTGATGGCGGAAGGGGGCGACATTCTGGCTCGGCTCTCGGGTCAGCCGGTATTGCTGGTGCCGCACGCGCGTTCTGTTTCCACGACGCCGGGCTTGGATGATGTACATGTATGCCATCGGATCCGCTCGCTCTCGGAGCAGCCTGAGCGTATCCACATACTGGAGGACGCATTTGGCGCCCCGGTGCTGAAGGGCATCATTGCTCGGGGGACGGTGGCGCTGGGGTCGCGGTTCCACATGCTCGTGGCCGCGTTATCGTCGGGCGTGCCGACGGCGGCCCTCGGTTGGAGCCACAAGTACGTCGAGATGATGAGCCTGCTGGGTCAGGACCGCTTCGCGCTGAACTGGGAGAAGGCCGAGACGGCCTCATTCCACAGCCTGATCCACAGGCTCTGGGCAGAGCGCGAAGCGGTTCGCAGGGAAATTGCGGAGCGCCTCCCAGAGGTTCACCGCCAAGCGGTAGAGAACGTCCGCCTGGTGCTGAAGACCGCAGCCGCTTCCCACAAGGGGGGCCATACCGTGTTCTCCCGAGACATATCATGATCCGGCGACATCTCGTGCGCGTGTTGCTGTCCTGGCTATTGACGCTGGCCCTATTGAGCGTCGTAGCCTATGCCATCTTCCGGAACCAAGAGAAGTTTGCCCGGCTGTTGGACCTGCGGCCTGCGGCGCTGATCGGTCTGCTGGCCTGCTGGCTGGGGCTATCCATCCCGCGAGGCCTGGTCCGCAAGATGATGGCCAAGGGGTTGGGCGTCCGCTTGAGATTCGTGGACTGGTACGGACTGCCGATGCTCGCCAGCCTCATCGAGCAGTTTGTGCCGGCACGGGTGGACGTCCTCTTCAGCGCCGCGTATCTGAAACGAAGGTACGGCCTAGCCATGCTGCATTTTGTGAGCATCATGTACGGGAACGCGGTCCTGATGGCGATTGTCTTAGCGGCAGAGGGTTGTCTGGTTCTGCTGGTCATGGGTATCGTCGATGGCACCTGGAATGTCAAGGTGCTCGGCGTGGTGCTGGCCGTCGGCATCGTGGCGGTGCCGTTCGCCATCCTGTCCGACCGGTTCCTGAAGCGGGAGGGTTGGCTGGCCGCGCGAATCAAGGTCCTGCTGGAAGGTTGGCGGACCTTGCGTTCGAACCGCCGACTGCTCTTCTCCCTGGCGTGCCTGATCGTTGTCAGTTCCGCCATCTTTGCCGCATGGATGTACGTGGCCTACGCCGCCCTCTCCTTTCCCGTCCGGTTGCTGCCGGTCATCTTCGTAGGCATCGCCACGCAGCTCAGTTTTTTCTTTTCGCTCACGCCTGGAAACCTGGGCATCCGCGAGGTGATGGTGGGGTTCATCTCCGAGATAACCGGTCTCGGGTTTGCCGAGGGCATGGCTGTTACTCTCTTGCAGCGGGCCATCTCGACGGCGGCGTTTCTGGTCTTGGGCTCAGTGTTCGGTGTGCTGATCATCCGCCGCGGTACGGGCAACCATCAGTCCGAGACATCCTGAACCTCGGCGCGGAGAACCTGCTTTGAGCAAGTCGGCGGACTTAAGCGATGTCATCGCAGAGGGCTGGTGCATCGGCTGCGGCGCCTGTATTGCAGCGGAGAAGAACCTCCGCCTGGTGCTCGATCCCCAGCGCCTGATTTACCGCCCATCCGAGCCGGGAGGTGAGGCGGCCGCCTCCGTGTGTCCGGCTGTAGGCGTGGATTTCGATGAATTGCACCGGCAGCGCTTTCCGCACGCAGCGCCGACTCCTCTTGGACCTGTGGAGTCCATCCTGCTGGCCCAGAGCACGGACCATGACCGCAACATACGGGCAAGTTCCGGTGGCGTCATCCGCGAACTCCTGAGGGCTTATCTCGCCGAAGAGGGCGTGACGGGCGCTATCGTTCTCGATCATCTGGAAGGGCTCCGCTTCGAGCCGCGACTGCTCACTGACCCCAACCAGGTCGACTCCTTGCCGGGCTCCATCTACCACAACATTCCATTCCAAAATGCTCTTCGCCTCCTCGAGCAGCAGGATGGCCGCTACGTCCTGGTCGCGTTGCCCTGCCAGGTGGAAGGTATCCTGAAGTTCCTGATGCACCGGCGCCGGGAGTCGCTTCCGCGACTTCACGCGATCATTGGCCTTGTCTGCGGATGGACGTACTCGCACCACGCGGTGCGGGCTATCTGCTGGTTGAAGGGGTGGGACGCCGATGGCATCCAGGACATCGCATTTCGAGGCGGTGGGCCCGTGGGGCGGTTGCGGATGACCTTCCCTGATGGCGAGCGGCAGGTCTCTCGCCGTTGGGATTACGATTACCTGGTCGCTTTCGACCGCTCGTTCAACCTCCCGCGATGCCATCTCTGCGTGGACCACCTGAACCTGCTGGCCGACATCGTGGTGGGCGATGCGTGGCTTCCCCGCGTGGCGCATACGAAGACCGGCGTCAGCCTGGTCGTGTGCCGTACGCCCGAGACAGCGGCGCTGATGGCGCGGCTCAAGAGCGGGGGGCGCATTCACAGCAGCCACGGCCGCGAGGCCGATATCGTCATCTCGCAGGGACACAGCCTGACTTATGGCGATTTCGCCTATGCCTACGCCGAGTATCTCAGCCGGGCGGGCCGTTTCCATCCCCACATGCTCGCTGCCAACAGGCCGGCTGCACGCCCGGTTTCACTGGGCGAAGCAGCACGATTCGACCGGGAATTCGCTGCGAAAACCCGCCTGCAATGGGACGGCCGATACCGGTATCTCTGGCTTCGGAAAGCGATCGTGGACCTGCCTCGCTATGCATACCGGTTTCTCAAGAAGCATGTGCGGCGGGCGGCCGCAACGCGAGACGTCGCGGCCCCAGACCCCGCCGATGTTCCATTCCGCTGACAACAGGCTGGTTCCATGCGCACGCCATGGCCCGACAATCGGCCCTTCGCTCTGGCCCTGAGCCACGACGTGGACCGTGCTTCCAAGGGCTGGGCCCAATTCCTCTACTATATATCTGGCAGTGTCAGCCACCTGGACCACCGCGGTTTCCGGAAACACCTCCACTCGTTGGCAGCCCAAATGGCCGGCAACAACCCATACTGGAACTTCGAGCGCCTTATGGAATTCGAGGACGATATCGGCGTCCGATCAACCTTCTTCTTCATGGACGAACGCGGCAAGTTCAATCCCCTGCGACCTCGTACGTTCACCTTGTACCGCGGCCGGTATACTCTGGACGACCCCAAGATCCAACATGTCATCCGGCACCTTGAAGCGGGTGGCTGGGAAATCGGGCTCCACGGGTCGTACCGCTCCTTCAATGACGAAAGCCTGCTCGGCACCGAGAAGGGCAGGCTTGAGACCATCCTCGGCCATCCCGTCCTCGGCGTACGCCAACACTACCTGCGTCTCCGGGTACCACAGACCTGGCAGATACACGCTCGCCTCGGTTTTGCGTATGACTCCTCCCTCGGTTACACCCGAAGGATCGGCTATCGCGCGGGCACGAGCCGCCCGTTCTATCCCGTAGACCCGACAACGCGCAAACCTATTATGGTCCTTGAGGTTCCCCTGACTGTAATGGATCGACCCCTTATGGAGATGGCACGGCCACAGGAGCAGGTGTGGCGGTGTATCGAAAAGGCCCGAGGCGAAGGAGGGGTCTTGACCCTCAACTGGCACCAGTGCCTCTTCAACCCATGGGAACCCGAGGACTACCCCGCCATGTATGCCCAAATCATCCGCGAATGCCAACGCCTGGGGGCGTGGATTGCATCCATCGGAGAAATCTGCGCGCGGTGGCGCACCGCACGTCAAATGCGTTGAAATCCGGGTGGAACATACACCCGCCCGACGGCGGACGCGGCGGCCCTCGCCGACGCCGTCGACACCGTCATCCGCTCGTACGGCGACGGCGAAACGTCGCACCAGGTCCTCGTCCAGGCCATGCTCCGCGACGTGACGCTGAGCGGCGTGCTGACGAGCCGCACGCTCAACCACGGG
>JADHXV010000001.1 GCA_016782785.1 Planctomycetota bacterium | reverse complement strand
TCCCCGAGTGTTGGACTGACTAAGGCCACAACGAGAACAGATGACACAAACCACATGGAGCGGATGAGTTGCATGTTTAGTCCCCCCAACAGACGAATCAACAATCCGGGATTTCCCGGATGACCTTTCGCTGACGACCGTCGTCAGCAATTACCATGATTCTATCTCGCCATCGCGCCTTGTCAAGCGAATTCCCGGCATCCCCAGCCCTTGCGGAGCCCTCCGAACAGCGTCCAAGCCGCATTCGCGCGCTCTGGAAGGCGCGTTTTCCCGGTCGGTGTCAGACCGCCTGCGCTGCCCCCTTGCCCTTCGTGTGATTTCAGCGGTAGCCCGAAGCCCATCACCATGAACGTGGCGGTGCCAAAACGGTTATCGGACGCTCTCGCTCACCCTCCCCTGTCTTACCACTTTCCCAAATCGAAAACTTGAAGTTGACAAACCGCAGGGGCCGATAGATAATTGTGAATCTGGGGGAGATGGGCAAGTTTAGGAAAGCCGGGTCGAACGCGAGGGCACTGAGCGAGGGAACCCGCTATGAAAGACGTCTATTCTACCGGCGAAGCCGCCAAAGTTTGCCGCGTCAGCCAGCAGACCATCATCCGTTGTTTCGACGCCGGCAAACTCGACGGCTTCTACGTCCCGGGGTCCCGGTTCCGCCGGATTCCCAGGGAAAGCCTCATCAAGTTCATGAAGGGAAACAGCATCCCGCTCACCAACCTCGATTCCGACAAGGAGAAAGTCCTGGTTGTTGATGACGAGGTGCCGATTGTTGAACTGCTGGTCGACGTCCTGGAGCGCGACGGCCGGTTCGAGGTCAAGACCGCCACCACCGGCTACGATGCCGGGCTCCTGACGCAGCAGTTCCGCCCTGACGTCATCGTCCTCGACTACATGCTGCCCGACGTCAACGCCGACGTCGTCTGCAAGACCATTCGCAGCAACCCGAGCCTCGAAGACACCCGAATCATCCTCATCAGCGCCCACATCGATGAGAGCGAGCGCGCCAAGATAGAGAAGATGGGCGTTGACGCCTTCCTGCACAAGCCGTTCCAGATTGACGAACTCGTCGCCAAGATCGCCGAACTCCTGAAACTGTAGCCTCCTGGGCGGGACCGAGCCATGCCGGCTGTCGGGCTGAGGCGTCGCAAGATCGAGATGCTGCTGGAGGACCTGGACCAGGTCCCCACGCTGCCCGGCCTGGCCTGCCATGTGCTGTCGGTTGTGACGAACGACCGTCCGAACCGGCGCGACCTCCAGATGGCCGTCGAGGTGGACCCCGCCCTGGCCGCCAAGGCGTTGAAACTGGCCATCGACCTCGGCCATCCGGCCGACGACCTCACGAGCATCGACCGCGTCTTCGAGGCGGTCCCGCTGGAGGTGCTGGCGGCCGAGATGCTCAACACGCAGGCGGTCCAGCGCGACCTTCTCGACCAGGTTCACCTGCGGGCGCTGTGGCGACACACGTTGGCCGTGGCCATGGCGGCCCAGGTCACCGCCACACGCCTTGGGACCGTGTCGCCCGAAACGGCGCTCATGGCCGGCCTGCTCCACGACCTGGGCCAGATTGCCATGCGCCTCCTCATGCCGCGGGCCTACGCCCAGGTGCTTGAGCGCGTCGAGGCCGGCGGCGGCGACCTCCTGGAGGCCGAACGCGACCTCCTGGGCGTCGACCACGCGATCCTCGGCAAGCGGTTGGCCCAGCGATGGGGGTTCGCGGAAGTCTTCCAGAACGTCATCTGGCTGCATCACCAGGCCCAGGTGCCGGAAGGCTCGCGGCCGGGCGTCGGGACGCTGGCCCAGGTGGTCCGCCTGGCCGATCTGCTGGCCCGCCAGCACGGCTTCGGCACGTACGCCAGCGAGCAGGTGGCCGAGAACCCCGCCGAGGTGGCCGAGACGCTCGGTCTTTCCGGCGTTCAGGCCGAGCATATCGGCCGGCAGATCGCCCGGGCCATCGAGTTGATCACGGGGCCGGTCGGCTTCGACGCCGACCCGACCAGCGAGCAGATGCGCACCGTGTACGTGTCCGCGAACGCGCGGCTGGGCCGGTTGCACCGGGACCGGCAGCGCGCGACGCGCCGGGCCCAGGCCGAGGCCGCCCACGCCCACCACCTGATCGCCCTGAGCGCCGACCTGGCGGCCGTGGCCCGACCCCGCGAGGTCATGGAGCGCATCGCGGCGGCGGCGGCCGGCGGCCTCGGCTGCCGCGTCGTCGTCCCGTACCTGCTGGCCCGCGAGGGCGGGTACGTCGAGGGCGTCCGCTACACCCCCGACGCCGGCGTCGAGGACCATTTCCTTTACGACCTCGGCTCGTTCGTCAACCTCGAGCCGACCTCCGAGACCCTCCGCAGCGACCGGCCGGTCCGCGCCGAACAGATGGAGAACTGGCTGTTCGAGCGGCAAGGGCCGACCCTCGGACCGGGACCGTTCTACACGGTGGCGATGACGGTCGGCGAGCAGCGCGTGGGCGGCATCGTGTTCGCCCGGCCTGACGCCGACGAGCCGCTCGGACCCGAAGCGTCGGACCACGCGGCCGACCTGGCCGGCATCGCCGGCACCGCCCTGAAGCGGGCCCAGGCCGAGGCCGACCTGGTGGCCCTGTCGGAAGAACTGGCCGACGCCAACCGCCGGCTCGAATCGGCCCACCGCGCCTCGCTCCAGCAGGAGAACGTGGCGTCGCTGAGCGAGATGGCGACCGGCGCCGCCCACGAAATCAACAACCCGCTGGCGGTCATCAGCGGCCGACTCCAGCAATTCGCTGCCGACGAGCAGGACCCCGGCCGCCGCAAGACCTTCGACACGCTCATCCAGCAGGCCCATCGCATCAGCGACATCCTCGCCGAACTCAAGACGTTCGCCCGACCGCCCCTGCCCCGGCCGACGCTGGTCGACCCGGTCGCGCTGGCGCATGCGACGGCCGAGGCCGAGGCACCGGCCGCCGAAGCCGCAGGCGTCCGCGTCGCAGCCGAGGGGCCCGACGACGCGCCGGCCATTTGCGTCGACCGCGATCAGGTCGCCGCGGCGCTGGCCGAGGTCGTCCGCAACGGCGTCCAGGCGTGCAGCCAGGCAGGCGGCGGCAACGTGGCCGTCCGCGTCGAGGTCCTGCCGAGCCGGGCGGCCGCCCGATTCGTCGTCACCGATGACGGTCCCGGCATGGCCCCCGAGATCCGGTCCCGGGCCTTCGACCCGTTCTACAGCGGGTACGAGGCCGGCCGGCGGCGGGGCCTGGGCCTGCCGAAGGCGTACCGCGCGGTCCAGGCCAACGGCGGGCAGATGGCGCTGGAATCGTCGCCCGGCCGGGGCACGCGCGTCCGCATCACGTTCCCGGCGGCCGAGGGGCAGGTGCCCGCCGACGACGCATCGGCATCGGACGAACCGTCGTCCGACGCCCCTGAAAACGAGCCCTCGTAACGCGAAGAAGGAGACGACCCGGAAGCCTGTCGGCCGTCGCCGTTATGGGCCGACATTCCGATAGACGAACGGTCACGGCGAGGTGCGATGCCTTCTCCCTCCCCCCTCGCTCTCGCGGCTAGCCCTTGCCGTGACCTTACCAACGACGGGGGCCGGTCGACCCGCAGCCGTCGGCCGGCCCCCTTAACGTACCCGGTCGCGACGAAGGGGAAAGGGAACCGATGAGTCCAGTTGCCGACGTGCTCGAGGCCCAGCAAGAGATCCGCATCCTGGTCGTGGACGACGAGCCCGAGATCGCCGCCCTCATCGCCGAGGCCCTCCAGGGCGCCGAACCGTCGTGGTACGCCGAGGCCGAGGCCGACTCGTCGCGGGCGCTCGAGCGGCTGAGCGAGGCGGCTTTCGACTGCCTCATCACCGACCTCGTCATGCCCGACGTCGACGGCCTGAACCTGGCCGAACAGGCCCGGTCGGCCAACGAGCACCTGGCGCTGATTGCAATCACCGGTTGCGGCACGGTGGCGAACTCGGGCGAGGCGCTTCGCCGCGGCTTCGACGATTTCCTCGAGAAACCGTTCGACCTCAAGGCGATGAAGGCAGCCGTCGGCCGCGCCCTGGCGGCGCACCGGCAGATGGACGAGCGCGACACGCGGTTCGCGGAACTGGCGCAGGCGAAGACGCAACTCGAAACCGCCAACGCCCAGGTGCAGCAGAAACTTGACATCGCCAGCCACGACCTCGTCCTCTCGGCCCGCCGCATGGCCCGTCAACTGGACGAACTGGCCACCCGCGCCGACGTGGCCCAGACGCTCATGGGCATCATCGAACTGGAAGACCTGCTCGGCCTGTGCGCCGAACTGGTCGGCGACCGCGTGCCGTGCCGCACCTGTACGGTCGCCCTGTACGAACCGACCGAGCAGGCCATCGGCCTGATGGTCCGGGCCCGGCCCGACAGCGACGACGCCCCCGCCCTTTCGTGGCTCCGCGAGCCCATCTCGGCCGGCGTCATGTGCCGGGCCGCTCAGACCGGCAAGGCCGTCCACGTCGAATGCATCGGCGAAAGCAACCTGCTGGACGACCAGGAACGCGAGTTGTGGCGCGACGGCCGGCTGCTGGTCGTCCCGGTGCCTCTCCAGGGCCTGACGGTCGGCGCGGTGGTGCTGGAGCGCGCCGAGGAGGACGGGGCCTTCGCCGCCGGCGACGTCAAGACCGTGGCCGACCTCGCCCGGATCATGGCCCCGGCCATCCGGACAGCCAAGGCGCATCACCGGCAGCGGTGCCAGATTTACGCGTCCCTCGAGGCCATTGCCGACTGCGTCGAACGCCGCGAAGAGTACCTGAAAGGCCATTCGGCCCGGGTGCTGGCGTACGCCATGCCTATCGGCGCGGCGCTGGAGTTGGCGCAGGCGCAAATCGGGGCGCTTCAGATCGCCACCCGCCTGCACGACATCGGCCGGCTGGGCATGCCCGACTCGGTGGTCAACCATCCCGGCCCGTTGAACGATCTTCAGTGGGACCTGGTCCGCCGGCATCCCGGCATGGCGGCCGACTTCCTGAAACCGCTCGACTTCTTCGGCGAGGTCGGCGACATCATCCGGACCCATCACGAGTCGTACGACGGCACGGGGTACCCGAGCATGAAGGCGGGCGAGGAGATTCCGCGGGTGGCCCGCATCCTGGCCGTCGCCGATGCCTTCGACGCCATGACCAGCCCCCGGCCGTACCGCGACGCGCTGGACATCGACCAGGCCCGCGAGCAGATCCGGCGGTTGGCCGGCCAGCAGTTCGACCCCGCCGCCGCCGAGGCCTTCCTGTGCATTCCGGTCGGCGTGCTGGCCGAGATTCGCCACAGCCACCGTTGAGCGGCCGGGCTCACGGCGTGCTTCCTTGCGCTTGCCGCGCCTGCCGGGCCTGCCGCGCCTGCCGCGCTTCTCCGCGCGCATTGTCATTCTGAGGAGCCCGAAGGGCGACGAAGAATCTCGCCGTTCGGTGTCTGGCATTTTTTTGGCTGTTTGAAAAGGTGCCTGACACCTCTCGGCATGCCAGCCCCGCCGCCCAATGTCCAATGCTCAATGCCCAAGCAGGCCTTCGGCCCGTGGGCAGCAACACGCGCCGGACAAGTCCGGCGGCTAAATGTGGTTGCCGTTGTTGTCGTGCTTCCGCTTTCCGGTTTCCGCTTTCCGCTTTCCGATTTCGCCCGTGCCCGCTCCCTCACGGTCGCGGCTCGGACGGCGCGCGCCGGTGCCACTTCGTCCGGTCCTTGACTTGGCCCTCGCGGAGCGGTCTAATCGCAACGGGCAGGGCTGGGCATCTCCGGGCGCCTTACGAAGAGGCCAATCTGACCGATGGACACCCGGACGGTCGTCATCACGGATCCCGTGTCGGACGCCGCCCTGATTGCCGAGGCGGGCGCCGCCCTCGCGGACGGCCGGCTTCTGGTGTTTCCGACCGAGACGGTCTACGGCCTGGGCGCAAGCGCCGTCCATGCCGAAGCGATCGACGCCCTCAGCCGCCTGAAGGACCGCGGGCCCGGCAAGCCGTTCACGCTCCACCTGGCCGACCCGGCGGAGGCCGAGACCTACGCCGGGCCGCTCCCGGCCCCGGCCGCGCGGCTCGTGCGCAAGGTCTGGCCGGGGCCGCTGACGCTCGTCGTCCCGGACCGCCGGCCCACGCGCGACGCTCCGGCGAACCTGGTCGAAGAGGCGGTGTACCAGGACGGCACGGTGGGACTCCGGTGCCCGGACCATGCGGTGGCGACGGCCATTCTGCGGTCGGCCGGCGTGCCGGTGGTGGCCACGAGCGCGAACGTGCGCGGTCATCCTCCGCCGCGGACCGCCGCCGACGCCTTGGCGGACCTCCGGGGCCGCGTGCCGCTCGTCGTCGACGCCGGCCCCGCACGGTTCGCGGAGGCGTCGACCGTCGTCCGGGTCCACGCGGACGGCCGGCACGAGGTCCTGCGCGAGGGTTATGTCACCGCCCACCGGATCGACCGGCTGGTGCGGACGTCGATCGTGTTCATCTGCACGGGGAACCTGTGCCGGAGCCCGATGGCAGCGGGGCTGGCCCGGCACCTGCTGGCCGAGCGGCTCGGGTGCCGGGTCCAGGACATGACGGACCGCGGCATCGACGTGACGAGCGCCGGCACGGGCGCCGTGAGAGGGTCGGGCGCCAGCGCCCATGCCGTCCAGGCGATGGCTGAGCGCGGCATCGACATCCGCGGCCACCGGTCGCAGCCGATGACCGTTGACGCGCTTCGCGCCGCCGACTATATTTGGGTAATGACGCGGGGGCACCAGCGCGAGACCGAGCGATTGGCACCCGAGGCCGCCGACCGCGTCGCCCTGGTCGACCCGTCGGGCGACGACGTCGCTGACCCGATCGGCGGCAGCCTTGACACGTACCGGGCCTGCGCCCGCCGCCTGGAGGAGGCCCTGGCGGAACGCCTGCGGGAGGTCATGTGATGAAGATCGCGCTCGGCGCAGATCATCGGGGCTATCATATCAAGGAACGCCTGAAGGATTTTCTGGCGGGCCTGGGCCACGGCGTGATCGACTGCGGCTGCATTTCCGACCGGGCGTGCGACTACCCCGACTTTGCCGTGCCGGTCTGCCTGAGGGTGACGCGCGGCCAGGCGGACCGGGGCATTCTGCTGTGCGGGTCGGGCATCGGCATGACAATCGTGGCGAACAAGGTGGCGGGCATTCGGGCCGCGCTCTGCCATGACGAACTGACCGCCGAAATGAGCCGACGCCACAACGACGCCAACATCCTCTCGCTGCCGGCGGACCTCCTGGGCGAGGAACTGATGCGGCGGATGATCGACGTGTGGCTTCAGGCCCCGTTCGACGCCGGCCGGCATGCCCGCCGGGTCAAGAAAATGATGGCCGCCGAACGGCACCTCTGCACCCAGGTGGACGAGGCCGCCGCCGAGAAGGTCCGCAAGCGCCGCCAGGAACGCGCCGCCCGCAAGCCGGCGACGTAACGGCCATTCATTTTCGCGCGGCGGGTCTCCGCACCCGCCGCGCACTAGCACCATCATCCCCGCACCGCGCGGTGGGTACGGAGACCCACCGCGCGGAAGGCGCGCCAACGCAACCCGCTTCGTTCAGGCCGGCAGGTTCTGGAGGCTCTCGGTCTCGCCGACCAGGACGAGGATATCGCCCTCTCGGATGAGGGTGTGGGCCATAGGCAGGTCCAGGACCTGCTCCTCGGGCGGCGAGGCCTTGGAACCACTCTTGCCGCCTTCCTTCTCCGACGGCTCGACCGGCCGACGGATGGCCACCAGGTTCACCTCGTACTTGCGCCTGAGGTCGATGTCGCCCAGCGTCTTGTCGTGCCAGGCCTTGGGAGCCTTAATCTGGACAAGGCTGTGGCCCTCGGACAGCGTCAGGGCCTCGACGATGTTCGGGTTGACGAGTTGGCTGGCGAGGCGGTCGGCCACTTCCTCTTCCGGCAGGATGACGTCGTCGGCGCCGACGCTCGTCAGGATGCGCCGCTGGATTTCCGTGGAGGCCCGGCTGATGACGCGCGGCACGCCCATGGCCTTGAGGGTGGTGGTGGCCAGGACGTTGGCCTCGAAGTCCTCGCCAATGGAGACGATGGCGGCGTCGACGTCGCCGAAGTCCTGGCTCTGGAGGGGCTCGGCCTCGGTGGCGTCGAGTCGAACGGCCAGCGCCACCTCGTCGCGCATGCGTTCGACGAGGTCCTGATCAACGTCGACGGCGATGACCTCCTGGCCCGCCTTCGTCAGCGCCTGGGCCAGACGGCGTCCGAACCGCCCAAGGCCGATAACGAGAAATCGTTTCATCTGTCCGCCCTCCCGTCGGCCGGCGCATCGCCCATCCTGACCGCCGGTCCGCTCCCTCCGTCATTCGTCATTGTGGTTCCAGCCTTACGATATCGCCACATTTTCCCTGGCGTACTCGTACCGCACCGGGTGCATCCTGAACTGCATCGCCACGAACAAGGTCAGCAGGCCGATGCGGCCGACGAACATCGCCGCGCACAAGAGCAGCCGGCCGAACGTGTTCAGCAGCGGCGTCAGGCCGGTCGAGAGCCCGACCGTGGCGAAGGCCGACTGCGTCTCGAACAGGGCGTCGAGGAAGGCAAAGTCGGCGCCGTCGCGGACGCCCCAGGCCGCCAGCGCGGTCGTGGTCATCGCCACCCACGCCACGCCGACCGCCAGGATCGCCAGCGCCCGGCGGACCGTATCGGGCGGAATCTGCCGCTTGAACACCTGGACCGACCCGCGTCCCCGCAAGGCCGCCCACACGCCGCACAGCACCACCGCCACGGTCACGGTCTTGATGCCGCCGCCCGTCGACCCGGGCGACGCGCCGATGAACATCAGCACCACCGTCAGGAACTTCGCGGGGGGGGCCAACTGCGTCGTGTCGGTCGTGTTGAACCCGGCGGTGCGCGCCGTGGTCGCCAGGAACCACGCGCCGCTGGCCCGCTCGAGCCACCCGGCGCCCAGGGGCGACTCGTGCGCGGCCGGGGGCGGCGGCTCGTCCGGCGCGACCGCCGTCCGGCGCCAGCCCTCTTCGTGGCCGTGGAGCGTCTCGAGCGATAGGGCCACCACCGTCCCGCCGACGAGCAGGACGACCGTCATCGTGACCGCCAGTTTCGCCTGGAGCGTCATGCGCCGCTTCACCAGGGGCGTCCCTCGCCGCCCGAGCACCCTGTGCCGCACCATTCGCGCCAGATTGAAGAGGACGGCAAACCCGATGCCGCCCGAAATAATCAGCACCGGGAACAGCAGGTTCACCTGCCACGTCGACCGGTACGTGATGAGGCTGTCCGCATACATGCAGAAGCCTGCATTGCAGAACGCCGAGATGCTGTGGAAGACGCTGTAGAAGACGCGCTCGCCCAAGGGCACCGGCCCGCCCGCGGCCGTGTGGTCCCAGAGGTTGAACAGCAGCAGCGCCCCGACGGCCTCGGCGGCCAGGGTCGTCAGCAGGATGAACTTCGTCAGGCGGGCGATCTCGGCCCGCAGGTCGTGCGTGAACACCTCCCGCAGCACCAGCGCCTCGCGGATGCGCATGCCCCGCCACATGAACAAGGCAAACACAGATGCATACGTCATCAGGCCCAGGCCGCCCAGTTGAATGAGCGCCAGGATCACGTACTGCCCGAAGCGCGACCAGTGCGTCCCCGTGTCGACCACAACCAGCCCCGTCACGCACACGGCGCTGGTGGCCGTGAACACGGCATCGGTGAAGGTGGTGGCCGGCTCGCCGGGCGCCGTGGAGGCCGGCAGCAGCAGAAGGCCGGCCCCGATGCTGATGACCGTCAGGAACGACCCCACGATCAGCAGGGCCGGCCGGACCTTCATCATCGCCAGGAACTGGTGCAACTCCACCAGCCGCGCCACGATGCTCAGCACAATGGTCACGTGCACGCCTCGAAGCAGCCAGACGGCACGCTCAGGCGTCTCGCTCCAATGCATGACCCCCAGGAACACCAGGAAGGCGCCCGCCAGAGAGAACTCGAACCAGCGGTACTTCAGCACCTGGAGCCGGTCCCGCGCCAGGGCCAGCCGCACCACCGGGTCGGCGAGCATGGCCGCCAGGGCCACCCACTCGATCCAGTGGAGCACCTCGCGGCCCTCGGGCGGCACCCGGAACCCGTATTCCAGGACCAGGCTCCCGGCCGCCAGGATGATGATCGGCAGCAGCGCCGTCACCAGGTACGGGCGGGCGCGTTCGAGCAAGGTCTGCGGCACATGGGGTGACGTGGTTCGGAGGGCCATCGGGTGGCGTGTGTCTCCGGGTCGGTGCGACATGCCGCCCGCGTCGCGTCGGGCCTGGGTAGCCGATAACCTATTAGAAACAGGTAAGCACGGCGTGTCAAGCCACCCCGCCGTCGGCGGCGGGCGCCTCGCCCGGCTCCCCGGACGGAGACGCCGCCGCCACCCCGGCGGCCGCCGATTCCTCGAACTCCGGACCGTCCTCGCCCACGAGGCCCATGTTCTCGAGCGCCAGCGCCAGGCTGGCCTCGACGGCCTCTTCGTCCCGCTTGCGCGCAAGGGCCTTGCGGTATTGTTCGACCGCCATCGGCCACAGGCCCCGGTCGGCGTACACGAGGCCCAGTCGATAGTGCAGGTCAACGTACTCCGGTTCGATGTGGATGGCCTGCTGGAGGGATTCGGCGGCCTCGTCCAAGCGGCCCAGTTCCCACGCCGTCAGGCCCAGTTTGACCAGGGCCCGCACGTACGTCGGGTTGAGCCCCACTGCGGCGCGGAACTGCTCCATCGCATCATCGCACCGCCCGGCGCTCTTCAGGAGCAACCCGTAGCGGTACCGATAGTCCGGGAAATCCGGGTGCTGGTGGACCGCGTCGCCGTGGGCGCGAAGTTCCGCCTGGAGCACCTCCTCCGGCCGCAGGTCTTCGACGACCGGCTCCAAACGAGCGGCCGGCACGTCCAGGGCCTGCCCCAGCGCCGCCGCCAGAGCCGTCCGCACGAGCACGTGCGACATCGCCTGGTACAGGCGCTCCGAGCCCGGCGCAATCTCGCACGCCATCTCGACAACCTCGTCGGCCTCGCGCTGGCGGCCCATCTGGCGGTACGCCACCGACAGGCCGACGTACGCCTCCAGGTACCCGTCGTTGATGCGGATGGCCCGCTCCAGGTGCCCGACGGCCTCGTCGCTGCGGCCGAGTTCCACCAGCACCTGGCCGCGAAGCACCAGCGCGTCGAGGTAACGCGGGTTCAGCACCAGGGCCTGCTCCAGGTGATGGTCGGCCGCCTGGAGGTCTCCGGCCACCACCAGCAGGCGGGCCGCCCGGAAGTGCATGTCCGGGTAATCGGGGTGAGCGTCGAGGATGCGCCGGACCTCTGCCAGCGCCTCGTCGGTCATGCCCTCGTCTTCCAGGCAGTCGGCCAGTCGGCTGCGGGCCTCCCAGTTGTCGGGCTCGATGATGATGGCGTCCTGGTACTCGCGGACGGCAGCCTCGGTGTCGCCGCGGCGCGCGTGCAGCGAGGCCAGGTTCAAGCGCGTCTCGAAATCCTCCGGCTCCAGGCGCTTGAGCACCGCGTAGTGATGGGCGGCGGCGTCGATGTTTCCCGTGACGACCTCCAGGGCCGCCAGCCGCTGCCGGGCCGCCACGTGGTTCGCCTCGGCCGCCAGGGCCGACCGATACGCCTCGGCGGCCGCATCCGGGTCGCCCCGGCGCTCCTGAATCTGCCCGATGACGTACTGGACGGTGGCGGGATGGGTGGCGAGGCCGGCGGCCTCCGCCAGGACTTTCACGGCGCCGGCGGCGTCGCCCAGGTCGGTCATGACGGCCGCCAGGGCGACGCGGGCATCTTCCAGGTTCGCGTCGAGCCGAATGGCCCGCTCCAGCGCCTGCCTCGCCGCCGTCAAGCGGCCGAGTTCCATCTGTTTCAGCCCGAGCGCCAGCAGCAGGTCGGGCCGGCGCGGATGCTCGTCGACCTGAGCCTGGATCGCCTCCAGCGGCCCGTCGCCGGGCGACCGCAGGAACTTGCTCAGGTACCCGGTGAACTCGCCCGTCAGGCCGCGACCGAGGAGCCGGAGGAGGTAACTCACGCGCCCCCTCCTTCCGGCCGGGCGGCCGACGCCACCGCCTCGACGCCGCGGCGGGCCTCGTCGCTGTCGGCCCCCAGGTCCAGGGCCCGGCGATACGCCACGGCGGCCTCGTCCGGCCGGCCCTGCTCGTGCAGGATTCGGCCCAGGGAGACGTGCACGTCCGCCCAGTCCGGCCTCAGGTCTGCCGCCGCGCGGCACCGGTCCTCGGCCCGCTCGGCCCGGCCCGACTTCCGGTACATCCGGACCGCCAGCAGGCACGCTTCCACATACGTCGGATTCAAGGCGATGGCTTTCTCGGCGGCGTCGATGGCCCGGTCCACTTCGCCCAGTTCCTCGGCCACCAGCCCCAGGCTGAAGTAGAGGTCGGCATGGGCGGGGCGCTCGGCCAGAAGGCCGGCCAGCGCCCGCCGGGCCGCACGCAGCACCTCGCGCCGAAGCGTGCCCGGCGCGCCTTTTCGTGGAATCAGCGCCCCGGCCACCTCGGGCTCGCGGGCGACGATCTGCTCGACGGCCGCCTCCTCGCGCGACGGCGGCGGCGGACGCCGTGCCGGCCGGCCCCCCGACTCCCTCACCGCCCGCTCCGCCAGACGCAGCAGCCACACCAGGCGCCGACCCTGCGGACCCGCCAGGCGGACCGCGTCGCGGAGCGTCTCGACCGAGGCCGCGGTGCGACCGGCGGCCGCCCGGGCCAGCGCCAGGTCGCGCACGAACGCGAACCGCGCGGGCTCGCGCGCGACCGCCCGCTCCAGATGCCGCACGCCCGACTCCCACGTCCCCGCGCTGCACAGCATCAGGCCCATCAGGTGGTCCAGGTCGGCCGGACGGTCCGCCACCGCCAGCCCGCGGCGGAGCACGTCCAGGGCCTGGCCGGGGCGACCGGTCCGCGCCAACCACGCCGCCAGACGGCTGTAGCCCTGGGCCCGGCCGGGCTCGGCCTGCACGAGGTCGCGCAGACGGGCCTCCTTGCGGTAATCGTGTCGGCGTTTGGCCTCGGATCGGATCATGGTTCGGACCACCGGCCCCGCTACGGCACAATGAGCGTATCGAACCCTGCGCTGCGAAGGCGGTTCGCCAGAACAGAGGCTTCGGCGTAGGTGCGTGCGCGGCCGACCTGCACGGCCGTCAGCGGGCGGCCGTTGCCGCTCACCGGGGCCAGTTGAGCCGCGAAGCCGGCCTGCTGGACCTGCCGGGCCTGCGTGGCGGCCGTCGTCCGCGACGAAAACGCCCCCGTCTGCACGCTGAACGCATCGGCCTGAAGATACCGCGCGGCCTGCCCGGCCACCGCCGTCTTCGGGTAATGCGCGACCAGGTACTCCAGGTACCGCTTCCCCGTGTCCCACTTGCCCAGCCGCTGAAGCGCCACGCCAGTCCTCAGGAGGACCAGCGGCACCGGCACCTCACTGTGCGGGTTCTTGAGGACGGCGGCGTACTGCTTGATGGCCTCGACGTCGTTCGCCTCTTCGTAATACAGGTTGCCGAGCGCGATGCGGGCGTACTGGTCGACAGGCTCATGGACCCCGGCGCCGATGGCCCGGAGGAAGTCGGCTTTGGCCTCGTCCGGACGCTTCAGATGCACGAGCGCCTGCCCGCGGTAATAGTACACCTCGCCGCGGTTCGGCGAGTCGGGGTCCATGCGGAGGTACCGGCTGAAGTCCTTGACGGCCTGGTCCCACTGGCCGGCCTCGAGCGCGGCGTAGCCGGAGTCGAACACGGCCCGGTCGGCCTGGCCGCTCCGGTCACACCCGGCCGCGGCCGCCATCGCGAATACGGCGGACAGCACCAGGAACCGGGCGGCGAACGTTGCACGGTTCACGGAGGCAGACTCCCTCGGCAGTGGCGGAGGCTCCACGAGTTTCCCGCGCGGCCCGTACAAGCCGCGCACGAAGCGGCACTCAGGGCCAGGCGGCGTCACGAACATACCCCCCGCGCCTCTGCGTGTAACATCGGCCTCGTGCGGGAAGGGTCTTCAGACAAAAACGCTGGGCGGGATGTGTTTATCGGACGGTCTTTGGCGAGCCGCCGAGCCGCCGCCGAGCCACCGCTGCGGAACATTGTCATTTCGACCGAGGGCCGAGGCCGACAGGCCCAGGCCCGAGCGGAGAAATCTCGCTGTTCGCCCAGCATGAACAGCGAGATTCCTCGACTCGCTTCGCTCGCTCGGAATGACATGGCCGTCGCGGCTCGAACAGCGCGGCGCGCTACACCCGCCCAAGCCTGTCTCGGAGCCAGGTCACCACGCCTTCGCTCGGCACGCGGACCTGCTCCATCGTGTCGCGGTCGCGGACCGTGACCGTCCCGTCCTCGTTCGTCTGGCCGTCCACGGTCACACAGAACGGCGTGCCGGCCTCGTCCTGCCGGCGGTACCGGCGGCCGACAGCGCTCTTCTCGTCATAAAAGGCGCTCATATGTTCGCGACACGCCTCGTAAATGGCATGGGCCTTCTCGGGCATGCCGTCCTTCTTGACGAGCGGGAAGATGGCCACCTTCACGGGCGCCAGGCGCGGGTGGAATCGGAGGACCGTCCGCCCTTGCGGGTTGCCCTTTTCGTCGGGGGCCTCGTCCTCATCGTACGCCTCGCACAGGAACGCGAGCGCGGCCCGGTCGACGCCGCCCGACGGCTCGATGACGTACGGGGTGAAGCGGTACGGCATACCCTTCTTCGCATTGTCGGCGGCCTCCTTGGCGGCCTTCTTATCGCCGCCGAAGTGCTCGGGCGTGAAGTTCTGCGCGTCGCGCTGCCACGCCTCTTCGTCGAAGTACGTCATGTCGCGGCCGGAATGTGTCTCGTGGGCCTTCAGGTCGAAGTCCGTCCGGTTGGCGACGCCCTCAAGTTCCGAGACGCCGAACGGGAAGGCGTACTCGATGTCGGCGCAGGACCGGGCGTAATGGGCCAGTTCGTCCTCGGCGTGGTCGCGGAGGCGCAGGCGGTCGCTCTTCAGGCCGTGCTCGACGTACCAGCGGTACCGGGCGTCGCGCCAGTACGTGTACCACGCGTCGGCCTCGTCGGGATGGCAGAAGAACTCGATCTCCATCTGCTCGAACTCGCGGCTGCGGAACGTGTAGTTGCGCGGGTTGATCTCGTTGCGAAACGCCTTGCCGAGTTGGGCGATGCCGAAGGGCATTTTTAAGCGCTGCGTGTCGAGGACGTTCTTGAAGTTGCAGAAGATGCCCTGGGCGGTCTCGGGGCGGAGGTAGACCTTGTGGCTCTCATCCTGCACAATCCCGGCCCAAGACTCGAACATGAGTCTAACCTGAGATGGTTCATCCAGCGGGGCGCCACACCGCGGACAGGGCTCTTGCAGGCCCGTCTGGTGCAGCTGCTCGGTCGCCACATACCGTGTGAGTTCCGTCAGGTCCGGCGGCGCGTCCGGTTGCCCGTTGACGCGTGTGGCAAGCCACGAGAGCGTGACTTCCGGATTACGAACAAGCGCCAAGTTCGGAGCAACTCGTTTCCCCTTGCCCCTTGCCCACTTCAGCAGACGCGGCGTATCAATCTCGCCGGTGACAACGGTGAACTCCTGAAGCAGCGAGTCCACCCACACCGACGCCGTCGCCAGTTCGTCCCAAAGGTGGTCCGCGCGAACAAAGTGACCGCAACCAGGACACTTGCGCATCGGATCAGTGAAACCAGAAAGGTGCCCGCTGGCCTCCCACACCTTCGGGTTCATGATGATGGAGCAGTCCAGGCCGACCATTTCGATGGGCCGGCCGTCGGGGCCGGCGGGCGGGCAGCGGACCACGTCGTGCCACCAGGCGTCCTTGATGTTCCGCTTCAGTTCCACGCCCAGGGGGCCGTAGTCCCAGAAGCCGTTGATGCCGCCGTAGATCTCGCTGGATGGGAAGATGAACCCCCGCCGTTTCGCCAAGGCGACGATTTTCTCCATGAGGTCGGTATCGTTGGCCATGGTGGTTTCCGCCCCTTCTTTGTGCGTTCGAGCGGGCCATGATAGTGGCCGGCCGGGGGCGGGTCAATGCCTTGGGCGCCATGGCCGGGCCGATGGCGAGGGTCGTGGAGCCGGTCGGACGGCGACTTTGTCAAGGCAGGGATGCCAGGGAACCTGGAGAAGCTCTATTTTCAGCGAAACCTCGACCGGCCTGCCGCGTTTATTGGGACCGGAGCCGAATCGGCCTCCCCGTGAACACGAAGGTATACGGCTGTTGCCTTGAATATCCTCGGATTCGGCCAAACGTGACGCTAAGACTTGACTTAGGGCCTGCCGTCAAGTATACTTACACGATTCGCGGGGGGCTAGGCCCCCGGCAGAGGATGTGAACCAGAGTGAGGGGGCTGCTGGGCGGGTGCGTTGCCGGGACTCTTCTCGAACGACATTCTAGACGAAGTTGCACGCGCCAACGACATCGTAGAGGTGGTGTCGGGGTACTTCCCGCTCAAGAGGGCGGGAAAGGACTATGTGGCGCTGTGCCCCTTCCACGCCGAGAAGACGCCCTCGTTTACCGTCAGCCCCGCGAAGCAGATTTTCAAGTGCTTCGGGTGCGGGCGTGGCGGCAGTGTGTTTAACTTCGTGATGGCCAAGGAGAGCATCACGTTCCCCGAGGCCGTGCGAATATTGGCCGAGCGGGCGGGTATAGAACTGCGGGAGGATCCCGACGCCCGCCGGAAGACGCAAGGCCGACGCCGGCTGCGCGACGTCCTGACCTGGGCCCAGGAACGGTTCCAGGCCGGCTTGGCGCATCCGACGCTCGGCACGCCCGGCCGCGAGTACCTGAAGCAACGCGGCCTGGCGGACGAAACGATCAAGGCGTTCGGCCTCGGTTTCGCGCCCGAAGGCTGGGACAACCTGATTCGCGCCGGCGCTCGGGACGGCATCGGCCTGGACATGCTCGAACAGGCCGGGCTCGTCATTCCGCGAAACGACGGCACAGGCTACTACGACCGGTTCCGGGGACGGGCAATCTTCCCGATCTTCGACGCGTTGAACCGGCCGATCGGGTTCGGCGGGCGGGTCCTGGGCGACGAGGAGCCTAAGTACCTGAACTCGCCGGAAACGCCGCTCTTTCACAAGAAGGAGGCCCTTTACGGTCTGCCGCAGGCGCGGGAGGCCATCGAGGCGGACCGACGGGCGGTCGTCGTCGAAGGGTATTTCGACGTGATTACCCCGTGGCAGTCAGGCGTCAGGACGTGCGTGGCAACGCTCGGCACGGCCCTGACCGACGACCACATCCAGGCCCTGAAACGCTACGCCGACGAGGTCGTCGTGGTCTTCGACAGCGACCTGGCGGGCCGGCGGGCGGCCGACCGGGCGATGGAACTTTTCCTCGCCCACGACGTCCGTATCCTCGTGGCCGTCGTGCCTGAAGGCAAGGACCCGTGCGACTTCTGCACGCTCCACGGGGCCGACGGCTTCCGGCAGTGCCTGGCCGGGGCCGCCGACGCCTTCAAGTACAAGTGGGACCTCGTCCAGCAGGACCTGGACGCGGCCACGAACCCGGCGGCCCGCGAGCGGGCCCTTCGGGCGATGCTCGAAAGCGTCCTGAAGGCCCCTGCCCTGGCGCAGCAGGACCTGAGGCTCCAGCGCGACCTCATCCTGGGGCACATGAGCCGGACGCTCGGCATCCCGGAGGCGACCCTGCGGGCCGAGTTCCGCCGGCTGCGGCGGCCGGCAGGCCGGTCAGCCGCCGGCACCGAGGTCGGCCGGAACCTGCCCGACGCGGCCCATCGCGGCCGGCAGTGGGTCGCCGAACGGAAACTGCTGACGGCGCTGGTGTGCCGGCCGTCGGCCATCGAGGACGTGCTGGACCGCGTGCCGCCGGAACGCATCGAGACGCCGGCCTTCCGGCGCCTGTACGAGGCGATCCGGTCGAGCCCGTCGGCCGG
Organism: Planctomycetota bacterium; assembly: GCA_016782785.1. GTDB lineage: Bacteria > Planctomycetota > Phycisphaerae > FEN-1346 > FEN-1346 > BS750m-G62. The sequence goes on along the minus strand of JADHXV010000001.1, from coordinate 27,245 downwards.
CGACGCCGACGTGGCGGGCCTCGTGCGCGGCATGGAGGACCCGGCCGACGCGAGTCTGGCGGTGGAGTTGTTCGAGCAAGGCCAAGCGATGGAAACAGTCAGGAACCCGGCGGACACCGGTCCCGGCCCGATCGAGCACCTGCTCGAGGAGGCCCTGAGGGATTTCAAGAAGATCGAAGAGGAGGCGCTGCTGGAGGCCCGTCGCCAGGCCCGTGGCCAGGCCCCGACCCAAGGCGGCGCCGACCCGAACAAGGCGCTGAAGGAGTTCGCCGAGGCTCGCGGCAACGAAGCCAAGAAACAAGCTTTTACGACGCCGGCGGCCCGGAAGCGGATGTCCGGCGACTCCGGACAGGCATAGAAGGCGAGGCTGAACGCCCGGAAACCCACGTCACCCGACGCCGGGATGGAGACGCCCGAGGACACAATGGCCAACACCAAGCACAAAGCCAGGATCAACGCCGAGCAGCAGATCCAGGATCTGATGCAGCGGGGCAAAGAGCGCGGGTACCTGACCTACGAAGAGATGAACGACAGCCTGCCGGACGACCTGGTCAGCCCCGACCGCCTGGACCGCATCCTCATGCAACTGGACGAGATGGGCGTGGAACTGCTGGACGAGAACGAGGTGGCCCTGCGCGACGGGCGCGAGCGGCCGCGTCGGGGCGAGTCGGACAGCGAATGGGAATCCGCCGGGCCCGCCCAGCGCGCCGCCCGTGTGGCCGGCCCCACCGACGCCGAAACGCAAAAGCGCATCGACGACCCCGTCCGGATGTACCTGACGCAGATGGGCGAGATTCCGCTGCTGTCGCGCGACGAGGAGATTTTTCTGGCCAAGCGCATCGAACTGACGCGGAAGCAGTTCCGCCGGAAGGTCCTGGCCAGCGACGAGGCCATCGCCGGCGCCGTCCAGATTCTGCGCCAGGTGGAGTCCGGCGAGTTGCCGTTCGACCGCACGATGAAGATCTGCATCTCGGAGAACCTGGCCAAGAACACCATCATCAAGCGGTCGCCCGAGAACCTCGACACGGCCGAGAGTCTGCTCCGGGCCAACCGCGGCGACTACGACCGGCTGGTTGACGGGCGCCCGTCGAACAACGAGGCCGAGGCGCTGCGCCGGCAGATGCGGGCTCGCCGGCAGAAATGCGTCCACCTGCTCGAGGAACTCAGCCTTCGGACCTCGAAGGTCCAGGGCGTCATGAAGAAACTGATCGGCATCCACCTCAAGGAGCAGGAGATTGCGCGCCGGCTCGACGAAATCGGCGCGAGCGCCGAGGATGCCGCCGAGGCCGCCGCCCTGCGCGAGGAACTCGCCGGGTTCGAACGCCTGAGCGGCGAAAGCGTCGACGAACTCGCCAAGCGCGTCGCGCGCATCCAGCAGTGCTTCGGCGAGTACGAAGAGGCCAAACGCAAACTCTCCGGCGGGAACCTGCGCCTGGTGGTCTCGATCGCCAAGAAATACCGCAACCGCGGCCTCTCGTTCCTGGACCTCATCCAGGAGGGCAACACCGGCCTGATGCGGGCGGTCGACAAGTACGAGTACCGCCGCGGCTACAAGTTCTCGACCTACGCCACGTGGTGGATTCGCCAGGCCATTACGCGGGCCATCGCCGACCAGGCCCGGACCATCCGCATCCCGGTCCATATGATCGAGACGATGTCGAAACTGCGGAATATCTCAAAGCAGTTTCTCCAGGAGGTCGGCCGCGAACCCACGCTCGAGGAACTGGCCTCCGGGGCCAACCTGCCACTGGCCGAGGTCCGCCGCGTCATGAAGATCAGCCGGCACCCCATCAGCCTGGACCGGCCCGTGGGCGAAAGCGAGGACTCGTACTTCGGCGACTTCATCGAGGACGACACCGCCGAGTCGCCCGTCACGGCCGCCACCCAGGAAATGCTGAAATCGAAAATCGACCATGTCCTTAAGACCCTCACGTACCGCGAACGCGAGATCATCAAACTCCGGTACGGCATCGGCGACGGGCAGACGTACACGCTGGAGGAGGTCGGCCGCATCTTCCGCGTCACGCGCGAACGCGTCCGGCAGATCGAGGCCAAGGCCATCCGCAAACTCCAGCACCCTGTCCGCAGCCGGAAACTCGAGGGGTTCCTGGAGCAGCGGCGGCACGAGACCCGGCCGTCGTTCTTCTGACCGCGCAAGGGCGGCGGCACGGCAGAACCAGCGCCGCGCGGCCGGCCGCGAGTAGACAACACGAGTCCCGGCAAAGGCGCACTGCCCCTTTGCCGACCCGAGGCGGGGACCTCACCCCCGCCTCCCCTTTTGCGCGCCGCACGACTCCAGTTTTTCGATGACGCGCCCCGCCTGCTTCTCGTATCATTGATGTTGAGCCGTGCAGCCAGGGGGGGCCGCCATGGACCTGCTCCGCCATCTCGTCTTCGAGAACCCGACCACCCTGCTCGTTGCGCTCGCCATCGCCACGGTCGTGTGCGGGACGATCTGGCGCCGGCGCGGGGCGTCCGGATGCCGCCTCGCCGCCGTCGTCTGCGTCGCCGCCGGACTGCTCGTCGGCGTCCTGGCGTACACCGTCGAGACGGACCGCGAGCGGCTCGTCCGCACGCTCGACGTCATGGACCGCGCCGTCGACGCGGGCCGGGCCGAAGCGTTCATCGCCTGCATCTCGCCGGCGTACAAGAGCGACTCGCTCGACAAGGACGGCTTGGCCAACCTGGTCCGACGGGGCCTCGAGTACGTCCGGGCTTCCGCCGAGGCGCCTCAGCTCGCCATCGGCGACACCGACGCCGTCGTGACGCAGACCTACCGCTTCCGCCCTGCGCCGGGCACACCGCTGACAATCGAGAAGCAGTACGAGCGGATCACGTGGGAAGGCGTGTTCGGCCCGGACGCCGACGGCAAGTGGCGGCTGCGGTCCGCCCGGGCCACCCATCCGCGGGAGATGCTGCCCCAGGAAGCCGCCCGGCTCCTGCCGGGCCGGCGGCCCTGACCTGGCGCGGCCGAGCCGTGTGCGCGCGTGTCATGTCCACCGAGGGTTCGCCCAGCGTCCACGGCAGACATGTCATTTCGACCGAGGCCTTGCGCAGCAAGGCCGAGCGGAGAAATCTCGCCGTTGCGGGGTACGTCCGATCCGGCGCGCGATGATCCCGCCCCATGCCAACCTACCCGCGACCTCACGGTCGCGGCTCGAACAGCGCCTCCCGCCGGCTCTGACCTGCCGCGGCCTTACGGTGGCGGCACGAGCGAGGCCCGCAGCCAGCCGGCTCACAGGCGAAGGCCCCACGCCGCCACGTCGCCCAGGCGCGCGTGGTCCGTCAGGTCGAACCGTAGCGGCGTCACGGTGACGTACCGCTCGGCCAGGGCGGCGGTGTCGGAATCCGTCCCGTGGTCCTCGCGTTCCGGGCCGCCGACCATCCAGTAGTACGTGCGGCCGCGGGGATCGCTCCGCCGTTCCCACCCCTCGCGCCAGCCCTTCAGACTCTGGCCGACCACGCGGACGCCCTTCGGCGGCCCGGCCGAGAGGTCCGGCACGTTGACGTTCAGGAGCATGGCTTCGCGGCCGTTGCGGCCAAACCACTGGTCGATGAGGCGGCGGGCGATGCGGGCCGCCCCGTCGTAATCGGGGGCGTCGGTGTCCTCGATGCTGACGGCGACCGACGGCACGCCGAAGAACGCCCCCTCGACCGCGGCCGCCACCGTCCCGGAGTACAGGACGTTGATGCCGACGTTCGCCCCCAGGTTGACGCCGCTGGCCACGAGGTCCACCGGTTCGTCGAGCAGTTCGAGGACGGCCAGTTTAACGCAGTCGGCCGGGCTGCCCTCCACGCCGTGGCCCACCAGGCCGTCGCCCAGGTCCACGCGGTGGACGCGAATCGGGTCCGTCAGCGTGATGCTGTGCCCGACGGCCGACTGCGGCATGGTGGGCGCGACGACGATGGCCTCGCCCAGGTCCGCCAAGGCCCGCCGAAGGGCCAGCAGGCCCGGCGCCATGATGCCGTCGTCGTTGGTCACAAGGATGCGCATGCGGCTCCTCTCTGCCTGGTGATACTGCCACGTCAGTGTGTACGTCTCCCGCCGCTTCCGCGGCGGGCTCGAACAGCGCCCTTCGCCCCTGCGGCGGGCCGGCGCGCAGCGCCTGTAGGTATGGTAGCACAGGCGCCCGCCGAGTCAAACACACGGCGCGAAACGTTGCGGAATCTGTCGGCCCGGGCTACGATAGCAGGCGGTCCGGGCCGGTCGACCGGCCTATGCCGTAGCGGTGCCGCCATGCGTCCTGCAACGAAACACTGGCTGTTCTTCGCGCTCCTGCTGATCTCTCTGGCAGCCATGGCGGCGTTCGCAGTCTACCAGTGGTCGCGGCTGGACGGGGACGTGCCCGGGCCCGCGGCCGATCCGCCGGCCGTTCAGGAACCCGTTTCGCGCCTGCCGTGCCCCACTATCGATCCGCCCGCGGCTTGAACTGCCCATGCCTACCGCGTATTGTTATCCGAGCGGACTCTCGCCTCAGCACCCGGAGAAGCCGATGCCCAAGACGCGCAAGACCAGGAAGCCCGCCAAGCAAGGCGGTTCGACCAAGACGGGCGGGTCGGCCGCGCGAGACGGTTCGACCAAGGCCGCCTGCATCCTTTTCGCCTCGGCGGCCATTGAGCGGCTGGAGGCCGACGCCACGCTCCCCGCCAAGTTCGAGCGGATGCTTAAGCGCCTCCCCCTTCGCCGCATCTCGCGCGACGCCACCGTCGCCGTCAAGATGCACCTGGGCGGCGGCCACGACAGCATCGGGTACACCACCATCCACCCGGTGTTCGTCCGGATGCTCATCCAGAAAATCAGGGACGCCGGCGCCCGCCGCGTCTTCGTGACCGACGGGTCGCTCACCGTCGAGGGCGCCAAAGGCCGCGGCTACACCGAGGAGGTGCTGGGCGTCCCCATCGTGCCGGCCGGCGGCATCGACGACGCCCACTTCTATCCGCACAAGGTCCGCTACAAGTCGCTCAAGACCGTGGAGGTGGTCGGCGCCATCGAGACGGCCGACGCCCTTGTCAACCTCAGCCACTTCAAGGGCCACGGCGACTGCGCCTACGGGGCCGCGTGCAAGAACCTGGCCATGGGCTGCGTGACGGAGACGACCCGCGGCCACCTGCATCACCTCGAAGGCGGCCTGGTGTACGACGAGTCGCGATGCACCAAGTGCAAACGGTGCGTCCGCGAGTGCCAGCGCGGCGCCGCCCGATGGAACAAGGAGCGCGACCGCCTGGAGATCTTCTACCATCACTGCGTCTACTGCCGGCACTGCGTCCTGGCGTGCCCCCAGGAGGCGATCCGGATCGTGGGCGGCGGCTTCGTGCCGTTCCAGCACGGCCTGGCCCTGGCGGCCCGGGAGGTCCTTAAGACGTTCGACCCCGCCCGGGTCGTCCACATCACGTTCCTGACGCAGATTACGCCGTATTGCGACTGCTGGGGGTTCTCGACGCCGTCGCTCGTGCCCGACGTGGGCATCCTGGCGGGCGAGGACATCGTGGCCATCGACAACGCCGCCCTGGACCTGACGCGCGACGGCGAGCCCCTGCCCGGCAGCCTGCCGCCCGACCGCCCGCTGGTCGAGGGGCGGCACCTGTTCGAACGCATCCACGGCAAAGACCCGTACGTGCAGATTCAGCAGATGGAGAAGATCGGCCTGGGGACGCCGGCGTATCGGTTGCAGGAGATGAAGTAAGGCGTCGGTCGCGGCGCGCCGCGGCCTACGTCTACTATCCCAATTCGCCGGGACTTCGTCCCGGCCTACACCTGGCTCCCCGGTTCCCTTGATCCCTTGACGTCCTGCTCCCGCAATCCCTCGCCTTCCAGCTCGTGCGGCTCGATGTGGACGGTGACGTGCGTGGCGGCGGGGACGGCGTCGCGGATGGCCTGGCTGACGCGGGTGGCGATGTCGTGGGCGTCGCCGACCGTCATGTGCCCGTCGACCTCCACGTGCAGTTCCACGTGGGTCTCGAGGCCGCTGCGGCGGGTGAAGAGTTTCTCGGTGCCCCGGACGCCCTCGACGCCCGTGGCGGCCTTGCGGATGGTCGCCAGCGTGGAACCGTCGACGGCCTCATCCATCAGGGCCGAGCCCGTCCGCCGGAATACCGTCACCCCCACGCCGAAGATGATGAGGCAGATGATGACGGCGGCGGCGGCGTCCAGGAACCGCCACTCCGGCCCCAGGTATACCGCCGCCGTGATGCCCGCTGCCGCCAGCATGCTCGTGAAAACATCGCTGCGATGGTTGAGGGCATCGGCGATGAGGCTTTCGCTGTGAATCTTGCGGCCCAGGTGCATCTTGTACCGGGCCATCGCCTCCTTGACGACGATGCTGGCAACGGCGAGCCAGATCGTCCAGAGGGCCGGCGGCGAAAGCGTCTCGGGGCTCAGGATCTTCGTCACGGCCCGGTAGCCGAAGATCACGCCCACGGCCATGATGATGACGGCGATGGTTCGGCCGGCCAGGACCTCGGCCTTCCCGTGGCCATAGGGGTGGCGCTCGTCGGCCGGCCGGCGGGCGCGCCACGCCCCCAGGACGACAACGATGCTGGTGACCGCGTCGCCGAGGGTATCGACGGCGTCGGCCACGAGGGCCTGGCTGGTGCCCAGGATGCCGCCGGTCAACTTGGCTGCGCCGAGGGTCAGGTTGCCGGCGATGCCGACCCAGCCGCCCCAGGCGACCATCCGGTACCCGTCCTGGCTGTGGGTTGACGCGGTCATGGCGTCATTGTGGCTGCGGGGCGCGGGAAGGTCTACGTAAATCCGGGGCGCTCGCGCGGCGGGTCGCCTCTTCGAGCCGCGACCGTAAGGTCGCGGGTACGCTGGCATGGCGAGGCCATCATCACGCTGCGGATCGAACGTACCCCGCTGCTCACGCAGCGGGCTCGGGTTGTGCCGCGGCGCGAGCCCGGCCCGCAGCCTGTTCGAGCCGCGACCGTAAGGTCGCGGGTACGCTGGCATGGCGAGGCCATCATCACGCTGCGGATTGAACGTACCCCGCTGCTCACGCAGCGGGCTCGGGTTGCGCCGCGGCGCGCCGCGGCCTACGCTGTCCCCGCCTCGACGCGGTTCAGGCGCGCGCAGAACGCCCCGTCGCGGTCGGGGCCGGGCAGAACAAGGTCCCGCCGGGCCAGCTCCCAGCCGCTACGGCCCTTCAGGAAGGTGGCGACGAGGGCGTCGTTCTCCTCGGGCAGGAGGCTGCACGTGGAATAGACCAGCCGGCCGCCCGGTCGCACAAGGCCGATGGCGCGCTCCAGCAGGCCGCGCTGGATGGCCGCCAAGTCGGCCACATCGTCCGGCCGGGCCCGCCAGCGAGCCTCGACCCGCCGGGCCAGGACGCCGGTGTTCGAGCACGGCGTATCGACCAGGACGGCGTCGAAGCCGCCGGCCGGAGCGTGGCCGGCCGCGTCATCCGACAGGCAGACCGTCACGCACCGGATGCCGCGCGACGCCACCGTCCGCCGCACCGGCTCCAGTTTCTCCTCGTTCCGGTCGCAGGCGACGACCCGGCCTTCGCCGCCCATCGCCTCGACGATCTGCGTGGTCTTCGTACCGGGCGACGCACACAGGTCCAGCACCGTCTCGCCGGCCTGCGGAGCAAGGGCCGCCACGGCGGCCATCGCCGACGGGTCCTGGACGGTCAGGTCCCCGGCCTCGGCCAGGGCCTCGAGCCGTTCGATGGAAAGAGCCGAGACGTCCAGCGTTCCCGGCTCGGGGCCGGGCGCCACGTCCGGCGCCTCCTGCCGGAGCGTCGCCAGCAGCGCCTCGGCCGTGTGCCGCATGAGGTTAACCCGCGCGAAGGTGTGCGGCCGGCGGTTCTGCCAACGGCAGACGACCTCGGCCTCTTCGCCATACGCATCTACCCACCGCTCGACGAGCCAATCGGGGTACGAGTAGGCCGTGGCGAGGAAGACGGCCCGGCCGCCTTCGGGCCGCGGCAGGACGGCTTCGGCCAGGCGGACGACGCCACCGTCGGGGTGCGGCACGGCGTCGGGAGCCGGCCGGCCGGCGGGCTCGCGGCCGGCAATCAGCCGCCCGAGGCCGCGGAGCATGCCGTTGATGAAACCCGCTGCCCGCTCGGCCTGGCGTCCCCGGGCCATCTCGCGGGCCGCCTGGACGGCCTCGTTGACGGCGGCGTAGGCGGGCACGCGGTCCAGAAAGAGGAGTTGATACGCCCCGAGTTCCAGGATACGTCGAAGCGGCGGCTGAATGGCCCCCGTGCGTCGCCCCGGCCCGCGCAGGTGGCTGACCAGCAGCCGGAGCACCCGCCGGTGCCGGACCACGCCGGTGGCCAGTTGAAGGGCCAGGGCGCGGTCGCGCGGGTCGAGGTCGGCGTGCGCGAAAATGTCGTGGAGGTGATCGCGAAGAAAGCCTTCGCGGCGTTCGAGGCGGTCCAGGGCCTCGAGCGCCGCCGACCGCGCCGTCGGCGGCCGCGTCATCGCAGGAGCCACCGGACCGCCTCTTCCACGCGGTCCATCTCGACGGTCGTGTCCTTGCAGGGACCGCACGGCCAGGCGATGGTCCGGGCCAGGACGGCCTTGGGGAGGCAGGCGAACACGCCCTCGCGCAGTTCCTTGCGGCACGCGACGGCCACGATCGCCTTGATGGCCGGCGCGCGGGCCCGCGCCGCCGCCCGGCGCCCGCCCGTCGCCCGGTACACCCGGACGCCGTACTTCTCCGACAGGTCGAGGAACGCGGCCACGGCGCACCGGCCGCAGCGGGCGCAGTTGGTCAGGTCCTCGTCCAGCCTGCGGTCGCAGTCCGACCGCTGAAGGCAACTGGCAAAGAGGACCAGCACCTCCTCGGGCCGGCACCGCGTCCGGCGCAGGCGTGTGGAGAAGTTGGCGAGCGCCACCACGGCCCTGTCAAGCGCCTCGGGCACCGGCGGTCTCCTGCTTGCCGAGGAACCGGTCGCCCGGCTCCAGGGCGTGTCCGTGGACGAAGTCGGCGGCGGCCATGCGCCGCTTGCCGGCGGGCGTCAGTTCCAGGATGCGGACCGCGCCGCGCCGGCACGCCACGTCGATGCCGTCGGTGCCGGCGGCCAGGACCTCGCCCGGCGCGGCCTTACCTGCCGACGAGGCGGGCGAGACGGCCGCCCGGTCGATCACCACCCGCAGCGAGGCCTTGTTGCGGCCGGTGGGCAGGAAACTGAACGTCCCCGGCCACGGCGTCACGCCGCGGATGTGGTTGTGCACCTGCTGGGCGGGCTCCGCCCAGTCGACCCGGCCGTCGGACTTCTTCAGCCGGGGCGCCAACGTCACCTGCGTCTCGTTCTGCCGGCGCGGATGGAGTTCATCGAGGGCGATATCGCGGACCACCTCGGTCACCAGCCGAGCGCCCAGGTCGGCCAGCCGGTCGTGCAGGTCGCCGGCCGTTTCGTCGGGGCCGATGTGGGTCGGGCGCTGGCCGAGGATATCGCCGGCGTCCATCTGCTCAGTCATCTGGATGACCGACAGGCCGGTCTCGGTTTCGCCCTCGATGATGGCCCAGTTGATGGGGCCGGCCCCGCGGTACTTCGGCAAGAGCGACCCGTGCAGGTTGACGGCCCCGTGGCGCGGCAGCGCCAGGAGTTCGGGGCCAATCTTCTGGCCGTAGGCGATCACCAGGAGCAGATCCGGCCGGGCCTCGCGCAGGCGGCGGATCGGCGCGGGCGTGTTCACGTTCTCGGGCTGCAAAAAGGGGATGTTGCGCACCCGCGCAAATCGTTTGATGGGGCCCATGTGGACCGTCCGCCCGCGGCCGGCGGGACGATCCGGCTGCATCACGATCAGCACCACCTCCTGGCCGCCGTCCACCAACGCCTGGAGGCTCGGTAAGCCGAACGTTCCTGACCCGGCAAAGATGATGCGCATGGAGGATACCCGGCCGGGCGCGGGCGTCAGCGGACGGCCTCGGCGCCGGCTTCCTGACGTTGATACCGGTCCTTCAGTTCGCGGAGCCGGCGCCTCTGGGCCATCCGCTGGACGGCCGACATGCGGTCGACGAGCAGGCGGCCCTGGAGATGATCGCACTCGTGCTGGATGGCCCGGGAAAAGAGACCCTCGGCCTCGATCTCGCTGCGCTGGCCCGTCACGTCCTGGTACCGGACGCGGATGCGCTCGAACCGGCGGATCTTGACGAAGATGGCCGGGAAACTCAAACACCCCTCCTCGCTTACCTGCGTCCCGTCGCTCTCCACGATCTCGGGGTTGACCATGACGACCTCGGCGCCCGGCCGGCCGTCGTGCGACACGATGACGATGCTCCGCCCCACGCCGACCTGCGGCCCGGCCAGGCCGAGGCCGTTGTTGGCGTGCATCGTCTCGACCATCCGGCGGGCCAAGTCCGCCAGGTGGTCGTCAAACGCCGTCACCGCCTCGGTCGGCTTGCGCAGAACGGGGTCGGGATAGAGATGCAACCCCATGTTGGACCTCCCGGCAGCGGCACCCTGCACCGCCGCCCTGCTATAATCGTGTATTATAGGCGCGGCCATGCCGAGCCACAAGGCCAGAACCGATTTTGGTTGACACCTCTTGGGCAATGGGTAAACTGGAGTTCTTCCGCGGAGGTCGGCCGTCTGCGCTCTCGGGCCGACCTCAGGGGCGATATCCCGAGGAGGCGGTCACCGTGTCGGAACCCGACAGCACCAATCCGGACGCCCAGGGCCCCGAGGGCGAGGCACCCGAAGGCGCCGAGGCGCTCCTGCCGGCCGATCAGATTACGCCCGATGCCCGCCAGATGGCCGACAACTGCTTTGAGCGGGCCAAACAGGCCACCATCCGCAACAACTTCGACTACGCGATCCATCTGTACCTGGAAGGCCTCCGCTACAATCCCCTGGACATCGAGAAGGGCCACCGCGGCCTTCGTGACTGCGCCCTGAGACGCCGCAACCAGGGCAAGGGCGGCGGGCTGGGGGCGCTGTTCGGACAGGCCAAAGGGGCGTTCGCGCAGATGCTCGGCCGGCACAAGGACCAGATGCTGGCCCTGGAGGCCGCCCTGGCCCGCGACCCCCGGAACGTCACCCTCATGATGCAGTTGATGCAGGTGGCCCGCCGGCTCGATTACACCGACGTGGCCCTCTGGTTCGGCGAGATCGCCGCCGAGGAGACCCTCCGCAGCAAGAAGCCGCAGAAGCAGGTCTTCACGACCCTGGCCGACCTGTACGAGCAGCGGGAACGCTTCCAGGACGCGGTCGACGCCCTGTCGCAGGCCGTCAAGATCGACCCCTCGGACCGGTCGCTCGACAAGCACGCCCGCGACCTGTCGGCCCGGGCGAGCATCGACAAGGGCAAACTGGAGGAGGTTGGCGACTTCCACGATATGATCCGCGACCGGGCCCAGGCGTCGGCCTCCGCCACCCAGAAGGTGGTCCGGACCCGCGAACAACTCGACGCCCTGTTCGAGAAACTCAAGGCCAACCTGGAAGAAGACCCCCAGAACCCCATCAAGATGGAGGCCCTGGCCGACTGCGAGGCCCGCCGAGGTCACATCGACGAGGCCATGCAAGTGCTCCAGCAGGCCCTGGAGCAGACCAAGGAATACCGCTACAAGATGCGGCAGGACGACATCCGCATGGCCGAGTTCCGCCGCACCTTGCGCGAAATCAACGAGCAACTCGAGGCCGAGCCCGACCGACAGGACGTCAAGGCCAAACGCCAGCAGGTCATCGCCAAACGCGACGAGTTCGAACTGGCCATCTACCAGGAACGCCAGGCCCAGTACCCCACCGACATGGGCATCCGCTTCGAACTGGGCATGAGGCAGTTCCGGCAGAAATCGCATGACGAGGCCATCGTCTCGTTCCAGACCACCACGCGCGACCCCAAACGGCGCATCCAGTCGCTCAACATGCTGGGCAAGTGCTTCTTCGACAAGAAACTGCACCGCGAGGCCGAGGGCCAGTTCGAAAGCGCCATCAAGCAGTACGAACTCTCGGACGACCCGCTCGGCAAGGAACTGCGGTACAACCTGGCCCGCACGTTCGAGATCCAGGACAAGAACGACGAAGCCATCGAGTGGTACAGTGTGATCGTCCAGCAGGACTACCAGTACCAGGACGTGGCGAAGCGGCTGGAGGAACTCCGCCGCCAGCAGAAAGAACGAAAGACCGCCGAGGGCGGCGAGGCCGACACATCCGCCGAGTAGCCGCCCACGCCAGGGAAGGAGACGGACCCGCATGCCACACTCGTTGTCCGCGAAAAAACGCACGCGCCAGAACCTGCGCCGCCGCCAGCATAACCGCACGACCAAGAGCCGCATCCGGACCGCCCACAAACGGTTCCTTGACGCCGTCGACGCCAAAGACGTGTCGACCGCCCGAGACCGTTTCTGCGTGGTCGAACGCCTGTTGCACCGGGCCGCCAACAACGGCCCGATCCACCGCAACGCCGCGGCACGCCACATCAGCCGCATGCAGAAACGCCTGGCCGAGGCCGAAGCCGCTTCGGCGTAGGCCCGCGCCTCCGGCCGGCAGCACGGGATATCATCGCGCTGCCGGCCTGTTTTCTGCCGCGGCCCGCCGACGCCCCGCCCGCGCCGCGAGGCCCCGGCCGGCCGACTCGCGGAGACGCCCATGCTCTGCGTCAGCCTGACGCCCGAGACCACCGACGAGGCGCTGCGGGCCCTGGCCGAGGCCGCCGAAACGGCCGACCTGGCCGAACTGCGGCTCGACGCCATGCGGGGGTTCGACCTGGACCGCCTGCTCGACCATCCGCCCTGCCCTGTCATCGTCACGTATCGGCCCACGCGCGAGGGGGGCTTCTATGAGGGCCCCGAGCGCGAGCGCCTCGACGTCCTTCGCCGGGCCGTCCGGTTGGGCGCCCGGTTCATCGACGTCGAGCACGACGCGCTCGACGCGCTCGGCGACGTGCCGCCCGCCAAAGTCATCGCCAGTTACCACAACTTCGCCGAAACGCCAGACGATCTGGACACCATCTACACCCGCCTGGCCGCACGCGGCGCGGGCACCGTGAAGGTCGCGACCCTGGCCCGGCACATCCTCGACACGGTGCCGGTGCTGCGCCTGCTGCGCGACGCCACGGTTCCGACAATCGCCCTGGCGATGGGCGAGCGGGGCGTGCTGACGCGAATCCTGGCCCCGAAGTTCGGGGCCGTCCTGACGTACGCGTCGCCCGAGACCGGCCACGAATCGGCCCCCGGGCAGGTCACGGCCCGCCAGATGCGCCGCCTGTACCGTTACGACGCCATCGGCCCCGCGACCGAGGTGTTCGGCGTGCTGGCCGACCCCGTCGGGCACAGCCTGAGCCCGCGCATCCACAACGCGGCCTTTGCCGAAATCGGCTACGACGCGGTGTACCTCCCGCTGTGGGTCGAGGACGACCCGGCGGCGTTCGTCCGTGCGATGCGCGAGTTCGCCTTCGCCGGCTACAGCGTGACGATTCCGCACAAGCAGGCCGTGATGGCCGCGGCCGACGAGATCGAGCCGGTGGCCCGGCGCATCGGGGCCGTCAACACGCTCCACCTGCGCGACGACGGCACGCTCTTCGCCACGAACACCGACTGGACGGCGGGGGCGGCATCGATCGAGGCCGTCGTGGGCGAAGGGTGGCTGGCCGGCAAGCGGGGCCTGATCCTGGGAGCGGGCGGCGTGGGCCGCGCCATGGCCTTTGCCCTCACGGAGCGCGGCGCCCGCGTGACTCTTGCCGACGTCGACGCCGACCGGGCCGACGCCCTGGCCAAGGAAATCGGCGCCGACACGTGCCCGACCGACGCCGTCGCCGGCCGGCCGTGCGATATTCTCCTCAACTGCTCGCCCGTGGGCATGCACCCGCACACCGACGCCACGCCCGTGCCGGCCGCGGCGCTGCGCGAAGCGCTCGTGGTCTACGACGCCGTGTACAACCCGCGCCAGACGCGGCTCCTTGTTGAGGCCCGGCGGGCCGGGTGCCGGACCATCTCGGGTCTGGAACACTTCGTGCGGCAGGCGGTGGAGCAGTTCGAGTTGTGGACGGGCCGGCCGGCCCCCGTCGAGCGGATGCGCGAGGTGGTCGTCGAGGCCCTCGGCTGACCGTCCGGCGGGCGCGGTGGATGTGTAGGCCGGAACGACGTCCCGGAAATGCACTGTGTGGCCCGGCCCGTACGGGCCGGGGGGGACACACTACCGCGGCTGTGCCCCGGCCTGCAGGTATCACGTCAGCAGGACGGTGTGCGGCTCCGCGAGTTCGTCGCGGTCGGGCGTGCGGACGGCCACGCGGAACCCGCGGCGAAGGGCGGCGCTGGACCACGCGCCGTCGGGCGCAAGCGTGATGATTCCCACCTGGTCGTTCTCCGCCAGGTCGTAGGCGTCGGCGATGCGGCGGACGACCTCGGCGGCGGCCTCGGCCGGCGACGCCCCCTGCCCCATCCGCTCGACCGCCAGGAACGTCCCGCACACGCCCATGACGAGTTCGCCGTGACCGGTGGCAACGGCCGCGCCGCGGTCCGGGTCGACGTACAGCCCGTGACCGATGATGGGCGAGTCGCCCACCCGGCCGGGAGCATTGAACGCCATGCCGCTGGTCGAACAGGCGCCGGCCAGTCGGCCGCCGGCGTCGCGGGCCAGGACGCCGATAGTGTCGTGGTCGGCCTCGGCGGCCTCGGCGGCCTCGGCGGCCTCGACGACGTGGGCGGCTTCAGCGGCCGGTGCGGCCGCGGCTGGGGCCTCCTCAATATTCGCTTGCGGCGTGCCGACCGCCGCGGCCCCGCGCGTGGCGAGCCACGCCTGCCAAGCCTGGCGGGCAGCGTTGGTCAGGAGGTCCGCCGGTTCCAGGCCGTGCGCGAGGGCGAAGCGTTCGGCCCCGTCGCCGGCCAGCAGGACGTGCGGCGACCGGTCCATGACAAGGCGGGCAATGGACACCGGGTGCATGAACCGCCGGACGAAACACACCGACCCGCACCGCGCGGGCGAGACCATGATGGAGGCGTCGAGCGTGACCTCGCCGGCGGCGTCCGGCCGGCCGCCGTAGCCGACGGTCATGTTCTGCGGGTCGGCCTCGGCGTTGCGGCAGGCGTGCTCGACGGCGTCGATCGCCCCGCCGTCCGGGGCAACAAGGTGCGGCCATCCGGCCGCGTTGGCGGCCTGGCCGGTCGTCCAGGTGGCAAGCATCAGCGGTTCGCCCATTCATGTCTCCCATGTGCACGCACGGCGGGTGCGGACACCCGCCGCGCCGTAACCTTCACCCCCTGCCCCCCGGAATCAGGGTGACTCAGTCGTACGTGAACCACGCCGTGGCGGTGCACTCGGCGTCGGACGTCACGCGGACCCAGTGAGCGCCGAAACCGGCGGGAAACTCGTGGTGCTCATATCCCTTCGGCGGGACAGTGATCTTGCCGTACGGCTTCCACGAGCCGTTGCCGATGAAGTCCACCTCGACCGTGAAGGTGACCTGGCGGTCGGCCTCGTGCGCCAGGTGGAGGCACTTCTTGTCGAAGCCGGTCATGAGGTAGGGGTCGGAGGGCGTGTCGGCCTTGACCTGGCTCTGGCGCCACACGCCACCGAAACCCTTCGGCTTGCCGAAGCGCCACAGATCGTCGGTCTTGAGGAAGACGAGGTTGGACTGGGGCTGGCCGGCCCAGAGGTTCCCGCCGACGGCGGTGGCCTCGTCGCCCGCCAGGACCGTCAGGCCGCGCCACGAGCAGAAGTCCGGGATGATCCGCAGGTGCGTGGCGATGGGTCTCAGGGCCCACGGCCAACCCTCGTAGGCCAGCGTCGAGAGTTCGTAGAACATGCCGTGCATGTGCATCAGATACCGCTCGGTTTCCACCTCGCGAATCCGCGGCCACTCGGTGAACCACGCGTGGTCGTACGCGTGGCTGGCCTTGGGCAGGCGGTAGGTGGTCCACCGGCCGTTGGCGAACATCTTGAGGATGACCGAGGCCCCGTCCCAGCCGGTGGCGAAGATGACGCGGCCGTTGCCCATGACCTCGCAGAAGGCGGTGCGCTCGAGGATGGTCCATTTCTTTCCATCCCACTCGGCCAGCCGGCCGTCGTGGCGTTTGCCGAGGACGTCCTGCTCGTCGTACGAGTTGTTGGCGACGACGACGCGTCCGGCCCCCGTGAAGCCGCCCTTGAAATGGCACTTGCCCTCGATGCCCAGTTCCTTCTTCACGTCCGCGACCTGGCGGGCCTCGAGCGACTTCACGTCCACCTCGAACAGCAGGCCTTCCATGGTGAGAAAGTAGACCATCTTGTCGGGCTCGGTGAGGTGAGTCATGGTGGCGGTCAGGCGGTGGCCCTTGACGCCGTCGCACGTGCGGACGTTGCGCTCCACGTCGATGAAGTGCGGCCCGATGATGCACTGCTTCGACGGCACGTGGATCATGCGGTTGGCATACGTGCCGACGACACTCTCCGGCCGCTTGATGCGGCGGAAATCGGGCGTGATCTCGAAGAGGCCCGTGCCCTCGCCCTTGATGTGGGCCACGTAGGTGACCATCCAGAGGCGGTCGGCCCAGGGCATCAGCGCCCCGATGCCGCTCTCGCTGCCGGGCACGTCGGGCGTGCGGACGGCAAGGTCAGGAAAGACGCCGCTGATGTCGCGCGGCCGGGCGGGCTCGGCAGGCTCGGCGGAAGGTGCGGGTTCCGCCGCCAGGGCCGCTCCGGCGGCTAGCGCGACAGACCACACGAGTGCACAACGGACGATGGCGCGAACCATAACCGCCCTCCCCTCCCAGGTCATTGTCCATTTAACATTTACCATTTGACATTTGACATTCGGCCGCCCTACCGGTCCTGTCGCGACCAATCGTACGGAATCTCGTCGGTGTGGGCCGGCAGGCGGTACTCGTCGGGCTGCTGCCGACTGTACGGCTCGGTGGGCGTGTTGATAATCATCGCCTCGCCGGTCGAAATGCACTTGAAGCCGTGATAAACGCCCGGCGGGATGCGGAGGCGAATCGGGTTCCACACGCCCAGGAAGAACTCGTTGACCTCGCCCTGCGTGGGCGAGCCGTCGCGCGGGTCGTACAGGGCCACCTTCATCATGCCCCGGATGCAGACGAAGTTGTCGGTCTGCTTCTTGTGATAGTGCCAGGCCTTGACCACGCCCGGGTAGGCCGTGGTCAGGTACACCTGGCCGAACTTCTCGAAGTCGGGCTCGTCGGAGCGGAAGAGTTCCATCAGCCGGCCGCGCTCGTCCGAGATGGGCCTGAGGGGCGTGACGCGAACGCCGTCGATCATGGGTGATGCTCCACGTGGCCGCGACCGGCGCGGGGGCCGGCGGGCCGGGTTCCATCGCGCAAACCGTCAGCGGCCGCCCGGCGGGGCGGGTTTCGTGACGATGCGGATGCCGATCTCGTTCTTCTCCGGGTTCTTCTCGTACACGGTCTCGAAGATGTAGCCGGCGTGGTGCGTGCAGCGGAGGATAGGCGGCTCGCCTTCCTTGACCGTGACCAGTTCGTAACTGGGCGCCTCGCCGGGGGACGGGTCGTCCGGGCATCGGAAGAGGTCGCGTATGGCCTCGGGCTCGCGGATCTCGACGGCCTCCAGGCCCTGGAAGGCCGGCAGTTTCCAGTGGCCGAAGGCGCCGCCGACGGCGGCCTCGCGGAACGTTTCGATATCTTTGAAATACTCCGGGTGCTTCGGGTGAAATTGGAGAATCCACCGGGCCAGAAGGTCCATCTTCTGCCGGCACGGCAGGACCGTCCCCGGCTTCAGGTCCTGGATGTAGGCCCGCCACCGCGTTTCGAAGCCGGCCAGGTTGGCCCCGAAGGTCCGCCGCCAGGCGTCCTGGTGCGTCCCGCGGGCCAGGAAGTAGAGGTACTGCATGAACGGCGTCCGGTACTTGCCCCCGTCGCCGTACTCCAGGAAATGGACCATGGACCAGGCCTCGGCGTACTGGAGGCTGGTCTGGGTGGCCTTGCCGGTGACGGCGGCGGCCCACGCCTCGCTCGTTATCGCCAGCATGTCCTTGACGGGGATGAGGGTGTTGCCTTCGGCGGCCTGGCGCAGGAGCGAGGCGTAGTAATCGGGCACCTGGCCGGTCTTGAGTTGGCCGTTTTCGAACCTGGCGTGCTCGTAGTAGACCGCCAGCCCCTCGTTGAGCCACACCGGGCACTTCGAGCCGATGAACTGGTCCACGAACTGGTGGGCGCCCTCGTGCCGATAGGTGGCGAGGAGTTTGTCGATGTCGTCGCCCCAGCCCCCGATGGCCTTGCCGGTGTACAGGCCCTTGGAGCCGTCGGCGGCCTTGCCCATGGCCTTCTTGTAGACCTCCTCGGTCTGAAAGACGAAGATGAGCATGCGGCGGACCTCGGCGACCGGCTTGGTCTTGGACATCCGCTGGTACAGTTCGCGGAACAGGGCCTCCTGCTGGCTGGCGAGGGTCTGGATCGTGTCGGGGTTATGATCGCTCTTGAAGGTGTAGTGGGGCGTCTGGACGACCCACAGGTCGCCTTCGCGGCTTATGGGCCAGGCGGGGGCCTCGGCCCCGCGGGCCGGCGTCGCCACCGTCAGCAGGGCCGCGAGCAGCGCGGCCGCCGGGAGGACAACCGATCGCAGCGGTGCCGGCGGCGCGACGGCCGGCGCTCGGCTACTCAGGCGTGGCATGGCGTGCCTTTCGGATGCGCTCGTGGACCGGCCGCCCACGCGCCGCAGCGGGTCCCGGCCGTACCTCTTCGACGCCTACGGCGTGGGCAGGTTCCGCTCGATGTTCTTGAGGACCTTCTCCCTCTGCTTCTTGTCGACCGTCGGGACGGTGCCGGACGGCGGGCGTTCGGGCATCTCGTACGGCGGGACGGGCGGCGGCACCGGCGGCTGTTTCGCCTTGCAGCGTTCGACGACGACGGCCTGGACCACGCGAGGCTGTTGGCCTTCGGCGTCGGGCGGCAACTGGACGAACTGCCGGCGGGTCACGGCGTAGTAGATCCAGTCGCCGCGGACCTCGCGGGCCACCACCAGGCCGCCGCTCATCGCCCGCACGTAGTGGCTGTACTCGCACTCCTGGACGGGCGTCATGCGCGTCACGCCCTTGATGGGCGAAGCCGGGTCCTCGTCACCGTAACGGACCGTCTTCCATTCCGGCACATCCAGGAACGGGTCGAACCAGGCCTGGCAGCCGGCGGCCGCGAGGGCCAGGCCGGCCAGCGCCGCGGCGAACGCAACGGCGCGCGCCACCCGGCTGATCACGTCACGCTCCTTTTCCCGGCTGGCGGTGCTCACCCCAGGTCCTCCCACGTGATGGGAATCTTCTTCAGGGCGTAGCCGATCTCGCGCCGCCAGTCGCCGTAGACGGTCATCCAGTGGAAGCCCGGCATGCGTTCGGCCACGAGGTCGTCGTCAACCCCGTAGGCGATGTCAATCTGGCTCCGGCAGATGGGCAGGAACGGGGCGTCGATGATCTTGGCCTTCAGGCCGACCCAGCGTTCGGCCTTGAAGTCCGGCAGCACGTTCGTGATGACCTGGCCCTTGTGCATCTCGACCTTCGGGGCGGCCCCGAAGTCGGACTCGAAGTGGGTGACGAGGCGAACGGGTTCCAGGTTCTTGCCGTCCATCCGCCGCGGGGCCGTGCAGTGAGCCAGCGTGGTGATGCCGTGGTGCGGGTACGTGGGGTCGTTCAGGAACACCGGCTGGTTGGTGATGTTGGCCATCAGGACGCCCGCCGGAATGACCACGAAGTCCGACTCGCAGAACGCCAGGTACCCCGCGTCGTTCAGCGTCGAGAGCGTCATGCAGGCCGTGGTGTCGGACACGCCCATGATGGTGCCCATGCAGTTATGGACGGTGATGGCCTTGGTGCCGGCCTTGGCCATCAGGCCGCGGAAAATGTCGTCGAGCATGAAGCACCGCTCGATGTACTCGGGCTTGGTTTCGAGCGAGACGGCCGGGTCGGCCAGGTAGGCGGCGGCGCGGTCGCGGGCGCGCTTCAGGGCGGCCTCGTCGGCCCGGGCCTGCTTGATGAGTTCACCCAGTTCCTTGTACGTGACGGTCTGGAGGTCCATCTTCCACTTGGCCTTGGTCAGGTCCGGGGCCGCGGGCGTGGACCAGCCGCCCGGTCCGCCGATGCAGACGATGCTGGAGCCGAGCGTATTCTTCAGGCCCGAGAGCGACCGCAGCCGCCAGGCGATGTCGTCCTGCGAGTCCACGACCACGTCGGTAAAGTCCACGCCCTTGACCGACAGCGTGTCGGTGTGCTGGCGGAGGTAGCGCGGCGAGATGATCTCGTACCACAGGTACACCGGCCCCGACCGGTGGCGGACGAAGAAGATGACGTGCTTGCCGGTCGCGACGACGGCGTCGAACGTGCTCTGCGGGCCGCCGGCCGCGTAGACGATAAGGGCGTCGGCTTGGTCGAGGTCGGCGACGGCCTTGAATTCGTTGGGGTTCCGGACGGGCGCGACCGGCAGAAACTGGACGGGGAAGTCGGCCTGGGCCTGGAGTTGGGCGAGTTCCGCCTGGATGCGCTGGACCTCGGCGTCGGCGTCCGCCTGCGTCTGGATGCCGCCCCACGACCGCCAGCTGGTCTTCGGCCTGGGCTTATACGTGGCATAGGCGAAGACGGGCTTGACGATGAGGGGCTTGCGCGGCGGCGCCGCGTCCTCCAGCGGGACGGCGCTGCGGACGGCCTCGTAGGCGCAGCCAGCCAGGGCGGCCGCCGTGAACGCCACGCCGGTGGCCTGCAGGAACGCGCGGCGAGACACACCGCCGGGGTCGCCTCGCTCGCCGCCGCAGCAACAGTGCAAATGGGACGCATCCGGTCCGGCGTGGTCGTGTGCGGACATGGTCGGCCTCCTTGGATCGAACGTTCTGCCTGCGAGCGTTGCATACCGCGCGGCGGGTCTCCGCACCCGCCGCGCGCCTTGCGGGGCGCGTCATGCCAATAACACGCGCCGGACAAGTCCGGCGGCTAAATGCGAATTGCCGCGCGCCTCGCGGCCGGACAACCCGGCCGGGCCACACAGCCGTCTTGCCCGCATTCTACGGCGCGAGGTCGGGCACGTCCAGCCATCGCCGCTCGTGCCAGGCCTGCCGGCCGACCTCGGCCAGTTGGACGCCCTTGGCCCCCTCCAGCAGCGTCCACGGAAACGGCTCGTCGGCCGCCACGTGCCGGAGGAACAACTCCCACTGGGCCTTGAACGCGTTCTCGTACGCCGCGTCGGTGTCGACCAGGTCCCACCCTTCCCAGAAATCGACGGGGTTGGGCACGTCGGGGTTCCACACGGGCCGGGGCGTGTCGGCGAGCGTCTGGATGCGGCAGTCGCGGAGGCCCGCCACGGCCGAGCCCTGCGTCCCGTCCACCTGGAGCACAAGCAGGTCGTCGCGCCGGACGCGGGTGCACCACGAGGAGTTCATCTGGACCACGACGCCGTCGTCGCCCACCTCGAAGATGGCGTAGGCGGCATCGTCGGCGGTGCAGGCGTACGGGCGGCCGGCCTCGTCGCACCGCTCGGGGATGTGCGTGGTCCCTAGGCACGCCACCGACCGGACGGGCCCGAAGAGGTTGTCGAAGACGTACCGCCAGTGGCAGAACATGTCGACGAGAAGGCTGCCGCCCTCCTCCGCCCGGTAGTTCCACGACGGCCGCTGCGGCGGCCGGGCCGGGGCGTCGCCCGTGAACACCCAGTACCCGAACTCGCCGCGAACCGAGAGGATGCGGCCGAAGAAACCGCCGTCGATCAGGCGCTTGAGTTTCACGAGGCCCGGCAGCCAGAGTTTGTCCTGCACCACGCCGTGCTTGACGCCGGCGTCGCGGGCCAGCGCGTACAGGGCGTACGCCTCGTCGCTGGTGGTGGCAGTCGGCTTCTCGCAGTAGACGTGTTTGCCGGCCGCGATGGCCTTGCGCACGCACGCCGGCCTGAGCGACGTGGAGAGTGAATCGAAGTAGACCGGCAGCGACGCGTCGGCCAGCGCGGCATCGAGGTCCGTGGTCCAGCGCAGCGGGCCGTACTCGGCATCCAGAGCCTTCAACTTCTCCGGGTTGCGGCCGACGAGAACGGGCTCGGGCAGTATGGTCCGGCCGTCGGCGGTCCGGACGCCGCCCTCGTCGCGGATGGCCAGGATCGAGCGGACCAGGTGCTGGTTCGTGCCCATGCGGCCCGTGACGCCGTTCATGATAATGCCGAGGGATTCGATGTCTACGCCTCCGGCGCGTCGGTGCACTGGGGCCGGGCGCCGTGGGGCAGCGGCGGAACGTCGACGCCCGCCTTCGGCAGCGTGCCGGCCAGTTCCTGTCGCCAGTGGGCCACGTCGCCGGCCGGTCCGTAGACGTACAGGAAGACGGCCGGGCCGGGGCCGATGTTCGTGATCTGGTGGTACACGCCCGGCGGGACGTAGACGGCCTGGCCGCCGTGGATGGTCCGCCGCTCGTCGCCTAGGCACATTTCACACGTGCCGGTGACGACGAAGTACACCTCTTCGCTCTCCTGGTTGTGCCAGGGCACCTGGCCGCCGTCGGGGTCGAGGGTGACGTAGCCCATCGAGAAGTTGCGGCACTGGATGGGGGCGGGGCCGCCGACGAGGTTCTGGGTGCGTCGCCGGGCGGGGTAGCGTCGGCCGTCAATGGCCTGGAGGTCGGAGATAATCATGGCGCGCTCGCCCTCGAGGGATGCGGGTGGTGGAGGCAGTATATCGCCCCGCGGGGAACGACGCAACCGGACGGGACGCGCACGAAGCGCCTTGCTTCTCGGCGTGGCTCGGCCCGTGCGGGCTGCTCCACAAACGGCAACGGCGAGATTCTTCGGGTCGCAAGGCGACCCTCAGAATGACATCGCGGGGAAAACCGCGGTTCGGCGCGGCCCATGCGGGCCGCGCGGTGTGTTCTCGCCCTCACCCCAACCCTCTCCCGTCGAGGGAGAGGGAGGTTGCCGCCTACGCCTCGCCGCCCTGATCGCCGACGAGCGTGGCCAGGTATGCGTCGCCCAGTTTGGCGACGTGGTCCTGGATGTTCTGGAACTGGCCCAGGTGTTCCTCCTCGTCCTGCAGGAGGTCCTGAAACAGTTGCTTGGACGTGTGGTCGCCGGCCTTGGCGCAGCCCATGGCGGAGGCGTTGTACATCTCGACGGCCCCCGTCTCCAGGCCGATGTCGCGCTTGAGCATGGCGGCGATGTCCTGGCCCTTGGTGACCTTGCCGTCCGGCTCCGACGTCGGCGTGCCGCCGAGGTACAGGATCCGTTCGGCGAGTTGCTCGGCGTGGTTCATCTCCTGGATGCCGATGGTCTTCATGATCTTGGCGAGTTTGCCGTAGTCGGCGTCATCGAGTTCGTAGTGCTGGGCCATGTACTGCATGATGGCCGTCAGTTCAGCCGCCCGGCCCTGGTTCAGCAGTTCGATGACCTTCTTCTTGTCCTGTGCCGTGCTCATAGGTTCTCCTCTCGTGGTCCTTCGGGGTGCAATGACCAATGGCCGGGCACGCGGCGAAGCGGCCGTCGCCGGCCTTCATCTCTTTTAGGCTCCAGAGGCGCCCGCGTCAAGCCTTAAGGCATATACACCGGCCGCGCCGAGCCCGTGCCCCGCCTTATTCCTCGCCGGATCCGAACAGCGCCTCGACGAACGTGTCGGGGTCGAAGGGGGCGATGTCGTCGGCGCCTCTCATCCACCGCGCAGAGAGGACGGAATGCATGCCACGAGGCGCGTCACCTCCCGCACAAGTCTGGCGAACGACGGACAGGCTGCCTTCGCCGCCTCAAGGTCCATTCTACCGGCCAGTGCAGGCTGATCATCTACCTCAAGATACCGCCGACCGGTCATATTGCGGGAGAGCGACTCTTTGGCTCCCCGCATACCCTCTGGGTTGGGTGGCGGCTCGGCGTCATCGCGAATGCCTCTGACCCCCCTGAGAGAGCGTTTGGCCCCCAGGAACCAGGCCTCGAGTTCTCTCGTCGCCAGAACCACGGCCACCGGTTTGGCGCTCACCTGTTGCGCCCGCTCGGCAAGCGCCAGTCCGAAGGCGGCGGGATCGTCGTCGTCGGCATCCAGCAGTACCAGTATGGCCTCAACGTTGGGCCTGTCTCTCAGCGTCTGCTTTACCGCCCGCTCCAGTTCGCGTTCCCTTGCGATCTTGGTGCGTGGAACCCGGAAGGGCCGAACCACATCAACACCGGAAGCGCCCAAGCACTCGGAGAGGATACGGCGCAAGAGGACCGGCACGCTCTGGACCTCTGACTGGCCCTCCACAATAGTGGCGATTGAGGCGGTCATTGCGGCGTCTGGAATGGATCCTTGGCAGAGTCAAACAGGCTGAACTCCGAAGCAGCCCTCTTGGCGGCCTTGACGTCCGCGGAGAGTTCGTCAGACCTCAGCAATTCGCCCAGCGTGTACAATTTACTCCGCACGGCTTCTCGACTGGCCTCGGACAGAGGGCAAATCAGGGTCCGGTTCTGATCAAGTGTTACCACTCTTATCTGGCTGTCGCGGATCCCCTTGTGCTCCAGGATGTCGGGGCTATGGGTGGTTACCAGCACCTGACGGTCATTCGAGGCGTCAAGGAGTACGTCCACGATCACGTCCATCACCGCAGGATGCACGGTAGCCTCGGGCTCCTCGACTGCCACAACTGAAGCCTTTCCGACCTGGTAAACGGCCAGCAGCAGCCCCAGAGCGCGAAGAGTACCATCTGACATGTTGAGGGCATCGAAGCGCCAGGGGTGGGCTAGGCCCACATCCTGCCTGAACTGAAGCGTCTCCTTTTGGCCGACGGGTCGGTACTCAACGCAGCTTAGGCCCCTCACGACCTTAGAAAGTAGCCGACAAAGCCGCGCGTACCTGTCGTTTCCTCCACCTGCCTGCTTCACTTGCTTGAGTACAGCGGCGGCGTTGCTTCCATCACGCTTAAGGTATACGCCGGGATCAGGATCCTGCAGTTCGCGGAGCCGTTCAGGAGCCACCGAGTAGACGCGCATTGAGGTGAGGAAGTCAAAAACCGGCCTGAACTCCTCGGTCGCGGATGCCGCAAACAAGGCAAGGCGATCAGGCGAGACCTTAGGTCGTATGCCAGCAATCTCCTTGATGAACTCTCCGTCGACAACCTCAAAGCCCGCCTCTGGCCCCATGAATGGACGCCTGCGGCATGACTCGCGCGCAACGCGGAAGCCACCGGCCTTCTCAGCCGCGATCTCGAACCCGTAGTCAGCCGTTCCGCCGTCGTGCAAGCACAGGCTCAGCCCGATGCCGATGTGCGTGGGATGTCCGCCGGACTTGCGGCGCACTGCGTTGATGCCACCTCGGTTCTTGAAAGCCAATTCGATAGACTCGGCCAGACACTCCTGCACGAAGGCAAGGCAATCAATGAAGTTGCTTTTCCCTGAACCGTTCGGACCAACAAGCAGCGTAAACGGCTCAAGAGACACCGCCGCCTGGTCAACGCTCTTGTAGTTCCTGATACGGACCTCGCGAATGTGAGGGATCACGCGCAGGCTCCAAGCACAATGTCCGCACACCATGATAGCACTACGCCAGCCTACAGCAACAGAGCTGTTGGCTTCAAGCCCCGAACAGCGCCTCGACGAACGTGTCGGGGTCGAAGGGGGCAATGTCGTCCGGCCCCTCGCCGATGCCGACGAACTTGACGGGGATGCCCAGTTCCTTCCGGATGGCCAGCACGATGCCCCCCTTGGCCGTGCCGTCCAGTTTCGCCAGGAACACGCCCGTCACGTCGGTGGCCTCGCGGAACTGCTTGGCCTGGGCGATGGCATTCTGGCCGGTCGTGGCGTCGAGCACCAGCAGGACCTCGTGCGGGGCGCCCGGCACCTTCTTGGCCAGGACGTTGCGGATCTTCGAGAGTTCCCGCATCAGGTGGTCCTGCGTGTGCAGGCGGCCGGCGGTGTCGACCAGCAGGAAGTCGATGCCGCGCGAGACGGCCGCCTCCGCCGCGTCGTACGCCACCGCCGCCGGGTCGGCCCCCATCTGATGATGGACCATGTCGGCGCCGACGCGGTCGCTCCAGATGCCGAGTTGCTCGTGGGCCGCGGCCCGGAACGTGTCGCACGCGGCCAGGAGGACCGAGCGGCCCTGGCCCATGAGCATCCGCGCCAGCCGGGCCACCGCCGTCGTCTTGCCGCTGCCGTTGACGCCCGCCACCATCACCACCGTGGGACCGTCGGGGTTGGTGTGCAGCGACCGGTCGGCGTCGCCCAGGCCTTCCTTGAGGTCGCGCTTGATGATGCCGAGCAGATCGTCGGCGGCGGTGATCTCGCGGTCGCGGTAGCGGGCCTTCAGGTCTTCGATGATCCGCTGGGTGGTGGCCACGCCCACGTCGCCCAGGATGAGCGTTTCCTCGAGTTCCTCCAGAAACGCCGCATCGACCTTGCGGCCGACGCGAAAAAGGTCGCGCATGCCGTCGGCCAGCCGCGACCGCGTCTTCGCCAGACCCGACGAGAGTTTGCCCAGCCACTTCTTCAACACCATGCCGCCTGCTCCGTGTGCTCAGGAAAGAAAGGCGAGATTCTTCGTCGGCCCTTCGGGCCTACTCAGAATGACATCTTTCCCCTTCCGCGCGGCCCGTTCGGGCCGCGCCGCCAAAAGAACACCGATTGTTGCGCGGTGGGTGCGGAGACCCGCCGCGCAAATCGCCCTTGTCACGTTGGCGTACTAAACGCCGTCCTGCCCTTGTCCCGCCTCCTCGGCGTCGGCGGCCCCCTCGTCTGTTCCAGCGGCCGCCTCGTCGCCCTGCCCGTCCGCTGCCTCCTCGGCATCGGCCGCTTCTTCCTCGGCCACCAGGCCCTGCTCGCGGGCCAGCCGAAGGACGCGGTCCAGCACGCCGTTGACGAACCCCGGGGCCTCGGCTGCGCTGAACTCCTTGGCCATTTCGATGGCCTGATCGATGGCCACGCGCTCGGGGATATCGTCGGCCCGGCACATTTCCCACGTGGCCAGGCGGATGATGTTCCGGTCCACCGGGGCCATGCGGTGGATGCGCCAGTGTTCGGCGGCCTCTTCGATGAGGAGGTCGGCCTCGCGCCGCCACGCCCAGGCGCCCTCGGCCAGCCGGCGCGCAAAGAAGTACACCTCCGGGTCGCGCGTGCTGTCGCGGAGGAACTGGACCGCCTCGGGCCCGAACTCCTCGCCCCGCACGTCCAGTTGATACAGAGCCTGAAGGGCCATCCGGCGTGCCCGCTCACGTCGCTTCATGGGGTAACGACCCGCCAAAGACATCGCGAGCCCAAGGCGCCGGGCCACGACCGCCGCGCCGCTGCCGTGCGGGCGCCGGACAGTCCGCCGGGTTCGCCTCGGGCCCCTGTCTGTGTACCTTGCCTACTTCCGGGGCAGTTGATCCAGGAGGTTGGCCATTTCGATGGCGCTGGCGGCGGCGTCGGCGCCCTTGTTGCCGGCCTTGGCGCCCGCCCG
>JADHXV010000053.1 GCA_016782785.1 Planctomycetota bacterium | reverse complement strand
GACCGACTGGGCCGGCCATCACATCGACATTGCCCACTGGGGCCTCGGCCTGGATTATACGGGCCCCGTCGAAATCGAGGGCGTGGGCGAGTACCCCCGCGACGGCCTCTTCAACACCCCCAAGGCCTATAAGTTCACGTGCACCTATGCCGATGGCCTGGAGATGGTCGTCGCCAACGCCTCCCGGCAGCCCCACGGCATGGGCACGTGCTGGTACGGCGAGAACGGCAAGTGGATCTGGGTGACGCGAGGCAAAATCGACGCCTCCGACCCCGCCATCCTCAAGGAGCAGATCGGCCCCGGCGAAATCCACCTGTACGAAAGCCGCAATCACCACGGCAACTTCCTGGACTGCGTCCGCACCCGCAAGAAAACCATCACGCCCATCGAGGTGGCCCACCGCTCCATCTCGGTCGGCCTCCTGGGCGAGATCGCCATGCTCACCGGACGCAAGATCCGATGGAACCCCGAGACCGAGGAGATCGTCGGCGACCCCGGCGCGGCCGCCCTCCTCGGCCGCCCGTACCGCGAGCCCTGGCACCTGTAGGCGGCCTGCGACCGTTGCTGTTCGACCAACGCGCTCCGCTGCGCGTCGCGGATGAAAACACGCGCCGGACAAGTCCGGCGGCTAAATGTCGTTTGTCGCTGTCGCCGTTGCCCGTTGCCGTTGCTTGTGGCCCGTGGCTTGTCGCTTGCAGCTTGCAACCCATAGCGAAAGGACATCCGATGCCGACCCGCCGAACACTCGCCGCCGCCCTCCTGGCCGCTCTCGCCCTGGCCGCAGCCTCGGCCGCCGAGGCCGCCCGCGCCGGCGCTCCGGCCGACGCCCCGCCCGACGTCGACCCGTACACCTATCTCGTCACGTACGAACTCGCCAAGGGCATGAGCCGGGCGCCGCTGACGGCCATCGAGGACGCCGTCCGCGACGCCGACGACCCCGGCCGCCGCGCCGTCGAGGCCAAACTCCTCGCCGCCATGGCCGACCCGAAGGCCACCTACGGCTGCAAGCAGTTCGTCTGCCGGATGCTGCGCCGCTGCGGCTCCGAGGCGTGCGTGCCGGCGCTGGCGGCCCTGTTGACGGATAAAGACCTGTCGCACATGGCCCGGTTCGCCCTCCAGGCCCTGCCCGCCGAGAAGGCCGGCGAGGCCCTGCGGGCCGCCCTCGGCAAGACCGAGGGCGACCTGCGAATCGGCGTCATTTCGTCGCTGGGCTTCCGACGCGACGCCGCCGCCGTACCGGCCCTTTCGAAGTTTGCCGGGGGCGCCGACGAGGCCGCCGCCTCGGCCGCCATCACCGCGCTCGGGCAGATCGGCACGGCCGAGGCCGCCCGGGCCCTCGAATCCCTCACCGCCCCGAAACCGCTGGCCGCCGCCTGGGCCGACGCCCTCCTCGCCTGCGCCGACCGCATGGCCGGGGCCGGCGACAAGGCCGCCGCCGGCGCCATCTACCGCCGCATGGCCGACGAAGGCCGGCCCACGTTCGTCCGCGTGGCGGCCATCCGCGGCCTGGTGCTGGTCGATGGCGAGAAGGCCATCCCGGCGGTCCTGCCGCTCATCCGCAGCAGCGACGCCGCCCTCAGCCAGGCCGTGGGCGGCTTCATCGCCGAGATGCCCGGCGAAGGCGTCGGCCGGGCCCTCGCGGACCAGTTGCCCGACCTGCCGCCCGGCGCCAGGACAATCGTCCTCGGCGCCCTGGAGGCCCGCGGCGACCGCGCCTGCGCCCCCGCCGCAGCGGCCGCCCTCGCGAGCGACGACGCCGGCGTCCGCGTCGCCGCCGCCCGCGCGTTGGCCGTCATCGGCGGACCCGCCCAGGTCGAGCCGCTCATCAAGGCCGCGCTGGCCGACGGCGAGGCCGCCCAGGCCGCCGACGACGCCCTGGCCCGCCTCTCGGCCGACGGCGTCGGCGAAGCCATCATGCGCCTCGCGGAGGCCGACCACCCGGCCATCCGCGCCAAGGCCATCGAGGTGGCGGCCGCCCGCCGCGACGAGAAGGCCGTGCCCGCCGCCCTCGCCGCCACCGGCGACGCCGACCCGGCCGTCCGCCTGGCCGCGATCAAGGCGCTCGGCGCGCTCGGCGGTCCGGCGGAACTGCCGGCCCTGGTGCGGCTGCTGGTCTCGGCGGCGGCAGACGAGGAGCGCCGGGCCCTCGTCGACGCCGTGGCCCGAACCGCCGGCCGGGCGGGCGGTGACGCCGGCGCGGCCCCGATCGCCGAGGCCCTCGAGAAGGCCTCGCCCCAGGCCAAGGTCGCCCTGCTCGCGGTCCTCCAACAGACGGGCGGCGCGAAGGCCCTCGAGGCCGTCAAGGGCCAACTCGCAAGCGACAACGCCGACGTCGCGAAAGCCGCCGTCCGGGCGCTGGCGGACTGGCCCGACCCCGCGCCTATGGACACACTGAAGGATATCGCCAAGAGCGATACGTCGGCGTCGAACCGCGTGCTGGCCCTTCGCGGGTTCGTGCGGATGGCGTCGATGCCCGGCAAGCGGCCGGCGGCCGAGTCGGTCCGTATGCTCGGCGAGGCCCTGGCGATGGCCGAGCGGCCGGAGGAGAAACGCATGGTCCTGGGCGCCCTGCCGGCCCTGGCGCGCCCGGAGGCGCTGGCGCTGGCCGAGGCGTGCCGCGGCGACGCCGCCCTCGCCGCCGAGGCCGACAAGGCCGCCTCGCGCATCCGCGCGGCCCTCGTCTCGTCCAAACTGAAGGTGACCGCCGGCTCGAACCCCCGCGCCGCCGGCAAGGCCGTCGACGGCAATCCCGGCACCCGCTGGGACACCGGCCACCCGATGAAACCCGGCGACTGGTTCGCCATGGACTTCCAGATGCTCGTCACCGTCAAGGCCATCACGCTCGACCACGAGCCCTCCGGCAACGATTGGCCGAGGGACTACGAGGTGTACGTTTCCGACGACGGCAAGGACTGGAAGGGCCCCGTGGTCACGGGCAAGGGCACGACGGACGGGACGACGATCCGGTTCCCGCAGCCGGTGCGGACGCAGCACGTCAAGATCGTCCAGACCGGCAAGACCGACAAGTGGCACTGGTCGATCCACGAGATGAAGGTGGAGATGGAGTAGGCGCTGCCGCGCGGGCGCACCTTTCCCGCGCGGCGGGTCTCCTGACCCGCCGCGCCGGCGTTCACGGTGACTGCCTGTCATTTCGACCGAGCCGCATGCGCGTTGTCATTCCGAGCGAGCGAAGCGAGTCGAGGAATCTCGCTGTTCGATGCGCGAACAACGAGATTTCTCCGCTCGGGCCCTCCGGGCCCTCGGTCGAAATGACAGCGTGACGGTCGCGGCTCGCACGGCGTCGCGTTCTCCCGGCCCGTACGGGCCGGGCCACACATGTAGCGCCGGGGTTTATCCCCGGCGCCAAGCCCCGGTCGCCCGTACGGGCGCTACGGGGCGTCGGCGCCCCGGCGGGCGAAGTACGCCACCTTCTCCAGCGACACCGTCATGTCCAGGTCCTCGACGTACACGCCCTCGGGCACCCGCAGGCGAACGGGCGCGAAGTTCAGGATGCCGCGGACCCCGGCGGCGGCGAGGGCGTCGGCCACGGCCTGGGCGGCCTCGGGCGGCACGGCGATGATGGCCACGCGAATCTTCTTCGCCTTCAGCACGTCCTTCAGGTGGCCCATGGCCCAGACGCGGCACTGGTTGATGGTGCGGTTGGCCTTGCTCGGGTCGGTGTCGAAGGCAGCGGCGATGGCCAGGTTCGGCCGCCGGCCGGTGAAGTGCGTCAGCAGGGCCTTGCCGAGGTTCCCCACGCCCACCAGGGCCACGCCCTGCCCGCCCGGCTGGTCGAGAAAGGCGCGGATGCTCGCCAGGAGGCCGGCCACCTCGTACCCGCGGGCGGAACTGCCGGCGTAGCCCAGGGCCATCAGGTCGCGGCGGACCTGGGCGGCGGTCCGCCCCGCCAGCGACGCCAGTTCGCGGCTGAGGACGTGCGTCGCGCCCTCGGCGGCCAGCACGTTCAGCAGCCGGCGATACTGGCTCAGCCGCGCGACCACCCGCTCCGAAATGGCCCCGGTCTTGCTCGCCACGTGTCCTGTCGGCCTTTCATGGGATATCGAGACGTTACCTCTGTCACAGGCAGTATGGCCCCGCCAAGGCGGATGTCAACCCGGATTTCGCCGTCAGGGGGCCATTCTGGCGGCCCGGCACACGGTCCACGCGGCCCCCGATTGCCCCAGGCTGCGTCGGGTGAAGTCTTGTGCCCGGCCGGCCGATGCGTATAATTGGGCGCTGGAACACAATCAGCGCGTGCTGCGCGCGAACACGAAACCGTTCAGCCGGGGAGGAGCCACGTGACCTCATCCACCTGCCGCAACCTGACGGACCGACCGCCGACGCCGTCCCGGGCCGACACGGGCCGCTATCGCCCGGCCGGCCTCCTGCTGGCCGTCCTGGGCGCCCTCGCCTTGGCCGCCGCCGGCTGCGGCTCCGGCGACGAGGGCCCCAGCGACAAGGAGATCCGGGCCGAGATGGACCAGGTCCTGGCCACCTTCCAGGCCGAGGCCAAGGCCGAGCCCGAGGATCCCCCCGGCTGGTTCGACTCCGAGAGCATCAAGGAGTACCTGGGCCTGACCGGCAACCGGCTGGTGTACTACGGCCTGCGGATGTACGCCGACACGACCTGGGTCGTCCAGGTGGACGGCCAGCCGCTCTCCATCGGCCTGAACTTGGCGTACATGGGCAAGCCCGAAGGGGCCAAGGAGGCCGTCGACTTCGCCGCCCCCGACTACGCCGACACAACCGCCCTGCCCGAAGGCATCACCGCCCTTCGCCGGGAAGGCGCCCTGACCTTCGCGTACGGCCCGTACTACGTAATCCTGTTGGATATCAGCGAGATGCCGAAAGCCGGCTACGTGCCGCGCGACCCGGCCAAGGCCGTCATCACCGCCATCAAGAAGACGCTTCCGGCGGAGGCCACGGAGTAGGCGGCGGAACCGCGCGGCGCAGCGCCTTTGCGAACGCATGGAGATGGGCCAAACCGACACGCTGAAAGGGAACGCTCATGGTCGGTCTCATCCAACACGAACGCCGTCACGGTGTGGAGACCTTCAGGCGCGGGCGGCCTGCCCGAGCCTTCCCTGGCCGTTCGGCTGAGCCGAAGGCTCGGGCAGGCGGCTCGGCCCTGGTCCGAAGTCTGGATCCCTTCGGGACCGTAAAGCCCAACGGGCGGGCCGAACGGCCAGGGCGGGCCCGGCCCGGCATGACCCTCATGGAACTGCTGGTCGTCATTCTCATCATCGCCGTCCTGGCGGCCCTGCTTTTCCCCGGCGCCCAGCTCGCCTACGATTCCTACTACCAGACCCAGTGCAAGATCAACCTCAAGTACTGCTACAACGCGTTCTTCGCGGGCGGGTCGGACCTGCTCCCCTCGGCGTACGGCTGGACGTCCATCGTCCACGAGACCGGGGCCACCGAGATGCTCATCTGCCCCATGGACGATATCGAGATCAAACCCTATAACCCCAACGATCCGCCGGCCAGGCCCAGCGGCAACGTCAAACTCCTGCCCCAGATTCCCGAGTCGGCCCGCTTCAACGACATCCTCGAAAGCGCCACCAACATCCACATGTTCCTGGAGAAGGAGGAGTTCACCCTGCCCAGGAACGTCGTCGTCGACATCGCCACGCCGGGGACCTACGGCAAGGACCCGCTGCCCGACTTCTCGGCCCGCGGCACGACGATCCCCCAGGGCACGGTCGTCAACGTCTACTTCCTGCACTTCGACTCGCCCGGCAACCAGAAGGCCAACGCCAACGGCTCCGTCACCTTCAAGGAGCCCATCCTGGGCGTTATCTGCACCGACACCACCCTGGACCAGAGCGACGCCATCATCGGCGCCACCCAGTACTCCACCGGCCAGCGAAGCCGGGGCTACGAACGCAACCGCGAACGCGTCACCCTATCCCAGGACCGCCGGACCTACACCATGGACTTCGGCATCTCGTTCCCCGGCGAGGACACCCGCATCCTGACCTCCCCCACCGTCAAGTACACCAACTACGGCCCGTTCGGCATGCTGCCGTCGGATACGGCCAGTTACGGCATGAACGTGAAGATCAAGCCCGCGGGGTCCCGCCCGTCGACCGTCCTGCTGCTGGAATACGAGCAGGCCATCGTCGCCGACCTGCCCTACCCGCGCTACTTCCCCGACGAATTCGAGAGCAAGAAGGGCGTGGCCGCCCGGCACCACAACATGGTCAACGTCCTCACCTGCGAGGGCGAGATCTACGCCGTCGAACCCGACCAAATCAACCCGCGCCGCAACCTCGAAATCTGGAAACCCTGACGCCGACGCAATCCGAGCCTGACGCCACCTCTCCCGCGCGGCCCGTACGGGTCGCGGCGACGCCCTGATCGCCCCCGGCGGCCCGCTGGTGGCCGAGGTGAACGATTGGCGGGCGTTCCTGCGGACCGCGGACGACAAGGCCACGCTGGAGACGCTGCGGCGTCACGGGCGGACGGGGAGGCCGCTCGGAACCCCCGCGTTCATCGAGCGGCTGGAAACCGATCTTGGCCGCACGCTGCGACCCAAGAAGCCGGGGCCGAAGCCCACGCGGAAAGGGAGTTAAGTATCCTGTTCCCGGAACTCCCGGAACTGCCGGAACTCCCCGAAAATCCGTCGGCCGAAGCACCCCGCTACGGCATCTAATTAGACTTTTGAATAAGAAGTCTTTCCAAAACGTCAATCCGGCCCTTCAAATCGCTGATTTCGTTGGAATGGTCTTCATTAGTAATCGCAAACGCAGCGGGCCAAAACAGTAACCAACTTACAGCTGACATTGATTCATCTCTTCTCTTGGAGCTATCCTGTGTATCGCACAACGCGGATAAGCGGCTTCTGCATCTCTCTAATTCCATCTGGAGTTGGGCGCGATCCAGGCTCGCATAGGCTGATGGAGATACATACGCAGCGGGTATTTGGCTCGAATACCGCGTAGTTGAACAGCCCATACATAGCGTTAGCAGGAACATGGCTACAAGCGTTATCTCTCTTTTCATGACTGGAGCTCCTCTTGGTTGGCAGTCTTTGAGCATGCCAAGCCTTCAAGCAATTCCATTCTACATGCAAATTTTGAGAAAGTTTCAGAAATGTTGAGAACTTTTCAGAAATTGGGTTTCGGTGACGCACATTAACACTACTACGCTACAAAGGCCACGACAATAAGCGTAAGCCATTGCCCAGCAAGAACTTGCGAATATCCGGCACCGGGCGCTAACCCTACGGCAAGACCCGCGCGATGGCGACGTCGCAAGAGACGCCCAAACTGCCCGAAAACAGCGGCCAAGGCGTCGGTTCCAGTAGCTCGCCAGTCGAAACCTTCGTAGCGTAGTAGTATTAATGGCATTAAGTTAAGCGGTAGAAGGGCCTTCTGAGGCCCGAAACGGCCTCCGGGCCACCCTTGTGGCGCGTCGGTAAGGCCGGATCTCCCGCAACCGTGCAAGGCCGGAGGGCCGCGAGGATCCTTATCTTAATGGCATTGGGCTAACCACCATATATAGGGGATATGCCGGCAACCACAACCGGTTGGGCCCCCGGCCGGGAGTTCCGGGGACAGGATACTTAATTGCCGAGGCGGGAGTTGAGTATCCTGTCCCCGGAACTCGGAACTCCATTCGTCCGTCGCAATCACTGAACACTACGGGGAACTGGACCGCGGCCTGGCCGAGGTGAACGATTGGCGGGCGTTCCTGCGGACCGCGGACGACGAGGTCACGCTCGAGTCGCTGCGGCGTCATGGGCGCACGGGGAGGCCGCTCGGAGCCCCCACGTTCATCGAGCGGCTGGAAACCGATCTTGGCCGCACGCTGCGACCCAAGAAGCCGGGGCCGAAGCCCATGCGGAAAGGGAGTTAAGTATCCTGTCCCCGGAACTCCCCCGGAACTCCCTTGGCCGTCGAGTTAGGCCGACGCGGGGGAAAGAAGGGCGGTCCCGCCAGGGCAAAGAAACTCTCCAAGAAGCGCCGCCGGGAGATCGCCAAGAAGGCGGCAAAGGCCCGATGGGCTAAGGATCAATAGGCCCTCCCCTAGTTCGATTTTTGCAGGTCTCTTAGGAAGGCCTCAAACTTTTCAACAGCCCCTTCTTTTTCGGACCACCGTTTGACCTCTTGAAGGTCTACGGTGCTATTCTTGGCGACAGAAATGGCCTGTACCCGAGATTGATAGTCATTCCAGTGGTAGAACTTGGCAAGCCTGTCCTTGACGCAGTCAGTTGCAGAAATTGCGTCCAATTCTCCTGTGGAAAACTTAAGCGTCTTGATTTCAAGCACTGGCTCCGCGCCAACGCTCAGTGGCTCAGGATTGGTGCCTATTAGAATCTTCGTTTCTGGGTGAGAGAAAAGGCGTCCTCGCTTCTGGCAGAAACCGAGTTCGGATAACAGGGCAGATACGCGAGGCAGTTGCCTAACCCCCCTCACCACAAAGTCAATGTCTCCGGTCACATACTGTCCGTCTCCGTAGATGGTTACGCACGCGCCGCCTGACAGAACAACTCTAACCCCATTCTCCTTCAGGTAGGTCGCGGTGAATGCACCCAACTCGGCCACAGTCATTTCAGAGATGGCTTTCATGTGGGCTTCCCCGCTTTGCGCGGCCGCCGCCTATTCATCATAAGGGCTGCCTTATCTTGCTCCGGGTAAAAAGCAAGCGACTTCTCAATCAATGCGCGGAGTTCTGGCAAAAATGGATACGCTGGATTAAAAGCATAGACGCGGACGTTCCCAATCATGCGACTAACAACAACTCCGTCGGCCTCTAACCTTTCCAGTTGCTTTCGGATGGGCGTAATAGGCGCCCCGTAGAACCGTGCGATTTCGCTCGCATAGCCCTCGTTCCTACAGGCGATGAACGTCAACGCCCTCTCCTGGCTAGGCGCCCTTAATAGTGCCTGAAGCATTGTTTGTCTCCTTTGGCACATTGCCTACTTTCTAGTTAAGACTAACTACCTGCTAGTTAATTCTACCCAAATACTACGCAATGTCAAGCGGTAATTCAGCCAAAAACCCCACAGCCTTGAGAAAAAACGCGGCCCACTGTCGGGCGATCTTCATCCCCATACACCATAACGCCCTGCGCCTCGCCCGAAACGCGAGTTCCGGAGTTCCGGAGTTCCGGGAGTTCCGGGGACAGGATACAATGGCATTAAGATAAGGATCCTGGCGGGCCTCAGGCCCTGCACGGCCGCGCCAGAATCGGCCTTCAGGACGCGCCACAAGGGCTGCCCGGAAGCGATTTCTGGCGCCAGATGGCCCCTGTGCTGCTTAACTTAATGCCATTGGGGACAGGATACTTAATTGCCGAGGCGGGAGTCGAGTATCCTGTGCCCAGAACTGGCAGGACCGACCCGCCGGGGAACATAAACCAAAGCACACATTCGCCGGGGTCAAGAAACCGAAAAAAGTTGAAAATTTCCGAAAGTTTCCGAAAATTCGGGGTAAGAAAGGGGTAAGTTTCCGCACGTTTCGGAGGCCATTTTTCTGCCATTTTGGCAGGACAACGTCCCTGGCGCCCCAAAAACCGCGATTTCGGCCCGCCGAACCCCTCCAAAACCGTTTCAACCCCCCGAAAGGCCGGGTTTGGGGCCCTCGGATGTTCTTAAAGCATATGCGCTTGGTCACACGTGGGCCCGCGCTCCCCTTCGGGTCGCGGCTAAAAGGGCGTGCGCGCCGTTGTCGTTGCCTCTGTTCCGCTTTCCCTGGCCGTTCGTCCGAGCCTGCCTGCCCGAGGCGCGTTGCGGCACGGGACGCGGCCAGGGAGGCTCGGCCGAAGGCTCGGGCAGGCCGATTTTCGGTTTCCGCCTTCCGGTTCCCGATTTCCGATTTCGGCCGTTTCAGAGCCTGCCGGCACGCTGGGCGGTGATGTAGGCCATGCAGTAATCGTCGCGGCCGGTGAGGCAGGCGGCCGCCAGGGCGGTAGCCATCAGGCCGGGTTCCAGGGGGTCGAGAATGGCCGACGCAAGGCCCGCCCCGGCCGCCATCGCCAGGAACGTCCGGTTCAGGTGCCGGCGTTCGGGCAGGCCGAACGAGATGTTCGAGAGGCCCATCGTGGTGCCGGCCCCCTGGCCTTTTTCGGCGATTTCGCGGATCATCTGGAGGCACTGCGGGGCCTGTTCGGGGTTGGTGGCCACGGGCCGGACCAGCGGGTCGACCAGGATGCGGTCGCGGGCGATGCCGGCGGCGTCGGTGCGGGCGAAAATCGTCTCCAGGGCCCGCCAGCGGTCGTCGCACGAGGCCGGCATGCCGCGGTCGTCCATCGCCAGGGCCACCACCCGCGTCTCGAACTCCTCGACGAGCGGGAGCATGGCGTCCAGGCGGCCGGTCTCGGCGCTGATGGAATTGAGGATAGCCGACCCCTTCGGCAGGCGCTCCAGGCCCGCCCGGGCCACATCGGGGCTGGCCGAATCGATGGCGAGCGGCGTGTCGACGGCCTCGCGGATGGCCTCGACGGCCCAGACCATGAGGCCTTTCTCCGTGTCGGGCGCAAGGGCCGTGTTCACGTCCAGAACATGGGCCCCGGCGTCGGCCTGCTTCTTGGCCACGTCCTGGAGGAAGGCGGCGTCGCGGTCGGCCAAGGCGCGGGCGATGGGTTTTCTCGTGGCGTTGATGCGTTCGGCGATGATGAGCATGGGGGGCCTTTCCGGCCTCTGCAATGCCATGTGTCGCGCGGCCCGTACGGGCCGCGCGGGAGCGAAATCGCTGTTTTCGGCGCGGTGGGTCCGGAGACCCACCGCGCAAGGCGCGGCGACCTGGTCCATACGGAGGCGTATGCCGAAGGCCGCCGCGCGGGAAACCGCGTCATCGGCCTACTTCGCGTCGACGGTCACGCCGGGCCAATCGTCGGTGCGGAACGGCGAGGCCGGCAGGTCGGCCTTGTTATAGAGGGTGCCGTCGGGGTTGTCGGCCCAGTCGTAGCGGACGGCGACGGGCTCTTTGACCTTGTCGCTGGAGACGATGACGGTCTGTCCGTCGATGGCGGCGTCGGCCCAGACGAACTTTTTGTCGGCCCCGGCGATGGCGAAGCCCTTCAGCGGCCCGCCGCCCTTGGCCACCAGGCCGTCGCCGACGTGGTCGAAGGTCAGGCGGACCTTGCCGTCCTCCACCTTCATGGCCTTGTAGGTGGGTCCGGAGTAGGTGATTTTTTCGCCGTGGGCGATGGCGAGGGCGGCCAGGGCGAGGCGTTTGCCCACGTCCTGCTTGTTCTTGGGATGGATGTTGCCGGCCTCGCCGATGTCGATGATGACGGCCTGCCCGGTCTTGGGCAGGCGGAGGGTCATGGACTGGGCCTCGCGGAGTTCGGCCCAGGCGCTGTCGGCGGGTTCGTCCTTGGGTTTCATGAAGTTGGCGAGTTGGACGAACAGGAACGGGAAGTTGCCCTGGCCCCAGTGGGCCCGCCAGTCCTGGATCATGGCGGGGAAGATGGTGCGGTACTGGTAGGCCCGGCTGGCGTTGGATTCGCCCTGGTACCAGATGGCGCCGGCGATACGGAGGGGGATCAGCGGAGCGATCATGCCGTTATAGAGGACGCTTGGCCGGTGCGGGCTCAGCGTGGGGTCCCCGGGCGGCTGGGGCTTGCGCGGGGCCTGTTTGCCGGCGGCCTTGGCCTTGGCGACGGCGTCTTTCCACTTGGCCAGGAGGTCGTCCTTGGTCTCCTCCCATTTCTTCTGCTGGTCAGCATAAGAGGCAATCTGCTGTTGCCAGCGCTGGACGATGGGGGCGAAGGCGGCGACCTTCTTGGCGGTGTCGGGGCTGGTCCAGGCCTCGGACGGCGTGCCGCCCCACGAGGTGTTCACCAGGCCGATGGGCACGTCCAGGTGCTTGTGGAGGTCGCGGCCGAAGAAGTAGGCGACGGCGGAGAAGTTCGGCACGGTCTCGGGGCTGCACGGGGCCCAGGTGCCCTCGCAATTGTCCTGGGGCTCGGTAGCGGGGGTGCGTGTGACGGCGAAGAGGCGGAGCCGCGGGTACTTGGCCTCGGCGATCTCCTGCTCGGCCTGGTCGGCCTGCCGGACCGACCATTGCATGTTCGACTGGCCGGAACAGATCCACACGTCGCCGACAAGGATGTCCTTGACCCAGACGGTGTTGGCGCTGGTGACGGTCAGGGTGTGCGGTCCGCCGGCCTCCATGGGAGGCAGGTGGACCAGGAACTTGCCTTCCGGCGTGGCCGTGGCCACCTGCTTGTGGGTGCCCATCTGGACGGTGACCTGGGCGCCGGGGTCGGTCCATCCCCAGACGGGCACGTCCATGCCGCGCTGAAGGACCATGTGGTCGCTCAGGACGGTGGGGAGCCGGACCTGGGCCGTCTTGGCGCAGCCGGTGCTCAGGATCATCAGGCCAATCACCAGCGCAAGTACCGCTTGAAGGATCCGCCGCATCGCTTGGTCTCCTTTTGCTCGGACGGGGTTGCTTTGACGGTCCCAGCATAGGGCACCGGCGGGCGGATGTCAAACGAAGTGCGGCGGGGTGGCGCGGCAGGCTCGGTGGCGCGGCAGACTTGGGTGGCGCGGCAGGCTTGGGGGGCGCGGCGCTGTTCGAGCCGCGTGCGGGAGCACGCGGGGACGTTCGGATAGCGAGCGGGCATCGCGCGGAGGACCGAACGTCACCCGCCGCTTCCGCGGCGGGCTCGGGCACCCGGCTCGGGCGCGCTCTTGCGATAGCGGACCGGCGGGGGTACGCTACTGTCAGCCTCTTGAGGCGTGCGGCGCGGGGGCATGGCCGTGCGCGGGCATCTCTCAGGCATAAGGAGACCGGCATGAGCGCGGAACTGAACCGGCGGGCGTTTCTGGGGTCGGCGTTGGCGGGCGGCATCCTGGCGGCGGGCGGCTGCAACGGAACGGCCCGCGCCGTATCGGAGGAACCGGCGTGGCCCGAGCCGCCGCCCGTCAAGATCCACAAGGTGTACATCGGCCGGACGGGCCACTTCTACATGTCGCGGCCGACCGAGGAGATCGCGAAGTTCGACGCGTACCTGGCGGACCTCGAACAGAAGATGGGCGACGTCCAGTTCGTGGGCGGCGAGGTGGTGCCGCCGACCGCGGCCAACGAGGTGGTCGCCAAGGTCAAAGAGGCCGACGCCATCCTCATGTTCCACCTGTCGGGTCACGGCGGCGGGGCACCCGACAAGGCCATGAGCCAGATCCTGGATACCGGTCTGCCGGCCGTCGTCTTCACCCAGCCGTTCAGCGGGCACGGGTGGATGTACTTCCCGATGTGGCAGAAAGAGGGCAAGAAGGTGGTCCTGATGCCGACAAGCGACTGGTCGGAACTGGACCGGGCCGTCCGCCTGCTGCGGGTGCCGGCCAAGATGAAGCAGACCCGCCTGATTGCCGTGGGCCAGCCCAAGGGCACCAAGGCCGCCACCGTGCCGGAGAACGTCAAGACGGCCCTCGGCACCGAGATGCTGGTCTGGCCGAACGAGAGAATCCTGGCGGCCCACGCGGCGGTGCCGATCGAGGCGGCCGAGGCCGAGGCCCAGGCGTACTGGTTCTCCCAGGCCCGCCGCATCGTCGAGCCGACGCGCGACGAGATCATCAGCTCGGCCCGCATGTACCTGGCGGTGCGCGACCTGATGATCCAGGAGCGGGCCCAGGCCATCACCAGTTCCCACTGCATGGGGACCCCCGCCAAGGGATGCCTGACGTTCAGCAAACTGAACGACCTCGGGAAGGTGGGGGCGTGCGAGGGCGACGTCGATTCCACGCTGACCATGCTGCTGTTCCTCTACGCGTTCGGCGTGCCGGGGTTCATCACCGACCCGGTGTTCGACACGGCCGAGAACGCGCTCATCCACTTCCACTGCACGAGCGCGACGAAGATGGACGGCCCGTCCGGCAAGCGGCTGCCGTTCGTCATCCGCGACCAGAGCGATTCCGAGCAGGGCGTGGCGCTGGAGGTCGAGAACCGCCTGGACCAGGAGGTGACGTGCGCGAAGTTCGTCAACCTCGACACGATGCTCATCTCCACCGGCACCATCTACAAGGTCACCACCGACGAACTGGCGTGCCGGACGCAGTTCTGGACCAAGGTGGAGGACGCCGACGCGTTCTACCACAACTGGGGCGCGGGCCTCATCGGCCCCGACGCCGTCCACCACACGATGGCCCTGCTGCACCGGGTGGTCTTCTACGGCAATCACATGAAAGATATGGAACGCCTGGGGCACCTGATGGGGTTCAAGGTGGTGCGGGAAGGATGAGCCGAAAGCGGAAATCGGAAAGCGGAATAAAGGCAACAACCCCATTTAGCCGCCGGACTTGTCCGGCGCGTTTCAGGAGGCCATCCATGAATCGACGCCGGTTTCTGCGATCGCTGGGAACGGGGGCGGCGGCGCTGGCGGCGTCGCGCCTGGTCGGGGCGGCCCCGGCCGCCAAGGGCCGGCCGAACATCCTCTTCCTCTTCGGCGACGACCAGACCTTCGAGGCCGTCCGCGCCCTGGGCAACGACGAGGTGCTGACGCCCAACCTCGACCGCCTGGTCCAGAGCGGCACCACCTTCACGCACGCCTACAACCAGGGCTCGTGGACCGGGGCCGTGTGCGTCGCCAGCCGGACCATGCTCAACACCGGCCTGTTCCTGTGGCACGCGTCGCGGGTGCAGAAGAACCTGGACAAGGCGTTCCGCGAGCGCGGCCGGCTGTGGGGCCAACTGCTCGACGCCGCCGGCTACGACACGTACTTCACCGGCAAATGGCACATCCAGGCCGACGCCGAGAAGACCTTCCAGTACGTCCGCCACGTCCGGCCCGGCATGCCCAAGCAGACGCCCGAAGGCTACGACCGTCCGCACGAGGGCCAGGCCGACCCCTGGAAACCGTGGGACGAGAGCCGCGGCGGCTACTGGGAGGGCGGCAAGCACTGGAGCGAGGTCCTGGGCGACGACGCCGTCGACTTCCTCGGCCAGGCCGCCCAGCGCGACGCCCCGTTCTTCATGTACCTGGCGTTCAACGCGCCGCACGATCCGCGCCAGTCGCCCCAGGCGTACGTCAACAAGTATCCGCTCGACAAGATCGCCGTGCCCGAGAACTTCCTGCCCGAGTAC
>JADHXV010000052.1 GCA_016782785.1 Planctomycetota bacterium | reverse complement strand
ATCCGCGCCCGCGCCCGCGACATGGGCATCGAGGAATCGAATAAGCATCTCGATGTGATCACGCACGACATCTTCGAGCGGACCGTCGAACATCACCTGGTCCAGCCCACGTTCGTCATCGACTGGCCCGCGCGCCTGTGCCCGCTGACGAAGCGCAAGGCGGGCGACCCGTCGCTGGCCGAGCGGTTCGAGCCGATGGTCGCCGGCATGGAAATCGGCAACGCCTACACCGAACTCAACGACCCGGACGTGCAGGAAGCGGCGCTGGCGACGCAACTGGCCGGCCAGGACGAGACCATGGCCGTCATGGACACCGATTTTCTGGAGGCCCTGAAGTACGGCATGCCGCCGGCGGGCGGGCTGGGCATCGGCATCGACCGGCTCGTCATGCTCCTCGTGGGCGCGCCGAGCATCCGCGACGTGGTGCTGTTCCCCGCGCGGCGGCCGGAGGCGTAAGGGTATGTTCGCAGACACAGGGACCTCGGCGTGGCTGTGGCCGGCGCTCGTGGGCGGCGGCCTGGCGGCCCTCGCGCTGCTGGCCCTGGTGCTCCTGACGCCCGTCTACAAGCACATCCTGTGCGCCAAGTACCTCTTCGGCGGCTGGAAGGCCGTCGTGCCGATGGTCTCGTGCCTGCCGGCCGCGCTCGGCGTCTTCCTGCTGATTCTGGTGTTCGCGATCATGGACGGCTTTGCGGAGGAGACCCGCAAGATGACCCGCGGGACGCTCTCCGACATCATCGTCGACGCGCACATGGAGGGGTTGCCGTATTACGATGAGTTGTGCCGGCGCGTCGAGGCCATCGAGGGGGTGGAGGCGGCCACGCCGATTATCGAGACGTACGCGGTGGCCCGCATCAAGCCGCGCTTCGGGTTCGTCAAGCCGCTTGTCCGCCCGTGCCGCATCATCGGCATCCGCCCGGCCGAGAAGGTCCGGATGGGCCGGTTCCGCGAGTACCTGAAGCGTCAGCGGCCGGAGGCGTACCCGTCGGCGGACCTGCTGCGCGTGCCCGAGCGGATCAGCGAGGCTTCCGGGGAACCGCCGCGGCCGGGGGGCATCCCCGGTATCGGCCTCATCGGGGCGCCCATGGCGGCAGCCGAGCCGGAGACCGTCGAGGCGGGTGTCGGCCGGCGGGTTGCCGCGGCCGCCGGGGCGGTCGTCATGCTCATCGTCACGCTGTTCGTCTGGCGGGCTGCCCGCCGGCGGCCGGGACACGTCGGCTGGATCGTGGGCGCCGTGGCGTGCGGCGCGGCGTGCCTGGCCCTGGCGGCGACGGCCGTCCTGACGCCCGTCCACGAGACGGAGGTGGAGCGCGATCAGGTCATCGACGTCCCGCTCCTCGGCTATGGCGACACGCTGGTGGTCTCGACGATCCCGATCCGCGCCAGCGGTGCGATCGCGACCGAGCCCGGCGGCCTGCCGAAGGTCCAGAGCCGCGCACTCGCCGTCGTCGACTACTTCAAAAGCGGGTTCTGGGAGGCCGACTCGTCGAACGTGTACGTGGACTTCGACGTGGCCCAGCAGATGGCCGGCATGACCGGCGGCGAGGGGGAGGAGGGCGCCGAGCTCGCCCGCACCAACCAGGTGCACGTCAGGATTACCGATCCCGCCCGCGGCAAAGACCTGTGCCAGGCCGTCGAGAAGGTGTGGTTCGACCTGGTCCGCGAGAAGGGCCTGGCGACCGCCCCGCGCCTCACGGTCAGCACGTGGGAAGAGCACCAGCACATGATCCTCTCGGTGGTGGACATGCAGCGGAACATTGTGGCGCTGATGCTGTCGGCGATGTTCCTGGGGTTCGGCGTGCTGATTGCCCTCATCTCGTACGTCATGGCGTACATCAAGAGCCGCGACGTGGGCATCCTGAAGGCCCTC
This sequence comes from Planctomycetota bacterium, assembly GCA_016782785.1. Lineage (GTDB taxonomy): Bacteria > Planctomycetota > Phycisphaerae > FEN-1346 > FEN-1346 > BS750m-G62. Next base: position 13,196 of record JADHXV010000052.1, on the reverse strand, counting down.
GGCGCCCGCGACGCCGGCGTGGGCAGCCTGTTCCTGGGGTACGGGTTTATCATCGGCCTGATAGGCGTGGCGCTGGGCATGACCGGCTCGCTCCTGATGCTCCATTACCTGGACGCCATCGAGATCTGGGTGAACGAGACGCTGGACGTGGACGTGTTCCCCCGCACGATGTACTACTTCGACAACATTCCGCGGAACATCTCGCCGGCCTGGTGCGTGGCCGTGGGGCTGGCGGTGCTGGCCCTGTCGACGCTGGCGAGCGCCGTGGGCGGCCTCCTGGCGGCCTTGAAGCAGCCCGTTGAAGCACTGCGGTACGAGTGAGTGCGGAATGCGGAATGCGGAATGCGGAACAAACGGCAAAACGACAATACGACAGCATACGCGCCGGCGCGCCCTTTTAGCCGCGAGGCGAAGCCGAGCGCGGCCGTTGCGCATGCGATGAGTCACACGCCATGACCGAACCGATCCTCGAAGGCCGAAGCCTCGTCAAGGATTACCACATGGGCGCGGCCCGCCTGCGGGTCCTGCACGGCGTGGACCTGGCCGTCGGCCGGGGCGAGTTCCTGTGCGTCCTGGGTCCCTCCGGCAGCGGCAAATCGACGCTTCTGCACCTGTTGGGCCTCCTGGACAAACCGACCGCCGGCCGCGTCCGTTTCGAGGGGACCGACGCGTTCGGCCAGCCCAAGCGATGGCGCGACCGCATGCGGAACCAGGCCATCGGCTTCGTCTTCCAGTTCTACCATCTCATGCCCGACCTCTCGGTCCTGGGCAACACGCTGCTGCCGGCGATGATCCAGGCCCCGGCCGTCCTCTGGCCGATGCGCCGGGCCGGCGAACGCAAGCGGGCCATGGAGGTGCTCGAGCGGCTGGGCCTTTCGGACCGGGTCGACCATCTGCCGAGGGAACTCTCGGGCGGCGAACGCCAGCGGGCGGCGCTGGCCCGGGCCCTCGTGCACCGGCCGCGGGTCCTCTTTGCCGACGAGCCCACCGGCAACCTCGACTCGGCCACCGGGGCCGAGATCATGCGCGTCATTGAGGACCTCAACCGCCGCGACGGCCTGACCGTGGTCATGGTCACCCACGACCAGCGCGTGGCCGACCGGGCCGACCGCGTCGTCCGCCTCCGCGACGGTAGACTCTTGCACACGTCGTGACCGGCCGGTAAAGTCGCCCCGCGAACATTTAGCCGCCCCATGTGCGGGGCGCGTAATGAGGAACGCATCATGGGCTCAAAAGTCTGGCTCAACGGCGACCTGGTCGGCCGCGACGACGCCAAGATCAGCGTCTTCGATCACGGCGTGCTCTACGGCGACGGGGTCTTCGAGGGCATCCGGTCGTACGGCGGGAAGCTGTTCCGCCTCGATGCCCACGTGCGGCGGCTGTACGATTCGGCGCGGGGCATCCGCCTGGCCATCCCCATGACGCCCCAGGAGATAGCCAAGGCCATCGCCGACACGCTTGCGGCCAACGGCCTGGCGGACTCGTACATCCGCGTCGTCGTCACCCGCGGCGCGGGCACCCTGGGCCTGGACCCGAACCGGTGCACGCACCCCAACGTCTTCATCATCTGCGACAAGATCGCCCTCTACCCGCAGGAACTGTACGAGAACGGGCTGGAGGTGATCACGGCCGCCACCATGCGGAACCACCCGAACGCCGTCAACCCGCGCCTGAAGAGCCTGAACTATCTGAATAACATTCTGGCGAAGATCGAGGCCATCGACGCCGGCACTTTCGAGGCCGTCATGCTCAACCACCTGGGCTACGTGGCCGAGTGCACCGGCGACAACCTCTTCATCGTCCGCGACGCCACGCTCTTCACGCCGCCGATTTCGGCGGGCATCCTGGAAGGCATCACGCGCGACGAGATCATCGCCATCGCCCGCGCCGAGGGCACCGAGGTCCGCGAGGAAAACCTCACCCGCCACGACCTCTACGTGGCCGACGAGTGTTTCCTCACCGGCACCGCCGCCGAGGTCATCCCGGTGGTCCGTATCGACAAGCGGCCCATCGGCGAGGGCAAGCCGGGCCCCGTCACGAAGCGCCTGGCCGAGGAGTTCCGCCGCCGCACCCGCGCGTAGGACGGCGACGCGGCAATCGCCGGTGGCCATCGAGCCCGAAGGGCTCGAAGAGAAAAGCCCAGGGCAACGCCCTGGGTAGAAGGTCAGTCTTATACATCCCCTGAGCCCTGAAAGGACGGCACAGAGGCAAACGTCTGTGATGCCCTTACAGGGCTCGGGTCATCCACCGGCCACCGTGTCCTGGGGTGTTGCCCCAGGCTGACAGCCGTGCGAGCCCTTCGGGCTCGATAGAACGCCCGCCGCGCGGGAAGTGGTTGTGCTACTCGCGCGGTTTTTCGAAGGCGGCCACGCGGTCTTCGCCCGTAATCCGGACGGTCCCGCCCTCCTCCAGAATCGCCGTCAGCGGCGCCCACACGTGCCCCGGCCGCAGGTACGCCACGACCGGGTCGCGGCGTTTGGGCCCGGCCGGGGTGGGCGTGGCCTGGACGAGGGCGTAGGACGGCGTCTCGGCGGACGCCTCGGCCTCGGCGGACGCCTCGGCCTCGGCGGACCCCTCGGCCGCGGCGGCGGGCGGCGGGGCCTCGGACGGTCCCCGGCGGTAGGCGTAGTACAGGTGCTCGGCCGGGAGGTAGTCCGGCGCCAGGGCGGCGGCCGAGGCCGGCAGGGCGCCGGCGTGGTCGGCGGCGTACTGTTCGAGGGCGCCGGCGATGGCCCGCAGATCGGCGACGGCGTCGCCGGCCAGCCGGGCCTGGCTGGCGGCCTCGCGGTGCATTTCGGCAAAGATCACCAGCCCGAGGGCCAGGACGATCGTGCCCAGAAGGGCGAACGTCCGCCGCCGGGCCTGCTCGCGGTATGCGTCGCGCCGGCGGGGTTTCGGCCGGGGCCAGAGCGTCCAGACCAGCGCCCCCACCGCCGACGCCACCGTCGTCCCTTCCCACACGTAGTGGAGGACCCGGTTTGTGCGCCACGGGGCGTCGATGGGCAGCAGGAGATGCGCGACAATCAGTCCGGCCGCCACGGCGAGACCCACGATGAGAAGGATGATGGCCTGCTTGTGGGTCATGGGACCTCCCTGGCCGGCGAGGCGGCGACGGCGCCCGGCGTCCGGCCGGGCACGGCGACATTATACCGGCCACGCGGGAAGAGGAAAGGATTGACCGCGGGACGAGGTCACTGCGCCGCGGCCTCGGCCGCCGCCGGCGTCGCCCGCCCGGTCATCACGCCAAAGAGGGCGGTGTTGTCGATGGCGCCCTTCAGACGGTCGGCCCCGGGTCCCCACGCGTACACGGGCACCGCCGCGGGCGTGTGGCCGCCGCTGCTCCAGGCGACCTCGGGCATCGCGCCCTTGCCGCGGCCGGCGACGACCTTCAGCCCGCCGGTCTCGTGATCGGCCGTCACGATGACGAGCGTGTCGGTCCGGCCCTTGGCCCAGTCCATGACGGCCTGGAAGGCGCGGTCGAACTCCAGGGTCTCGCCGACGCACCGCTCGATGCAGTTGTCGTGGCAGGCCCAGTCGATGGCGCCGCCTTCGATCATCAGGAAGAAGCCGCTGGGCCCGCGCTCAAGCAGCCGCAGCGCCGCCCTCGTCATCTCCGACAGGTGCGGCGCCGTCTCGTACGTCACGTCCGCGTGGTCGGGATACTTGCGTTTCTTCTCGGGGTCGGGCGGCAGGGGACCGGTGTATTCCCACGGCAACATGTCGGGGGCGAATTGGCCGGAGACGTGCAGGTCGGCCGGGCCAGCCGCGCTTTTCGCGGCCGCCTGGGTGAACGCCTGCAACTCGTCGCGGGTGCGGACGACGGTGTACCCGGCGTCGCGGGCGCCGGGCTCGGTCACGCCTTTGCCGCCGGCGACGACGGCGCCGAAGAGGACGTTCGGCCGCGAGCCCGTGAAGTAGGCCGTGGCGATCTCGGCGTACTGGGTCCGTTTGGCGGTGTGGGCGCCGAACGAGGCGGGGGTGGCGTGCGTCATCGGCACCGTGGTCACGAGGCCGGTGAGTTTGCCCGTACGGGCCAGGACCTCCAGGACGGTCGGCAGGTCGCGGCCGTCGGGCGCCTGGCTGATCACGCCGTTGTTGGTCTTGGCGCCGGTGGCCAGGGCGGTGCCGGCGGCGGCGGAGTCGGTCGCCAACTTCGGCTTGCCGCGGGAGGTGAGCGAATCGGTGGTGGCCCGGCCCACGCGGTACGCCTCGAACGCCAGGCCCTCCGGCCGGCCGGTGGCGTAGAGGGCGGCGGCCTTGACCTGCTCCACTCCCATGCCGTCGCCGATGAGGAGGATGACGTTCTTCGGCGCCTGGGCCAGTGCGGCCGTCGCCAGCAGCGCCAGCGCGAGAGAGAGCGTCAGGATGGTGGAGGCCAGGCGGCGGGGTGTTCGCATCGGGCACATCCTTTCGTTTCAGGGGCGATTCGGTGCCGGATTATACGCGTCCGCCGGCTCGTTGGCGAGAGGCCGCCGGGCGGGCGCCGCGATAAGGCCTTGCGACCATCGGCCCTGCGTGCGATAGTGCACCGGCCGCACGTGTCCAGGGGATTCCGCAGGAACAGGGAGGTCCCATGAACATCGCGTGGGTCGTGGTCATCTCGGTCCCGGTCCTGGCGGCGGCGTACGTTCTGTACGGCCGCCGCGTGGCCCACTGGCTGGGCGAAGACCAGTCGTGCCCGACGCCGGCGGTCCTGTTCCGCGATGACCGCGACTTCGTGCCGACGCGCCCCAGCGTCCTGTTCGGCCACCACTTTGCCACGATCGCCGGGGCGGGGCCGATCCTCGGGCCGACGATGGCGGCCTGCTACGGCTACGGGCCGGTGTGGCTGTGGATCCTGATCGGGGGCATCCTGTTCGGGGCGGTCCACGATTACGCCGCCCTGGCGGTCAGCCTGCGCGAGAACGGCCGGAGCATGGCCGATGTGGCCCGCGGCGTCCTCGGGCGGCCGGGCTTCGTCCTCTTCAGCCTCTTCACGATCCTGATGCTCGTGCTGGTGACGGCGGCGTTTCTGAACGCGGCGGCAGCCAGCCTGACCAGCGAGTACCCGCTGGATAAACTCGGCGTCACGGCCGAGGACACGTACCTGAAGACGCGCGTGGTGGCCGGCCAGGTGGTGGGCCGCATCGGCGGCATCGCCTCGACGAGCGTCATCATCATCACGGCCCTGGCCCCGCTCGTCGGGTACCTTATCTACAAGCGGAACCTGGCGACATGGGCCGCCTACCTGGTGACGGGCGTTATCGCCGTCGGCAGCATCGTCGTGGGCTTCCAGTTGCCGCTCAGCATGGACCCGTTCGTGTGGATGGTCATCCTGGCGGTGTACGTGTGGGTGGCGTCGTCGATTCCGGTGTGGGTGCTCCTTCAGCCGCGCGACTTCACCAACGCGCAGATTCTCTATGCCGGCATCGCGCTGCTGGTCGTCGGCATCGCGGTGGCGGGCGCCCGCGGGGCTTCGTTCGACGAGCCGGCCTTCAGCGCCGCGCACCTGGCCCGCGGGTCCGAGACCGCCGGCGCCGTCTGGCCGATGCTCTTCGTCCTGGTGGCCTGCGGCGCCATCTCGGGGTTCCATTCGCTGGTGGCGGGCGGGACGACCAGCAAGCAGTGCTGGCTCATCAAGCACTCGCGGCCGATTGCGTTCGGCGGGATGCTCCTGGAATCGCTCTTCGCCGCCTGCGTCATGGTCGCGGTCGTCTGGGGCCTGCGTTTCGTCGACTACCAGGCCCTGGTCTGGCCGGGCGCCGGGGTCAAGGCGAACCCGGTCCTGGCGTTTGCCATCGGGACGGGCCGGCTGCTGCACCACGCGTTCGCGTTGCCGGTTGGCATCGCCAGCATCTTCGGCATCCTGATGGTCGAGGGGTTCGTGGTCACGACGCTGGACTCGGCGGTGCGGCTGAACCGGTACCTGTTCGACGAGTTGTGGACGACGCTTCTGGGCGAGCGGACGCCGCGGTGGCTGCGGCACCCGCTCTTTAACTCGGCCCTGGCGGTGGTCCTGATGTTCCTGATGTGCTATTTCAATGCGTTCCAGAAGATCTGGCCGGCGTTCGGGGCGGCCAACCAGTTGCTGGCCGCCATGGCCCTGCTGGTGATCTCGCTGTGGCTGCTGGCGCGGCGGCGGCAGGCCCTCTTTACGCTGATTCCCGCGGCCGCCATGACCGTGACCACCATCGGGGCCCTCGTGTGGCTGCTCTTCAAGACCTACCTGCCGGACGGCAACATCGCCCTCATTGTGACCGACGTGCTGCTCATCCTGCTGGGCCTGGCGATGGCGGCCATGGCGCTGCGGATAATCATCACCCGCCGGTACCGGCCGCCGACCGAGCCGGGTGCCGAGGGCGCGTAAGGAGCCGCGCGCCATTCGAGCCGCGACCGTGAGGTCGCGGGTACGTTCGAACGGCGCGCAACGCTTGTGCGCGAATTGATTGTACCCGCGTGCTCACGCACGCGGCTCGAACAGCACGGCGGCGCATAAGAAGCGCGGCGACCCTGATAGGCCGCCGCGCGCTCGTGTGTTGGTGTCGCTCAGTCGCTCAGCGACTCAGTCACTGCGTTACCGGCTGTTCTACGCCCACCACATCCCGCCGGTCTTCTCCTTGAGGAGGATGCCCTTCAGGAACGCCACCGCCTTCTGGAACCCCTCGTTGACGCTCATCAGGCTGTCCTCGTGCTCGATCGAGAGGGCGCCGTCGTACCCGATCATGCGGAGCGTGGAGACGAAGTTCCGCCAGAAGTCCTCGCTGTGCCCGTACCCGACGGTGCGGAAGATCCACGACCGGTTGATCTCATCGCCGTAGTGCTTGGTGTCCAGGACGCCGTTGGCCAGCGTGTTCTCGGGGTCGATGCGGCAATCCTTGGCGTGGACGTGGAAGACGGCCTTGCCCAGCCGGCGGAGCGAGACGATCGGGTCCATGCCCTGCCAGAACAGGTGCGACGGGTCGAAGTTCGCCCCCAGCGTGGGGCCGCAGGCCTTCCGCAGCGCCAGCAGCGTCTCGGTGTTGTAGACGCAGAAGCCGGGGTGCATCTCGAAGCCGATCCGCACGCCGTGGTCCTTGGCGAACTTGGCCTCTTTCTGCCAGAACGGCACCAGGACCTTCTCCCACTGCCACTGGACGGCCTTGTCGAAGTCGGGTGGCCAGGGGCAGGTGATCCAGTTCGGGACCTCGTCCTTCGGCCCGCCGCCCGGGCACCCCGAGAAGTTGATGACCGTCTTGACGCCCAGCATCTCGGCCAGGCGGACGGTCTTGCGGTGGACCTCCTGGTCTTTCTTGGCGAAGGCCGGGTCCGGGTGGATCGGGTTGCCGTGGCACGACAGGGCCGAGATCTCGAGCCCGCGGTCGCCGATCTTCTTCTTGAACGCGGCGGCCTTGTCCTTCGAGGCGAGCAGGTCGTCGACCGGGACGTGCGCGTCGCCCGGATAGGCCCCGCAGCCGAGTTCGATGGCTTCCAGGCCGCTCGCACAAATGTAGTCGAGGGCATCGTCCAGCGACTGCTGGCTAAAGAGCACGGTGAAGACGCCAAGTTTCATCGCAAGTCTCCTTCCTGGCCTGAGGTTCGTTCGCCCACCGTTCGCACCGCGTGTCGGCCCGAGTGTGCCGAGGCGGCGCGGACCTGCACTCTAGCCGACGCGCCGGCTTTTTCAACAGAATAACGCGCCTTTCGAGCCGCGACCGTAAGGTCGCGGGTACGTGTGGACGCGGCGAGACATCGGGGGCATCATCGCGCGTCGCGCGGCGGGTCTCCGCACCCGCCGCGCCGCTCGAACACGGCTCGCGTCGCGCCTACGCCTCCACCGCCTGGCCGCCGGTCACCTCGACCTCGTCGTCCTCGGCCAGGTGGCGGCGGTCGAGACGGTAGGCCAGCCCCTCGGGCAGCGACGCCCGGACGGTCCGCTTGCCGGCCCGCGTGGCGACCCGGACCTCGACCCAGCCCTTGGGCGTCCACACCCTGCCGCCGACGGTCTTGAGGTCGGCCGGCATGGGCGCCAGGCGCATCGGCTCGAAGCCCGGTCCCTCGGGCGCCACGCCCAGGACCCACCGCGCGAGCATCGCCGGCACGTACGTCCCCGCGCCGTGGCACAGGACCCACGGCGTCCGGCCGAGGTAGGGGCCGTCCTGGGCGCCGGGCGGCGGCGGTTTGTCTGCGTCCGGCAGCGGAAAGACCTCTGGCACCGTGACGAGGCCGGCCTTTTTCATCCGGCCGAAATAGGCGCGGAGCATGGCCAGCGCCGCGGTCGCCCGGCCGTGCGCAAACAGCGCCTCGGCCGCAAAGTACTTGGCGTACGGGTTCTCGCGGCAGCCCCAGTCGGCCGAGCCGCGCTTCTCGTCCTCGGCCAGGCCGTCCAGGACGGCCTCGGCCTGCGCCGGATCGGCCAGGCCGCCGTAGACGGCATAGGCGTTGGTGACGGCGGAGGCGCGGTCGGCGATGCGCTCCAGGAGCCGGCTGTCGACGAACCGGCCGCGACGGGCGATGAAGAGCCGCTCGCGGGCAAGGCGGGCCGCCGCGTCGGCCTCGGCCCGGGCGTGGTCGGCCTCCTCCTCGCGGCCCAGCCAGGAGGCCAGATCGGCCGATGCCCGCAGCGCCCGGACCCACAGGGCCTGCCACGCCGTCACCTCGCCGCGCTTCGCCATCGGCGAGTGGTCGATGAAGAGCCACCAGGGCGGCTCGGCCGCCGGGTTTTCGAGCAGCCCGTACGTGTTGCGCCAAGTGGCCGTCCATTCCAGAACGCGTTCGGCCGCCGGGTAGAGTTCCTCGGCCAGGTCGAGGCGGCCCGTCCAGGCCACGTGCTCGGCCAGCCAGACGACCCACAGCAGGTTCCAGTCGGGGACGGTGTGCTCGGTGCCGCCCGGCGCGATGGAGCGGAACCGGCCGGCGTCGTCCTGGTCGGCGGCGAAGGCGCGGAGCGCGGCCTCGCCCAGTCCGCACGCGCCCAGGAGCACCCGCTCGGCCTGCGACAGGAGGTAGGCCGCCGGCACGCTCTGCTCGGCCTCACGGGCGGGCGACCCTTCCAGCGTGTGCTGCCGGCAGGCGCGCAGCGTGCGGTCGGCCAGGGCCACGGCGGTGGTCAGCGGCCGGTCGCTCGTCTCGAGGGTCGGGCCGTCACCGTCGGCCGGGCCGTCGCGGTCCAGCGCGCAGACGCCCAGGCGATGGACGTCGATGCGGCCCTCGCCCGGCCGGGCCACCAGCAGCAGGTATCGCAGGGCCCGGCGATTGACGAAGCGGACGGTCTGGCGCCCGCCGCGAAGGACGATGCGGTCGGCCCGCCGCATGCCGCCCGCAATGGGGTCGAGCCGGCCGTCGGCCTCCAGCGCCTCGGCCCAGGCCACGTCCAGGATGGCGCCGGCCGGGCCGGCAAGGTCCAGTTCCACGTACCCGACGACCTCGCGGCCGAAGTCGTACGTAACGTACTCCGAATCCTTCAGGCAAAGGGGCCCCGAGCCGCGGCCCTCGGTCGCCATGGCGGAGGCGCCGCGGGGCGCCCGTCGGTTGCGGCTCTGCTCTTCCCAGGCCAACTGGTACGCCGCGTCGGGAAACGTGCGGGCGTTGGGGGCGAAGACCTCGGGCAGCGCCCCTTTGCCGCACGGGCACAACTGGTCCACGATGATCTGCCAGTGGATGGGGTCGTCGCCCTTGAGTTCGGGCGAGAACTCGGCCGGCAGCATCTTGCCGGTCTTGGTGTCCTCGAGGCGAAGGGCGAAGCCGAAGCACCGGCCGGGGTCGTAGATGACCACGCCCAGCGAGTTCCACCCCTGGCCGAGCGTGACCTCGGCCGGCAGGGCCCGCCGACCCTGACCGCGATGCAGCCCCGCGTAGTCGTCGTGTTCGTCGAAGCGGAGCCAGTGGACGAAGTCCTCCCGGTATCCCTGGCGTGCGGCGGCGCGGTTGTTGACGTACAGGGCGGCCGACTCGTCGCAGTCGAACACCACCCGCACGGCCTGCTTGCGATGGGCGTGGACGAACGTGGCGCCGTAGAACTCGCCGTGCGCCGGGTCGGGCACCGCGAACTCGAACGGAATCGCCGTCGCCCCCATTTCCCAGTGCGACCGGCCCGAGCCGACCAGCCGCTGGGGCGCGACGAACCGTTCGGCGGGCGGCGGCACGGGCCGCACACGCGGCGCCGGCACGGGGTCGGCCTCGCTCTCGCGCGGGTCGACCACGTCGGCCTTCGCCCAGCGGCGGTCGTTGAAGTGGCGGTCGGCCCAGCCGACGGGCTCGCGGCGCGTGTCGCGCACCTCCGTGAAGCCCGCCGTCCAGTGGACGCGCGGCGCGCGGCGGCTGAAGTCGTCGGCCGGGGCCGCCTTCCAGCGCCCGTCGGTCGCCACGTGGACGGTCCGGCCGTTCTTGTAGGTGGCCTGGAACTCCAGCCACAACGCCCCCGGCATCCGCGCCTGGCGCGGCGTGCCGACGTGGCCGTTGTGCGCCAGCACGCCGATGACGTTCGCGCCGCGCCGAAGCGGCAGCGACTCGGCCGCGTACTCGTCCCAAAGCGGCGCCTCGGGCGACGACGGCGCCGGACCGCATCCCACGTACCGGCCGTTGACGTACAGCACGTACTCCGAAAAGGCAGTGACGCGGAGGCGGGCCTCGACGGGCACGGCGGCCAGGGTGAACCGCCGCCGGGCGCGCACGTACCGGTCTTCGCCGTGGCACTCGCTTGCGATCCAGATCCACTCGGCGCTCGGGCGCGTTTTGGCCATGGGCGGATTGCTCTAAGGTGTCGCACCAACCGGAACGGGACGGCCGGCCGGCGGCCCACGCCGCCGTTCCCCGTGCGGACGGGTCCCGTGCCGAGATGCCAGTGTAACCGGGCGGCGGACGCCAACTCAAGCGATTTGACAGGTCCCCGCACCCCGCAGGGGCACGGTCTGCCGTGCCGGTGCCGCTGCGACCGAGCCGCGACCGTAAGGTCGCGGGTACGTTCGAACGGCGCGCGATGCTTGTGTGCCGATGAAACGTACCCGCGTGCTCACGCACGCGGCTCGAACGGCGCGCGCCCCGCGGCGGGCGCAAAACGGCGGGGAGATCCGCCAGTCGCATCGGATCTCCCCGTGTTCGACATCGTCGGTTGGCTTAGCCGGGCACGCCTTTCACATCTGCGGCACTGCAGGTATCCAGGCGTTCTACTTCTTTTTCTTGCAGCCGGCTTTCTTCTTCGGGGCCGCTTTCTTCTTGGCTGTCTTTCTCTTGGCGGGTTTCTTCTTGGCCTTCTTGGCTTTCTTCTTGGCCTTCTTCGGGGCCGCTTTCTTCTTGCGCTTGGCCGTCTTCCTCTTCGTCACTTTGCGGCGTGTGGTTTTCTTCTTCTTGGCAGGTTTCTTCTTGGCGGTCTTCTTCTTTGCGACCTTCTTCTTGGCAGGTTTCTTCTTCGCGGCTTTCTTCTTCTTCGCCATGAGACATCTCCTTTCGTAAAGACCTATCCCGCCGGCGATGCTAGGCGTGCCGCACGACACTGTCAATAACATTTTCAGCGCGCGGCCACCAGAAAAAAACACCGGCAAGCGTCCCCTCGCTAGGAACACTCACCAGCGTTATCGGTCGTTGGCGCGACCGTCTTAAGCAAAACCTTGTGCGCCGCGCGGTCATCGATGCGCAGACGATGCGGCCTCTTGGGCGCGCAGCGCGGCCACGCCCGCGCGCACCACGGGGTCGTCGACGAGCGTCGACGGCAGTTCCGTCGGCGCAGGAACCACCGTGTCGGGCGCCAGGCCCGCGCCTTCGAGGCACCGGTCGTCGGGGTCGTACACGCGTGCCACGGTCACGCAGACGGCGCTGTCGGACGCCGCGATCGGCAGGTTGACCTGGGCCGCGCCTTTGCCGTACGTGCGCCGTCCCACCAGCGTTGCCCGGCCGCGGCGCGCCAGCGCGGCGGCCAGGACCTCGGCGGCGCTCGCCGTGTGCTCGTCCACCAGGACGACCATCGGCCCGGTCCACGCCTGGTGCGCAAAGAGCGGCACGTTGTACGTCCAGCCCGCGCCCGGCGCTCGGCCGCGCGTCCGCAGCACCCGGCCGTCCTTCAGAAACACGGCGGCCGTGGCGACGGCTTGGAAGAGCGACCCGCCCGGATTGCCGCGGAGGTCCACGAGGAGAGCCTTGGCCCCGGCGTCGGAGAGCCGGGCGACGGCGTCGCGTAACTCCTTGTCAGTGCCGGACTTAAAGGCCGCGAGCGCGAGGTACCCGACCCCCGGTTCGCCCTCGAGCATCTGCGCCCGCCGCACGGCCGGCAGGCGGATGGCCGTCCGCTCCAGGACCAGCGCGCGCGGCTCGCCGCGGCCGCCGCTCCGGACCTCGACCGGCACCTGGGTGCCCGCCTTGCCGCGGAGCATGCGGCTGACCTCGGCCAGCCCCAGGCCGTGCACCGCCTTGGCGTCGACCGAGACGATCTCATCGCCGGGCGCGAGGCCGGCCTTCGCGGCGGCGCCGTCCTCGAACACTTCGTCCAGGAAGACGCGGCCGTCGTGCATCGCGACCGAGGCGCCGATGCCGCTGTAGAGCCCTTCGAGTTGCTGGGTGTACCCGCGGTCCATCTCGGCCGTCAGGAAGCGCGTATATGGGTCGAGCACGTCGGTGGCGCCGAAGAGGAACTCGGCGACGACGGCGCCGTCGGGCAGGCCGAGCAGCGCGCGGTTCTTTTCCATGACGACGTCGAGCCACTCGGCGGCCTGACACGCGAAGATGGGATGAGCGGCGCGGGCCTTGAGAAAAAGAATTTCGAGCGCCTCGGCGAAGCGCGCGCGCTTCGTGTCGTCGTCGGCCGCAGAAAATTTTTCGCGAAACGTTTTGTCGTCGAGCGCGGCGCGCAAACTTTCGATGCCCGAAGCGACCAGGTCGCCGTACGTGACCGGGTCGACGTAGAACCAGACGAGCGTTCGCATCGCGCCGGTGTACACCCATCGGCCGGCGCCGGGCGTCATGGCGCGCGCCGACACCACCAGGTCATCGTCCGACCATCGCCGGGCCACCGCCTCGCGGAGCCGCGCGCGCAGCGCCTCGGCCTGCGCGGGCGACGACCAGTCCAGCGCCGCCGTGACGGCGCCGGGCTTGGCGCCCTGGGCGCCGTCGGCCAGGCGGCTCTCGTACTTCGGCCAGTATTCGCCGCGCGGAAACGCGACGCAGCCGGCCGGCAGCGCGGCCACGAGAAGGACCATCAGCATCAGTGCGCGCCGCGCGAAACTTGGCATCGTGCGCGGCCCGTACGGGCC
>JADHXV010000051.1 GCA_016782785.1 Planctomycetota bacterium | reverse complement strand
GTTTCGGGCAGGTGCCGTCGAGCGGCCGCCAGCAGCGCCTCCGCCTGCCACGCGAAGATGCCGGCGTTCCATACGTAGCGGCCGCCGCGCACGTACTTCTCCGCCGTCTGCTGGTCGGGTTTCTCGATGAACTCCTCGACCGGCGTCGGCTCCAGCACCTGCGGCGTGCGGGTCACGCGCAGGTACCCGTAGCCGGTGGCCGGCCACGTGGGCCGGATGCCGATGGTCCCCAGGCCGCCTTCGCGGGCTCGCCGGACGGCCGCCGCCATGGTCTCGCGGAACCCGCGCTCGTCCTCGATATGGTGGTCGGAGGGGAAGACGAGCATGACGGCCCCCGGCCAGCGGCGCTGGACCGCGAGGGCGGCCAGAATGATGGCGGGCGCCGTGTCGCGCCGCAGCGGCTCGAGGATGATGTTGTCGGGTGACACGTCGGGCGCCTGGGCCCGGGCCTTCTCCGAGAAGGCGGCGTTGGTCATGACCAGGATGCGGTCGGCCGGAACCACCCAGCGGGCGCGCTGGCCGCTCATCATGAAGAGCGAGTGCTCGGCCCACTCGGTCAGGAACTGCTTGGGCCGGCGCGGCGTGCTGAGCGGCCAGAATCGCGTGCCGATGCCGCCCGCCATGAGGACGGCCACGGTGTTTTCCAGGACGTCCGCGTTGTCGGCCGAAGGCCGGGGCGCTGGTGCCTTTGAGGGGACGGAAGTGCCTTCGCTTCGTGCCTTACGCGCCATGGAGGGCTCCTGCTCCTGCTGCCAGGCCCATTAGCATACCAGGGACGCCCCTGCCGGGCCACCCTCTTCGCTCCGCTGTCGCCGCGCGCCACTCCCCGTGGCACGGTGGTGCCGCACCGCCTTCGGCGGGTGGCACGGCAGCGGCGCAGCCGCGGCCGTGGGTCCGCTTGTCACGGCCACGCCAACAGCAGCGTGGCCGTGCCACCCACCGGGCAAGCGGCGCCGACTGACGTGTTGTCAGGAGGCCGGGAGCGGGGTATCGTAGAGGTCCACGGCCGCGGGCCGCGAGCGGCGCGGCAGCCGTCGGTGGGCACGTCTTCTATCGGGCATCGCAGCATGGCGGACGGCGAGGCGACATCCGGCGACCGGCAAGGCAGGCCCCTGGGGCCGGCCGTCCTCGCCCTTCTGGCGACGGCGGTTCTGCTGCTGGTGCTGGCGCGCCTGCTGGCCTCGCCCGACGCACCGGACGCCGTGCGGCGCCTCTTCAGCGCCGACGAGGCGATGGCGACGGCGGCCATCGTGATCGGCGTTATGCTGTGGCTGGGGCTGGCGGCCTCGGTGCTCGGCCTGGTGCTTCTTAAGCGACCTCGCCTGGCGTTGGGGATGCCGCTCTGGGCTGCCATCGTCGGCGCCGTGGCCGCAGCCGCGTTCGCCCTGGCGACGTCGAGCCATCCAACGGGCCATTTCTGGACCGGCGAGGGGCTCTACCTGGTCCTCCTCTTCGGCTACCTGGCGCTGGTGCTGGCGCTGGCGAGCGGCGTCGTGACGGGAATTCGGCTGGTCCGGAGCGGCGAGGCGTCGCACTACGTCCTTTTCCTGCTCCTCTCGGGCGTGCCGTGGGTGGTCCTGGCGCATGCCATGCTTGCGGGCTGGCTGACCGACGGTGTCTTGCCCGGTCCGATTCGCACGGCGCCCGTGCCCGGTCACGTGGTTCTGGCGGCGCTGGTGGCCCTGGTGGGGCTGAACGGGGCGGGTCTCGGGTACGCCGTCTGGCGGTTCCGGCCGGCCTCGGTGGTTCTGGGGCTGGTGGTGACGGTGGCGCTGGCGGGCGTCGGGTACCTGCTGCTTCGGCTGGGGCTGGAGCCGGAGATGGCCGCGGCCGACGGCATTCGTCCGCCGCACCGGATGCTTCTGGCGGCGGCGTGGGAGGTCGACGTGTCGTCGTCGGCGCTTCTGGCGCGGTGGATGGCCGTCCAGACGGGCGCGGTGGCGCTGCTCGCGATCGGTCACCTGGCGGGGCTGCGGCTGGCCGAGGCGGTCGGGGCCGTGACGCGCCCCTCGGCCGAAGCGGTCGGCGAGGAGGCGGCGCCCGCGGCCGGGGCGGCGGCGCTGCCGGCGCCGGCCCATCCCGGCCGGGCCTACGCTGCGATCACACTCATGTACACGGCGATGGTCGTCTACGGGTCGTTGGTTCCGCTGGAGTACGCGCCGCGGCCGTTCGAGGAGGCGCTCGAGGCGTTCACGCAGACGCCGTACCTGACGCTGGGAGTCCGCCACAGGGCCGACCTGGTGGCGAACCTGCTGCTGTTCATCCCGCTGACGTTCGCGGCGATGGGGTGGCTGACCCGCGAGAACGAGCGCGGCGGGCGGTGGCTCATCGGGCTGCTGGCGATGGCGGGCGCGGCCGCGTTGGCCGTCGGCGTCGAGTTCGCGCAGGTCTGGTTCCCGCCGCGGACGGTCTCGCTGAACGACCTGCTGGCCGAGTGCGCCGGCGCGGTCGTGGGCATCGGCCTCTGGGTGACGGTCGGCTGCCGGCTGACCGCGTGGTGGCGGCGGCTCCTTGCGCTGACGCGGCCGGTCGACGTGGCCCGCTATCTTGCGGGCGCATACGTGGTCGCCCTGGCGGTGTACCAGTTGTTTCCGTTCGACGTGGTGCTCTCGGTCGAGGAGATGGCGCTGCGGATACACGGCGACCGGCTGACGCTGGTGCCGTTTGCGGACTGGTCGCAAACGCCGTACCTGATGCTGGCGGCCAAGGTGCTGATTTATGTGCCGGTCGGGTACTGGGTGGCGGTTCGCCGGCCGGGTGTCCGTCGGCCGGTGTTGGCGGCGCTCGTTGTGGGCGGGGCGTACGCGGTGGGCCTCGAGGTGCTCCAGATGTTCATGTTCTCGCGGTACTCATCGGCGACGGACGCGCTTCTGGGGGCGGTGGGATCGGCCGTCGGCGGGGCGGTGGCGACGCGTTTCGGCCCGGCCGCCCGGCGGGCGCTGCCGACGGGCCTGGCCTGGCGCGGCCTGGGCTGGATGGTCCGGCTGGCGGCGTTCGCGGCGGTGGCGGGGGCGCTGGTCTGGGGCAAGTGGCAGCCGTTCGCCCTCGCGTGGCCCGAGGAGGGTGTGGCGGCGGCCCTCGTCGAGCGCCTCCAGGTGCCGTTCTACGCCCAGTACTGGAACTCGGAGTTCGAGGCGGCGGCCCAGTTGCTCCGGGACGTTCTGACGGCCGCAGCGATGGGCCTGCTGCTCGTGAGCCTCGTGCCGCGGGTCGTGCCGGGCCGGCGGGCGGCGTCGGCGGTGGTGGCGGCCATGGCAGCGGCGACGGTCGAGATGGCCCAGGTCCTCTTTCCGCCGCATTCGGCCGACATGACCACGGCGGTTCTGGCGGCCGGCGGCGCCGTGGCGGGGGTTTATCTGTATGAGCCGTTCGTCCGGTGTTTCATCCGGCCGGGGGCCGAGGCCCCGCAGAACGAAGGGCCGGAGCAGCCGACGTAAAGGGTATTTCATCACTCCCTCTCCTTTGACGGGAGAGGGATGGGGTGAGGGTGAGTGGCCGCGCGGAAACCGGTTATGAGACCCGTCCTGGTCATGGCGATGGTGGCCGCGGTGCTCGTGGGCGCCGCCGGGGCCGCGGAACGATCGCCGAGCGAGTTCGCCGCCGAGGCCAAGGCCCTGGCCGACCTGTACGAGAAGCAGTTCGGCGAAGGCTACACCACCCACATCGACAGCCGCTGGCACCTGGTCTACGTGTCGGCGCTGGACGACCGGACGCTGCGGAACGTGACCCACCTCCTGGCGCTGTACGCCGAGGCCCAGCAGCGGAGCCTGTTCCGCGAGCCGCTGCTGTGGAACGTGACGGTCGTGCTGCCCACGGTGAACGACTATCGCAAGTCGTCCCCGCCCAGGGAGGTCGCCGGCTACTACAACCCGGCCACGCGGACGCTGACGAGCCTCACGACGAGCGACGTGCTGATCCACGAGTTCACGCACGCGCTGCATCACAGCGACGAGGTGCGGGCGAACCAGCGGCACCCGGTGTGGCTGCGGGAGGGGCTGGCCACGCTGTTCCAGGGGTCGCGGGTGGTGGAGGGCGGCCGGCTGGAGGTCCTGCCGGACCCGAGCCTGGCCATGCTCCAGGGGGCGATACGCGACCGCGGCATCCCGCCGCTGGCCGACCTCCTCGTCATGGACCACCGGGCCTTCACCGAGAAGGCGGAGATCTGTTACCCGTACGTGCGGCACATCATGTTATATCTGCATCAGCAGGAGAAACTCGGGACGTTCTACGAGGCCTACAAGGCGCAGTACACGGCCGACGTGACGGCCCGCAAGGCGCTGGAGGCGACGCTCGGCCAGCCGCTGGAGGCGATCGAAAAGGCGTGGCGCGCGTGGCTGCTGGCCCGGGAGCCGCCGTGGACGCCGGCCCATCCGACGGTGGCGCATCTGGGCATTCGCATGCGGCGGGCGCCCGAAGGCATCATGGTGGACGCGTTTCTTCCGGGGTCGACCGCCCAGCGGGCCGGCGTGCTGAAGATCAACGACATCATCGTCTCGGTGGCGGGCCGGGCGACGCCGAACGCGCGCGACCTGGCGCCGGCCGTCCAGTCGTGCAAGCCCGGGCAGACGATCGACATCGAGATCATCCGCGACGGGCAGCGGATGGTCGTGCAGCACGTCCTGGGGGCCATTCGGGAGTAAGGGGTCGCCCGGTGTCTGGCACCTTGTCGGCCGTTGGAGAAGGCGCCTGGCACCTTTACCCCGCCGTCCGCCTTAGAGGATGTTTCATAACTCTCTCTCCCTCGATGGGAGAGGGACGGGGCGAGGGTGAAGATTCGCGAATGAAGCCGACACCCCTCACCCTACCTCTCCCGCCAGGGGAGAGGGAAATGGAAACAGCCTCTCACGTCGCCGAGCCCGCGCCTTGGCCGTACGTGTACACGTCCTGCGCTTGTTCCCTGAGGTCCTCGAGCCGCTCGCGGACGCTCGTGAAGCGGAACCGCGCGAGGAGCCAGCGGAGTTTGACCTCGGTCCCGGCGAGCCCGACGCGGTGGCGGAACCGCGCCAGGCGCGCAAGCGGCAGTTCCGGCTGGTCGGGGTCGAGTTCCCACGGATGCAGATAGATCATGCCTGGTGCGCCTCGCCGGGCCGCCTGCCGAAGTGCCCGGGCCGGCAGCCGCCGCGGGAAGAGGCGGAGGTATCCGCCGCCGGCCATCGGCCAGTTGACGCCCGCTAGGCGGAGCGTCAGCGGTGGAATCTCCAGGATCTCGCCGCCGCCCGGCCCCACGGCGCGGTGCGGAACCGTCGGGGCGTCGGGCACGCCGTAGCGGTCGTGACGGACGGGGAAGACGGACGAGTCGTACCGGTACCCGGCCTCGGCCAGGACGTCGATGGCCCAGGCGGTCGCGTGCGTGATGGAGAACGTGGGCGCCCGGTACCCGAGGACGGGCCGGCCGGCCAGGTCCTCCAGGAGGCGGCGCGCGTCGGCCAAGTCCTGGCGGAAGGGGTCCGGGCCCAGGTGCTGGAGCATCCGGTGCTCCATGCCGTGCGAGGCGATCTCGTGGCCGGCGTCCGCGATGCGGCGGACGACCTCCGGCTCGTGTCGCGCCACCCAGCCGAGGATGAAGAAGGTGGCCGAGGCGCCGTGGTCGGCCAGGGCGGCCAGAACCCGGTCCACGGCCGGGCCGAGGCGGTTCGGGTAGTCGGCCCAGTGGCGCGGCGAGACGCCGGCCCGGGCGGCGGCCTCGACCTGGAAGTACTCCTCGACGTCGACGCTGAGCAGGTGAGGCCCGTCGAAGTCGGGTGCCGAGCGCCGCCCCGGCGTAGCGGGGCTTTGCCCTGGCGGAGCCGGGTCGGCGGGTTCGGGCGTCGGCCGGGTCACGGCTGTTGGGACCCCTGGAGTTCCACCAGGGCGGCTTGAGCGTGGCGGACGGCGTCGACGGCGCTCTTGTCCAGTTCCCGTCCGGCGGCCTTGGCGGCGTCGGCGACGGCGACGGCCGCCTCGAGGTGCCAGCGGGCCAGTTGGTCGTTGCCGGCCTTGCGTTCGGCCATGCCGAGGTGATAGTGGATCTCGGGCTCGTCCGGGAATCCCTTGATGGCCTGGCGTAGTTGGGCGAGGGCCTTGTCGTTCTCGCCGAGGAGGTAGGCGATCCATCCCGCGGTATCGCGGAAGGCGCCCACGGCGGGCTGGGCCTGGATGGCGCCCTCGGCCCACCCGAGCGCCTGCCGCAGCCGGTTCGTGTCGTCCGGATGGAGTTCGGTGACGAGGTAGGCCGCGTTGTTGCCGGCGAGGGGGTCCTGCGATTTCTCCCAGACCTGCTGGTAGATGGCCAGGGCCTCGTCGAGGCGGCCGGCGTTTTCGGTGGCGGTGGCCTGTCTCATCAGCAGTTGGGAATGATTCCAATATTGCATGGCCAGGGCCTTGGCGACGGCGGCGGCCTCGTCGTGTTTGCCTTCGTCGGCCAGGAGATCGAGGTCGAGGAACTTGGCTGTGACGCAGTCATCGGGCTTGAGGAGGGCCCGGATTTCGCGGACGCGGTCCATGTCCTTGACGTCCTGGGTGGCGAGGCGGGCGGCCCACTGCGACGTCGGCCGTCGCTTCAGCGTCTCGAAAGCCCACTGCCGGCCGAGGTCGGACAGGCCGACGTCCATGGCCACCGTGGCCTTGGCCAGCGCGACGGCCTCGGCCCGAAGGGCCGGGTCGGCCTTGGCGCTGGTGACCAGTTCCCGCACGATGCCGGGCAGGTGCTTTTGGCGTTCGTCTTGATCGGAGTTCAGGAGTTCCTCGGCCTTGTCCAGCCGGCCGGCGAGCACGAGGCCCAGGACGAGGTAGCTTTCGGCGATGCGTCTGGGCGGCTTGGCGGCGGCCGCCTCGGCAGGAATCCCCTCCAGGCGGGTGATCCAGGCGGCCGTTCGGTCGGCGCTGTCCTGGGACAGGCAGAGGCCGAGGAGGATGTCGAGCGGGCCGGCCTTATCGACGGTCAGAAGCCACTCGCGGGCAATCTCGGGCTTGGAGTCCATGGCCAAAACGATGGCCATAAGCCGCCAGTGATCGTCCTTCGTGCTTTGGGCGATGCGGCTGGCCAAGTCGGTGGCGCCAGGCAGGTCACCGGCACGAAGCATCGCCTGGAGTCCGGCCATGGCCAGGGCCGGAAGCGGCAGCCTGCCCTCCTTCAGCGTCTTCTCGTAGTCGCGGTAGGTTTGGACGGCCTCGTCGGCGCGGCCGGCCTGCAGGAGGATGGCGATGCGCTGGAGCCGCAGGGTGGGGGATGGCTTGTGCTGTTCCGCCCGCTGGAGGACGGCCAGTTTCTCGTCGTCGGTCTTGGACAGGAGGGCCAGGCGTTGCTGGGCCTGGACGTAGTCCGGCGAGTAGGGCGAGATGGCCAGGAACTGCTCCCTGGCCTTCTCGGTTTCGCCGAGGGCCATCAGGGCTCGCCCCAGGGTGATGTGGAGCTGGGGCGTTTCGATGATGTCGCTCTTCAGGAGTTCGTTCAGCCTCTCGATGGCCTGTTTCTGGAGTCCCCACTGGCTGAACGTGGCAGCCAGTTCGTAGAGGGCGACGGTGCGGCCGGCCTGTCCGTGCTGTTGGAGCGCTTCCAGCGCTTCGAGCGTTTCCTTCGGCTTCTGCGTGGCGTCGAGGGCACGGGCGAGCCGGATGTGCAGGTCGAATCTGCCGGGCTGGCACGCGACCGCGCGCCGGAGGCACTCGATGGCGTCGTCGCCGCGGTCCAGATGGTAGAGCGCCCTCGCCTGCAGCAGAAGGGGCTCGGGATTGGTGCGAAAGAGCCCGACCGCCTGGTCGGCGATGGCCAGGGCCTTTTCGAACTGGTTGGTCCGGAGGTAGATGGCGGCCACTCCCGCGAGTGCATTCCAACTGCGGGCGGCGACGGTGTCGCGCGTGAGTTCTTCGAGGACGGCGTTGGCGTTGGCGAGTTGGCCCGTTTCGGCAAGAATCAGGGCATTGGTCAGCATGGCCCGGGCGCGCCAGAGGGGGTTCCTGGCGAGGTTGGCGAGTTCGATCGAGGCCCGGCCGGTGTCGCCGGCGATAGCCAGGCACTGGGCCCGCTCGATCCGGGCCGCGTCGCGCTGGCTCTCGTCGGCGCCGGGTCCGCTGACGACGCGGTCGTATGCCTCGGCGGCGTCGGCATAGCGGCCCTGGTTCCGCAGCAGCCAGGCTACCGCCATGTTGACCAGGTCCAAGTTGGCGCCGGGCACGACGGAAAGGGCGGCCTGGACGCCTGCAATATCCTTCTCCTGCACGAGCACCGACGCCAGGCCCTGGTACAAGGACGGGTTGTCGGGCGAGGCCTTGATGGCGGCGGACCACTGCGCGATGCCCTTGTCGGTTTCACCCATGGCCAGGTACGCCCGGCCGATGAGCCAGAGGGTGTCGGCGTCGTCGGGGTCCTGCTGGAGGAGACTTTGGCAGATCTCGATACATTTCTGCGGATCGCCGCGGGCCAGCAACGTCTGGGCCAGGGGACGGCCGCTCTTGGTGTCGAGGCCGCCGTCCAGGATGCTCGCCGTCTCGGGTGGCTGGCCTTTCAGGATGCGGATCTGGTTGGCCAGGAGCCTGGCGTCGGCGTCGGCCGGCTCGTGGGCCAGGATCTCGGCGACCTGCTCGTCGGCCTCCTCGACAAGGTTGGCGCGAAGAAGGGCCTGCGCCAGGGCCAGCCGGGCGTCCCTCTGCAGGGGGGCGAGGTCGACGGCCTCCTGGAGCCGTTCGATGGCCTGCATCACCCGGCCGCTCCCGAGGAACAGCCTGCCGAGCCTGAAGTGGATTTCCGGGTCGCGGGGGTGGAGTTTCATCGCCTCGCCGAGAAGAGTTTCGGCCTCAGCGTATCTGCCTGTCTGGATGAGTCCAAGCGATACCGCGAGGCGTTCGCTGAGCGTGGTCGGCGTCATCTGGGTGATCTTCTCGCGCGTCTGGCCAGCCGTCTGCTTCTGGCCGAGCGCATCGTAGCCGTCGGCGATCGCCGCCTGCATGGCCGCATCGTCGGGATACTTCTCATCGGCTTCCTGGAGCGCATCCAGCGCCAACTGCGTCGCTCCGGCCTGGGCGGCACAGCGGGCGAAGAGCCTCAGGACGGAGGGGTTGTCTCGATGGTCGCGTCGCAAGAGCCGGGCTTCGTCCAGCGCATCCTTGTAGTACCCGTCTTCCAGCAGGCTTTGCGCCAGAAGCATCCCGGCGGGGACGTGCTCGGGGTCGATTCTTCCTATGATCTTGCGGAGGGCTTCACGGGCCAGTTCCTTCTTCTGCGTCTGGAGGGCGATGCGGGCGTACTCGTAGTGGGCAGACGCCCAGCCGGGGAAGTCGGTCTTCAGGGCGAACAGATCCTTCTCGGCCTGAAGGACGTTGCCTCGCGCGGCCGTCACCAAGGCCCGGTACAGGCGGGCTTCGGGTTGCTGGGGCAGCGTTTTGAGGATGGCGGAGGCAATCTCCTCGACCTTATCGAGGTCCTGGAGGCGCAGCGCCAAGCGGCCCCTTTGAATCCGCACCGGAAGGGCGTCGGGGTGATCGGGGTGCCGCGCCAGCAGGGCGTCGAGCCGGTCGCAGGCCTCGCGCAACTCCTGCTCGGTGGGGGCCGTCTCGTCGTTCGGCTTCAGCATGCCGACCTTGTCCATGACAAGCCGGGCGGTCGCCATCGGCGGGGGATCGTCCATCACCTCGATGGCGGCACGGACCTCCAGGATCGCAGCGGCGTCGTTGCGTGCCAGGCAGACCACCTGCACCAGGGCGTCCATGGCCCGCGCGTAACGGAGGGCGGTGTTCTCGGGCTTCGTGTCGACGACGTACCGGGCCACGTCGAGCAGCAGGTCCGTGGCCTTTTGCAGGTGCCGGTCGGCTTCCTGCCCGGCCTCGTTGGCCACGCTTTGTTTCTGCTCGGCCAGGGCGTCCGCGCCGGCCTGCCTGGCGATATCGGCGTCCTTCTTGAACCGCTCGGCCAGGCCGTGCTTGGCGCGGCCGAGGTGCATTTCGATGAGGCCGGCCGCCTCCGTCGCGAAGGCCTTGGCCTGCTCGTCGGCGGGCGTGATGGCCTGGATGGCCTCGCGGGCCTTGTCGAGTTGCTCGATGGCGCGCCGGATCGACTCGGTCGAAAGGTTGGGATCGATTCGGCCTTCGGGGTCGAGGGAAATGGAACGGAGCGTCTCGCGGGCGGGCCGGCTGAACGTCTCGGCCCGCGCCAGCGCGATCTCGATGTGGTCGGGGGCGACCTTGGCGGCGTCGTCCAGGGCCTTGAGGGCCTCGTCGTATCGGCCGAGCGCGCTGTGGGCCTGGGCCTGGTAGTAATGCGGCCGCCAGTCGTCGGGGTTGTCGGCGGCGTAGGCCCGGCTCAGTTCAATGGCCCGATCGTACTTCTGGGCCCGCAGCGCGAGTTCGGCCCGGGCGAGCAGCCGCTCGCCGGTGTTCCGGCGCAGGTACCACCACACGCCGGTCACGGCCGCGACCAGGACCGCCACGATAACCAGGATCAGGATAATCCGCCGCATGACTGACCTCTCTCCTTCGATCAGGGCAAGGCGCGTTCCAGGTAAGGCACCGCGGCGCTCAGCAGGACCTTGGCCCGCTGGCGGGCCTCGTCGACGTCGCGCTCGATGGGCGTCGAGACGCGGATGAGGGCGCCGCTGGTGTTGCGGCTCAGCAGGCCGTTCAGGAAAATCGTAAGTTGCTGCTCCCAGAAACTGGGCGTGTACCGGTCGCCGCAGCGATACGTGTACAGATGATAGGTTCGAACGCCGCCGTGCTGGACGACGAGTTCGCGGCAGCGAATGGTGCCGGGGCCTTCAACGCCCTCGATCACCACGTCGCCCCTGGCGACGATGTCCTGGCCGCCGCCCTCCAGGCACAGGTCGGGCGGGTGGGTGCCCTTGCGGTTGTCCTCGCTGAAGACCATGCAGAAATCGGTCGGCGGGGCGCCCGCGCGGACGTACCGCCTGTAGATGTAATCCCGCGTCTCCAGGATCGTGAGGGTCAGTTCGTCCAGTTCCATGTCGTAACTGTGCAGGAGGTGCCCATCGACGGTCAGTTCCGCGGGGACCGCGCCGCTGGCCACCTGGCCGGTCCAGGTGGGGGGGACGGCCCGGCTCAGGTGGATGGCCACGACGGCCGTCAGGGCCACCAGGGCGACGGCGGTCCAACCGCGCGGGGTGGCGGCAGCCCGGAGCATCCTCGGCCACTGCTCCTCGTCGTCCGGGTCGCGCTCGATGCCGTGGAACAGCGGCAGGACGGTGGCGGGCCGGCGCGCCCAGCCGCGGGCCGCCAGCACCAGCCGTTCCAGGCCGAACATCATGCCGAACGCCACCGCGTAGATCATCAGCCCCGAGAAATCGTGGAAGAAACCCGTGGCCACCTCGGTGGTCCATACGTGCGCCACCGCGATGAGGGCGACAATGCGGATCGAGTTGCTGACCACCGCCACTGGCACCGACATCGCGAACAGCCCCAGCCGCCACACGCCCCGCAACTTGCACACATAAGCATACAGGGCCCCGAAGGCCACCAGGCTGATCAGCGTCCTCAGGCCGTTGCAGACGTTCGCGATGACCAGTTGCTTCCCGTCCTCCAGGAACACCTGGTTGCCGGACTGCTCGGCCACAATGCCGATGATGTTGGCGATGCGCACGCCCGTGTCGGCCGCCAGCATCTTCAGGCTGAAGTTCATGCGGGCGATGCTGACTTCCGGCAGCGGCACCATGAAGAACAGGAACGCGATCGGAAACCACAGCCGCCGAAGCGCCGTCGTCCCCCACAGCATCAGGACCAGCCCGGCCAGGACGCCGATCAGGCTGAACCCGCTGGCGAAGTTTACCCGCGCCATGCACGAGACGAGGTGAAAGAGCAGGCTGGCCCCCAGCAGCAGGCCTCCCAGCACCGGCCGGCGCTTCACGGGGATGCGCGTGTGCCGGATCAGCAGAATGGCCATGATGACGCTGACCACCGGCACCAGGGGCCCGTGCGTGTAGTAACTCTCGCCCTCGATGAACCGGTCGTACAGCCCCAGGTGCGTCCGCTTCCACGCGGGGAACCACCGCTGCCACATCTCGTGGAAATTCGTGGCGTAGGCGGCGACCAGCCCGGCGGTCAGCAGGACCCACGGCAAGACCCGCTGCCAGCGCGGTTTGTTCGGCGGATTGGCGGTATCCACGGTGGGCATGGCTCCCTGAGACTATCGACTGGGTATTATACCCGACATTGGCTTAAACCGCAGCGCGGCCCTTATGCTGCGCGGCGGGGCGGCGCGCCATTCGAGCCGCGACCGGAAGAGCCTGCCCTGAGCCAGGCGCAGCCGAGTCGAACGGGTCGCGGGGGACTCGAACGGCGCGCGAGGCTTGCGCGCGAATGGATCGTCCCCGCGTGCTCCCGCACGCGGCTCGTTGCGCGAATCGGCCTTATCCCTTCTTCGACCGGGTCTGCTCCTTGATCCGCTGGATGTGTCCGCGGCCGAGGGCTTTGACCTCGCACCCGAGTTCGAAGTACCGGCGGATCTGTTCGTCGGTCAGGATGCCGAAGCAGTCCACGACCGCCACCGGTTGGCCCGCCCATTTGACGATCTGGTCCGGCGTCAGGTCCAGGTACGGTTTGTGCCGGACGGCCAGGACGACGGCCTCGGCGCCCTCGGTGGCCTGCTCCAGGTCCTTCTCGACCCGCAGGTTGACCAGGTCCTCCTGGTTCCGGAAGAACCGCTCCAGGGAATGCCCCGGCGCGGGGTAGGTGTCCTGGCTCTCCAACTCGTACCAGTGGTCGACGTAGGGGTCGTGGACGTGGACCTCGGCGCCCATTTCGGCGAGTTTGCGGACGACGAGTTCCGACCCGGAGTACCGCGTGTCGCCGACGTCCTCGCGGTAACTGGCGCCGCACACGAGGACCCTCGCCCCCGCGATGTAGCGGCCCATGTTCCGCAGGGCGTCGCGGACCAGTTCCGCCGCGTGCAGCCCGCGCGTGTCGTTGATGTCGATCGCCGTCGGCGTAATCTGGAACACGCTGTCCTGGTCCTCGAACCCGAGGATGTGCTTGTAGGCCCAGTAGCCCAGGCCGCCGTCCTTCGGCAGGCAGTACCCGCCGATGCCGGGGCCGGGGAAGATGATGTTCGAGTGCGTCGGCCGCACCTTGATGGCCTTGTAGACCTTGACCAGGTCCACGCCGTTGCGCTCCGCAAACAAACTCCATTCGTGCAGGAAGGCCAGGATCGTGGCGCGGTACGAGTTCTCGACGATCTTCGTGGTCTCCGACTCGATCGGCCGGTCCATGACCGTCAGCGGAAACTCGTCGGTGTTGAGCACGTCCGTGAGGAAGCGGACGACGCGTTCGCGGGCCCGCTCGTTGCATCCGGCGCAGACGCGCCAAAAGTCGCGGATACTGCTGACGTAGTCCCGCCCCGGCATGACCCGCTCGAACGAGTGCGCCAGGACCGGGTCCGTCTGGATGCCCCGTGCCCGGAACGCCTTCCGCATGATCGGCATGGCAACGAATTCGGTCGTGCCGGGGGCCACAGTCGTCTCGATCAGGACGAGGCAGTCGGCCGGCACCTTGTCGCCGATGATCCGCATCGTGGCCTCCAGGGCCGCCATGTCGGTCTCGCCGGTCCGCATGTCGCCCAGGTCGTGCTTGATGTAGTCGCACTGCACGTCCACCACCACGCAGTCCGCCAGGGCGAGGCAGTCGTTGTTGAACGTGGCCGTCAGCGTCTTCTTCTGGTTCACGACCCGGTCGATCATGGGCTCGACCTCCGGGTCCTCGGCCTTGACGGGCGACTGGCCGTGGTTCAGCAGCGGAATCTTCCAGTAACTGCGGGTGCTCGGCCGCTGGCACCCGATGACGAACTTGGACGGCTTGCCGGTCTTCTTGTCGACCGTATCGGCGACGATGGCGGCCATGACGGCCCCCACGAAGCCGACACCCATGACGACCACGACCTCCTGGCCGGCGGCCCGGGCGGCCTCGGCCAGTTGCGTGACTCGATCCAGTTCAGCGGCGTACGCCTCGGGTTCCGGAATCGCGAACTTCTCGCCGGCGGGACTCACGGAGTACTTGGGCATCGTCGTTCTCCTCTTGGCCGGATGTGGACGCTGGACATCCACCGCCCTTGCCCTACACTATCGGCCCATGGGCGGTGCGTCCATGAGGAACCTCCGGAAGCGGGGGCACCGCCTGGGAAGGGCCGCACCGGCGCTTGTTGTCATTCCGAGCGAGCGCAGCGAGTCGAGGAATCTCGCTGTTTGGTTTATGCCGAGAACGGGCAAAGCCTCCGCCCGGCATGGGCCGATACTTAGGGCGTGCGGCCGTTGCCGGCCGCCGCGCGAAGAGCAGGGAGGACCCGGTCGTGCCGGACATCCATCTTGTGACGGGCGGAGCGGGGTTCATCGGCTCGAACCTGGTCCGCGCCCTTCTCGACCGCGGCCTCGCCGTCCGCGTCCTCGACAATTTCGCCACCGGGTTCCGCGAGAACCTCCAGGAGGTCGCCGACCGCATTGACCTCGTCGAGGGCGACATCCGCGACCCGGCGGTCTGCCGGGCGGCGGCCGACGGTGCCGCCGTCGTCTACCACCAGGCGGCGGTCCCCAGCGTGCCGCGCAGCATGAAGGACCCGCAGACCAGTTTCGACGCGAACCTCGTCGGCGCCCACAACATGCTGATGGCCGCCCGCGACGCCGGTGTCCGCCGCTTCGTCTTCGCCGCCTCGAGCAGCGCCTACGGCGCCGGCCAGGACCTGCCCAAGCGCGAAGGGATGCCCCTTGCGCCCCTCAGCCCGTACGCCGCCAGCAAGGCGGCCGGCGAGTTGTACACGAGCACGTTCCACCGCGCGTTCGGCCTGGAGACGGTCTCGCTCCGATATTTCAATGTGTTCGGTCCGAGGCAGGACCCGTCGAACCAATACGCCGGGGTGATTGCGGCCTTCGCCACGCGGATGCTCCGCGGCCGGCCGCCCGTCATCTTCGGCGACGGGACCCAGTCCCGCGACTTCACGTTCGTCGAGAACGTCGTCCACGCCAACCTGCTGGCCGCCGAGGCCCCGGAACTGGGCGGCGAGGTCGTCAACATCGGCTGCGGCGACCGGACCGACCTGAACGCCATGGTCGGTGTCTTCAACGCGATTCTGGGGACCGACCTCGCGCCCGTCTACGAGCCGCTGCGGCC
>JADHXV010000050.1 GCA_016782785.1 Planctomycetota bacterium | reverse complement strand
CCTCGGCCGGACGCCGCTCCACATGGCTGCCGGGTCCAGCGAGGATCAGGCCCGCGTCGCCCAGGCGCTCTTGAACCGCAGGTCCGCCGTCAACGCCCGGGACAACGAGGGCCGGACGCCACTGCACCTGGCCGTTGCGGCCGGCGGCCGGAACGTCGTGGCGACCCTGCTCAGCCTGGGCGCCGACCCGAACCCCCGCGACAACCTCGGCCGGACGCCGCTCCACCTGGCCGCCGCCACCGGCAACCGCGACAACGTCGACCGGCTCCTCGCGCGCGGAGCCGACCCGACGTTGGCGGCGCCCGACATCGGCACGCCGCTCCAGGTGGCCGAGAAGGCGAGGCACGACGAGGTCGCCCGCCTCCTCAAGAACGTGGCCGAGAAGCGGAAGAAGCAATGACGAAATCCGAATGACGAACCGAGGGTGGCACGGCCACGCGGCTGTTGGCGTGGCCGTGGCGAGCGTCGGCAAACCCCTGGCCACGCGAGCGTGGGCCCGCCGTCCACGGCCGCGGCTGCGCCGCTGCCGTGCCACCCGCGCCGCCTAGCGCGTTTCTGGCCGGCGCGGCACGTCGCCGAACATCTCGTGGACCTTGGCGTCCATTTCCTCGTCGCTCATGGCGGGGACGCGGCCGGCCTCGTACTGGGCGGTAATCCACTCGTCGATCTGGCGGATGCGCGGGTCGTCCTTGTCGACGGCCTCGGGCAGGTCGTACCGGTAGGCGATCCAGGCCGCGATGCCCGCCGCGCCGCTCTTGTCGGTCAGGCCGATGCGCACCGGCCGCTTCAGAATCTTGTTCGTGTCGAACGGGTTGTAGATTTCCTCGTTCTTCATCAGGCCGTCGGCGTGGATGCCGGCGCGGGTCATGTTGAAGTCGCGGCCGACGAGGGGGTACCGCGGGTCGATCTCCTGGCCGATCTCGGCGCGGTAGTAGTCGGCCATTTCGGTGATGACGGAGTAATCGACGCCCTCGGTCTCGCCCCAGAGCATGGCGTGCTCGACCACCAGGCCCTCCAGGGGCGGGTTGCCGGTCCGCTCGCCGATCGTCAGGAACGTCCCGTTGGCGGCGCAGCACCCGTGCAGCCAGGCGGTCGTCGCGTTGACCATGACCTTATGGAAATCATTGTGGCCGTGCCATTCCAGCCACTCCGGCGGCACGGCAGCCCGCCGGCGGAGCCAGTAGATGGCCTTGGCCACCGACCGCGGCAACTGGGCGCCCACGTACGGCACGCCGAAGCCCAGCGTGTCGCAGGCCCGGATCTTGACGGGCATCTGGTATTCCTCGGCCAGGCCCATGAGTTCGGCGGCGAACGGCACGACGAACCCCTCGAAGTCGGCCCGCGTGATGTCCTCCAGGTGGCACCGCGGGATGATGCCCTCATCCAACGCCGCCCGGGCCGTGTCGAGGTACATCGCCATGGCTTCCTTGCGGGTCTTCCGCAGTTTCAGGAAGATGTGATAGTCCGACGCCGACGTCAGGATGCCCGTCTCGCGCAGGCCCATCTCCTTGACGAGTTTGAAGTCCTTCTTGACCGGCCGAATCCACCCGGTGACCTCGGGATAATCGTACCCCAGTTCCAGGCACTTCTCGACCGCCTCGCGGTCCTTCTTGGAGTACAGGAAGAACTCGCTGGCCCGGATGAGGCCGTGCGGCCCGGCCAGACGGTGCATGAACTTGAACAGTTGCACGATCTGGTCCACCGAGTACGGGGCCCGGGCCTGCTGGCCGTCGCGGAACGTCGTGTCGGTGATCCACGTCTGCTTGGGGATGAACGTGGGCACGCGCTCGTGGGTGAACGAGATCTTGGGGAACTCGGTGTACGGGAAGATGTCCCGGTACAGGTTCGGCTCCCGGACGTCCTCGAGCTGCGGCGGCTGGAGGTCGGTGTAAAACGACTGCGTTTCCCGGTCGTAGTGGAGCAAAGTCAACTCCTTTTCAGAGGGATACTCCGTGCGTCGGGGCGCCCCGGCCCGCCCGTTGGGCTTTACGGCCAGGACGGTCCGCCTGGGGGGCGCCAAGCCATGCCATTATCCCAGATGCCGCTTGCGGCGTCAATATGGGGCGGGGCCGGCAGCCGGAGGCCGTGTCGCAACGCCACATCGGCGCTTTTCGAGCCGGCTGCGGGAGCAGCCGGTCACGTTTGATGCGCGTGCCACGTGCCGCGCTCGGACGACGTGACCCGCCGCTTCCGCGGCGGGCTCGGGCAACGTTGATGCGATGCGAGGGGGCGCGGCGCTACGCCTTGCCCTTCGCCGGGAAGCGCGGGTCGGCGCTGACCTCGGCCTTCCACGCCTCGTAGAGGCCCGTCAGGCGGCGGACCACCTCCGGGTTCGCCCCGGAGACGTCCTTCTGTTCCGCCGGGTCGTCCTTGAGGTTGAAAAGGCGCGTGGCCATGCCGGTCTTCGGACCCTGGAGGATCTGGCTGGTGGGCTTGCGGCTGGTGTAGTCGCTGGTGCGGACCAGTTTCCAGTCGCCGTCGCGGACGGCCCAGTCCTTGCCGAAGTGCCAGAACATGGGCCGGCCGCTCGACGGCGCCGGTTCGCCGGTGCCCAGGGCCGCAAGCAGGGTCGCACCGTCGAGGCGGACGTCCGCCGGCGCGTCGACCCCGGCCGCCTCCAGGCACGTCGGCAGGATGTCGAGCGACGACACGCGGTGCGGATACGTCTTGCCGGGCGGCATCCGGCCGGGCCAGCGGACCATGAACGGCACGCGCAGGCCGCCCTCGAACAGGATGTACTTCGAGCCGCGGAGCGGCCGGTTGTTCGCCCCCGTCAGCGGCGAGCCGCCGTTGTCGGCGAAGAAGATGACCAGCGTGTCGTCGGCCAGGCCCAGGGCGTCGACGGCGTCGAGCAGCCGGCCCACGTGGTCGTCCATGCACGCCAGGTTCGCCAGGTAGTACCGCCGCATCTGGTCGTCGGTGATGGGGTCGAGTTTGTTGTACGTGTCGTAATATTTCGCATATTTGCCCATCGTGGCGGGGTCGTAGTTGGGGATCGGCTCGACTCCGAAGCGCCGGAGGTACGGCTCGGGCACCTCGTGGATGAGGTGGTGCACCGAGTTGTATGCCACGGTCAGGAAGAAGGTGTCGCCGCGGTGCCGCTTCAGAAAGTCGACGGCGGCGTCGGTGAAGATCGTGGTCAGGTAGCCCTCGTCGTACTCCCTGCGGCCGCGGTTCTCGAAGAGCGGGCCGAGGGCAGCGCTGGTGCCGTGCGGGTCGGGCGTCCGCTTCTCGATCTCCTCCGACAGCAGCCAGTAGTCGTGGGCGTGCGAACTGAACCCCAGGAACTCGTCGTACCCGTGGTTCAGCGGGTACTCGCGGACGTCCTGGCGGTGGTAGTTCGCGCCGAAGTCGCTCTTGCCGACCTTGCCGGTGACGTAGCCGGCGGCCTTGAGGTACTCGGCCAGGGTCCGCGCGCCGGCGGGGAGCGGGGCGCCCCAACTCCAATGGCCCCACCGCTGCTGGTAAAGGCCGGTGTTCCATCCCGCGCGGGACGGGCTGCACACGGGGGCGCTGACGTACGCCTGCGTCAGCAGGACGCCCTCGGCCGCCAGGCGGTCCATGTGGGGCGTCCGCACGTCCTTGGCGGCATGGGGATAGGCGCTCAGGTCGGCGTAGCCCTGGTCGTCGGTGATGATGATCAGGATGTTGGGCCGTCGCCGGTCGGCGGCCGCGCGGGCCAGCGCCGGGGCCGCCAGGGCGGACGCCGCCGTCGCCTTCAGGAAGGTGCGTCGGTTCATGGGGACCTCCATCATGGCTGGAACCAGGAGCCGCGGCGGCGACCATCGACCGTCGCGGCAAGGCCGTTGCCGGGGTTATCATACGAGAACCGGCGGGGCGCCGGCAGCAAGAAACCGCCCAAGAGGGGCCGCCATCTCTCCTGGGCGCAGCCGGTTTTTTGTTGCGAGACCGGGCAAACTGCCTATTCTATACGCCGTGGTGGTTGCGGTGCGTGCCGCAGCCAATCCGCCAAAACCGTCAGGCGCCAGTCCGCGTGGGGCGTGGGGCCAAGACCTTGGGGCAACCTGGAGCAAGGAGCAGTCGATGGCAAAGGCAATGACCAAGTCGCAGATCATGAGCACCCTGGCCGAAAAGACCGGCCTGGCGAAGAAGCAGATCCAGCAGGTCGTCGAGAGCATGACATGCCTGGCCTATAAAGAAGCCAAGAATGGTTTCACGCTTCCGGGGCTCGGCAAACTCGTGCTCCAGAACCGCAAGGCCCGCGTGGGCCGGAACCCCCAGACCGGTGAGCCGATCCAGATCCCGGCCAAGCGGGTGGTGAAGTTCCGCGTCGCCAAGGCGGCCAAGGACAGCATCCTCGGCAAGAAGTAGCACGCCGGACGCCCATCACGAGACGCGAACGGGCCGGTCCGCGCCGCGGGCCGGCCCGCGCTGCGCCCGTGGGGCGAAAAAACGGCGGCCCGGCGAACCGGGCCGCCTCGCTATCTTCACCGGCCGCCGCCGCCCCATCACGTCAGCCCGCGGAATACCTCGTTGTACGGGAACAGGGCGCCCGGACAGTGGGTAGGCTTGAGTTGCCCGTGGCCGTAGATGCGGCTCTCGGGCACGCCGTATCGGTCTTTCAGGAACTGCACGAGGCGGACGCACGCGGCCACCTGCGCGTCGGACGGCCGGGACTGGTCGAAGTTCCCCACCAGACACACCCCGATACCTACATCATTATATTCCGGATGGCTGGACACCTTGCAGTGGGCCCCGTGCTTCTGCTTGGGCCAGCGGCTGCCGATCTCCACGGCGCCGTTGCCGGATTCGGTCCCGTTGCCGATGACGAAGTGGTACCCCAGTTCGTCCCAGCCGGCCGACCGATGCAGGCGGTCGAAGACGTCGGCCGAGCCGTGGTCGGTGGCGCTGTGATGAAGGACGATGTACCGCCAGGCCCGCTCCGGACCGGGGGGCGTCCACAGGCCGCCGGACGAGGCCCGGGCCACCTGCGTCGGCTCGGAGGGCGGCCGGCTCCCCCCGGCGCGCTGCGACGCCTCCGCGTACGGCCCCGGACCATGACGCGGACCGAAGTACGGCGTCACCGGCTCGCGGACCAGGCCCGCCTTCTGGCAACCGTTCAGGGCGATGCCGGCCGCCGTCACGGCTGCGCCTGATAGCATCTTGAAAAACTTCCTGCGATCCATGGCTTCACATCCCACTTACGCGTCACAACGTTGGCAGGGCCTGAGCGCAGCAGGTCCTTCTTCTTACATCGTCCGGGCGGCCGGCACAAGTTGAAACTTCTTTTCCCGGCCCGGCGCCTCGCGACGCGGCCGGCCGGTGCGCTGCGAAGCGGGCCCCGGAGGCCGTTCCGCCGGCCGTTACAGGTACGGATCGTCAGGCTCGCGCTCGAGGAACGTGATGTCCTCGACCCACAGCACCTCCCCCTCGGGGTCGAGCCGGCCGTAGGCGTTAACCCACTGGTCCTCGTCGAGCGCCGCCAGGACGCGCTTGGGGTCGAACCCGCGCCCGCGCAGGGCGGCCTCGTCGAGCCGCGCGGGCACCGCCACCGGTTGGGCGCACGCGGCGCAGCAGTTCATCATGAAACGGACCAGGTAGAACTGGTCGCGCGGCTGGCCCTTCTTGCGGGCGATGAAGGCCATGGCCCCGACCTTCTCCTGCCGGCCGGCCGACAGCCGTTGGGCCACGCCCGTCAGGGTGGTCCACCCGTACTCGCCGCGCATTTCGGTCCGCTCGGTTTCCTTCTGGGCGGCCAGTTGGGCCATCATCGCCACGTCGCCCGCGCCCCACTGGACGGCCGCCAGCGCGTTCACGCCGCGCGCCGGCAGCGAGAAGCCGACCACGAGCGGCACCAGGAACGCCAGGCTCCGAACGTAGCGTCCCCAGCCGGCCTCGCCGGCCCCGCAGATACAGAGGGGCCGGAGCGCGTCGAGTCGGCCGGCCTCCCGATCCTCCGCCTGCCGCCTGCGTTCGGCCCGCAGCCGCCGCAGCCGCATACCCCATCCGTACACGAAGGCCGCCAGAAGCAGGCACGCCCCCGCCAGGGCGATGTGCCCGTAGATGCGCTGGAGAAGAAAGAAGATCCGCCCCGTGGCGTACAGGTACACCGTGTACGCGCCCCAGGCGAGCATGGGCCAGAGTTCCCACCACGAGAGGACCGGCACATGGCACCTATCGTCATGATTGTCGGCCATGGCGCACCTTGCTCAGCCTCACCCCATCAGCATCGCGACCACCCAGCCCGCCAGTTCCGAGAGCGTCAGGCAGAGCGGCGGGACGAGCAGCAGGACGGCCAGGAGCATCCGTTTCGGGAACGCGCCCAGGTACATGGCCACCAGTTTCACGTCGAGCATGGGCCCGAAGACGAGGAAGCCCAGGCGTCCGGCGAACGAGAACTGGGCGAACGCCGCCGCCAGAAACGCATCGGCCTCCGAGCATACGTTCAACAGGAACGCCATGAGCATCATGGCGGCCGTCGCCAGGACGGGCGTCTTGCCGACCGAAACGAGCAGGTCCCTCGGCATGAACGCCTGGAGCCCCGCCGCCAGCAGGCTGCCGAGCAGAAGGTACCCGCCCAGCAGCAGAAAGTCGTGGACGATGTGCGAAAGGACGTTCGCGACGACCGAGCCCGCGGCCCCGTCCGGACCGTGCCGGCCGTGCGCTTCGGCGCAGCCGCTGTGAGTGTGGGCGTCGTCCGCGGCGGGCGCAGCGTCCCGTGCCGACCCCCGGCCGAACCACGCATAGACCGCCAGGCCGACCAGCATCGCCACCGTCACGCCGCAGGCGACCCGGGCCACGGTCATCGGGAGCGAGAGGCCCTGCCCCACAAACGCCACGGCCGTCGAGGCCACGACCATCGGGTTGACGATGGGGCCGGCGAGCATGAAGACGACGGCCATCTCGATGGGCAGGCCCTTGCGCAGGAGCCGGCGGGCGACCGGCACGATGCCGCACTCGCACACCGGCAGGATGATGCCCGCCCCGGCCGCCATCAGCAGGCGCAGGGGAAGCCGGCGCGGAATCAGCCGGGCCAGACGCTCCGGCGGAAGAAACACCTCGACCAGCCCCGAGATGGTGGCCCCGATGAGGACGAACGGAAACGCCTCCAGCAAAATCGCCACCAGCACCTGGCCGAACAGTTGGGCCCGCGCGCCCGAGAAAAAGGCCTCCAGGTGGCGATGGACCCACGGCAGGACGATGGCGGCGGGGATGGCCAGCACTGCCGCCGCGAGGACGGCAATCTTGACCTTGTCGCGGCGGTCGATGCCGCCGGTCGGCAGTCGGGCCATCGCGCTTCCCACGTCGCGGACGCTGGCGTTCACGGAGACGGTGGAATTCCCGGAAGATAGCAGCGCCGGCGGCGGGTGTCAACGCCGGCAGACCATGCGGTCCGTTGACTTGGGCCGTTGGCCTCTCGCCG
Organism: Planctomycetota bacterium; assembly: GCA_016782785.1. GTDB lineage: Bacteria > Planctomycetota > Phycisphaerae > FEN-1346 > FEN-1346 > BS750m-G62. The sequence continues at coordinate 7,770 of JADHXV010000050.1, read as the reverse complement.
TTCGTCCGTTGACTTCGGACTTTGGACTTTCGCCGTTTGTCCGTTGACTTCGGACTTTGGACTTTCGCCGTTTGTCCGTTGACTTTGGACTTTGGACTTTCGACTTTGGACTTTCGTTATTCTGCCGGTTCGAGTTTCACGTAGTCCAGGCCGAACATGTACGCCGGCTTGGCCTTGGGGTTCGTGCCGACGATCTCGACGGTCAGCCGGTGCGGCCCGGCCTCCAGGGTGTGCGTGCCGAGGGCGATGGGCCCCGTCGGCACCACGCCGTTGTTGAAGAGGTCGACGGGCTCGCCCAGTTTCTTGCCGTCAAGCGACAACTGGACGATGCCGTAGTCGATCGCCTTCGTGAGGTTGACGGTCAGTTTGTAGGCGCCAGCCTTGGGGGCGGGCACCTCCAGGACAAGGCGGTCGCCGGGCTTGGCCCCGGTCCACCAGAGTTGCTCCTCGCCGGACCAGGTCGAGCCGTAGCCGGTCATCGCCTGGCGCCGGAGTTGGCCGGCCGTCTTCGAGAGGACCTTCAGCGTCTCGCCCTCGAGGGCGCCCTGGACCTTCGTCGCCTGGATCGCCTCGGCCGCCTCGTAGTAGTCGACGCGTTCGGCGACCGGCACGGGGCCGTACGGGTCCTCGCCGCCGGGCGCCAGGTACCAGTACGCGATGGCGGCGTAGAGCGTGGGGCGGTCGTTCGGGAAATACTTCTCGATGGCCCCCTCGAAGCCGGTCTGGAAGGGGATGTCGTCGGCGATGTGCCAGCGGTTGACCGAGATATGTCCACGATTGCCGCTGGCGATCGTCTGGTTGTGGTAGGCGTTGTGGAAGATTTCCGGCGTGCACCAGGCGTAGCCGAAGTAGTCCTCGCTGCCGGTGCCGAAGGTGGAGGGGAACTTCTCGCCGTCGACGTAGAACTTTTCGTCGCCCTCGCCCCACCATTTGCCGCGAGGGTTCCACACGTGGAGCATGACGCCGCAGAACCGGCCCCGGCCGCGGGTCACGAGCAGAGTCCAGTCGATCTTGCGTTCCGGCTCCTTCGGCAGAAACGCGTCGCGGTGCCACTTGGCGTGGAAGCGGCCGAGCGTCTCAATCGGCCGGGCCAGCGGCGCGTGCGTGATGCGGAACGTAACCTTGCGCGTCGCCTTGCCGTCGTTGACGAGTTCCACGCGGGCGCTTTCGGCGAACGGCATGTACCAGAGCGCGTAGAACTCCTGCTCGGTCATGCCGAGCGGCAGCGACCGGTACAGGTTCACGCCCGGCGCGGTGCCGAAGAAGTCGGCCAGCGGCGCCCAGACGGCGGCTTGGTCGGCCCCGTCCCAGGTGATGCGGATGGCGAGTTCGCGCAGCGCCGGCACGACGGTGTCGGCGGGGTCGCCCAGGTCGTTGACCACGCGGATAGCGGTGATGGCCCGGGGACCCTTGAGGTCGGCCACGAGGGCCGACGCCCCGCCCGCCACGATCGCCGTGGTGGTGAGCGTCTCCTGGCCGGGGCGCTCGCCCGCCGGGTCGGTGCCGAGCCACTGTGTCATGAAGATGTCGGACTTCTTCAGAGCCTCGACGGCGTCGGGCGCGAGGTCGCGCGAGAACGTCGGCACCCGCGTCCCCTTCGGGAACGTCTCGTACACGAAGTGGAAGTACCGGCCCCAGCCCTTGTCGGCGACGATGCGGCACGACTTCTGGTACGGGATGGGCACGTAGTTGTTCAGCCCGCGGCCCGTCGTGTGCACGAGCGACGGGTAGACGAACGGCTTGTGGTCGCGGTTGAAGTAGCCGGCGAACGGCAGGTCGACGGCGGGCTCGTCGGACCCATCGAGATAAATCTGGACGTGCCCCTGCTCGGCCCGGGCCGACCAGATGCGCCAGATGCATCCGGGGCCTTCCATCTCGGCCATGACGATGCGGTCGCCCTCGGGCCGGATGCACCCGATGCCGTCGCTGTTGGCGTCCCAGGCCGCGTACTTGCCGGCGGCCGCGTCGTAGGCGGACCGGCGGTCGTAACTGGACCACTGGGCGCAGGTGTCGCCCGGCGCGGGGAGCGTGGCCAGGCGCTCCAGGTCCGTCAGGCGGCGGACGAGGTCGACGTACGAGAACTCTTCGGCCTCGGCCGTCGCGGCGGTCAAGAGGCCCGAGAGAACGGCGAGCAGGACCATGCGTCCCATCGTGAATTCTCCTTCTGTCGAGGCACACACCAACCGCGCGCGGCCCGTGCGGGCCGCGTTCCGCGCGGTGGGTCTCCGCACCCACCGCGCGCAGAGCACAAGCCGCGTGCCATTGCGCGGCCCGTACGGGCCGCGCGGAATGCGACGAAAGCACCCGCCGCGCGTCAAACACAGGCTCGCGGAATACGGCCCATCCAAGCCGCCCCGCTACTTCAGGGCGCCGGCAATCTCGTCGATGCCCACGCCCAGCATCGCCTTGGCGATGGGGTCGAGTTGGGCCGCCGGCCCGCGCAGGTGGATCGTCCGGTGCACGTGCTCGAGCGACGCCCCGGGCCCCAGCGCCGCCGCCGGCGACGACGACTCCAGTTCGTAGAACGGGCCCATGGGCTTGGCGCCCGGCTCGGCCGGCCCGTCGTTGTAACTGTTGGCGGCGTCGCCGTTGTACGGCTCGTCCTGGAGTTTCCAGAGCGAGTTGACGTAGTCCGTCACGGCCGGGTCGAAGGTGAACTGGACGATGGTCAGCACCCCGGCGGCGGCATCGTAACTGCCGATGACGCCCGTGCACCGTTCGGGCTGGATGCCGATCTTGGAGCGGCACTTGCCGTCGCCGCTGAAGTAGGCCACGTCGTCCTCGACGACGAGGCGTTCGGCCGGCACCTTGCCGAAGTAATCGTCGATGACCTTCGGCCCCAGGTCGGCCTCGGGCCCGGGCTTGATGGGGCAGGCGACGGTTGTGGCCGCGGAGGGGTTGTACATGCCCAGGATCCAGATGGAGAGGAGGCCCGTCTCCTTCGTCCACGGCTTCTCGCCGGCGTTGGTGATGCGGTTGACCGTCTCGTAGGCGACGAGGCTGACGCCGTCGGCCGGGGCGACGCCCAGGTGTTTCCAGGCCGCGTCGGGCGCAAGCAGGCGGATCGTGCGGTCGGCCGTCACCTGGAACTCGAAGCCCGAGAAGTTCGTCACCGTGAAGGCGTGCTGGAACGCGGCGCTGGTGCCGGTCGTCTCGGCGGCCTTCCAGGCGTCGGTGTCGATGGGGGCGGGGGTCTGCCAGTGTTCGAGGTCGAACGGCTCGTCCTTCTCGAAGAAGATGGCGTACTGGCCGCCCTCGGGGCCGAGCCAGAAGCGGTCCTCGCCGCCGAACGGGTTGATATGTTCAAGCGTTTCGCCGGACTCGATGAGCGAGCGGTTGATCCAGCCGTAACTGGCGCCGTCCGTGCCGCCGTCGGTGCTGGTCATGACGCGGCCCTGGTAGGCGGGGACGACCGCCACGCAGGCGTTGCCGTCGGCGTCCGAGAGGACGATGGTCTCGACGTGCTTCTTGAGGAACGCGACGTCGCTGCCGAACGTGACGGCGGGCTTCGTCTCGCCCGCTTTCTGGTCGGGCATGGGTTCCTCCGCTTCAGGCGCGCAGCCCGCCAGTAGCACCAGGGCTGCCAGGGTCCATGTGATCTGTCGCATCACGTCTCCCTCCTTTCCTGTGTGGTCTGCGCCACTCTCGGCGCAGCAAGGCGTATTCTAGCCCGCGCCGCCCGTCGGGTCGCGGGAAAAAAGGCGGCCGGTGCCGCGCTCCCGCCTATTTCGGCTCGATCTTCAGGCGCCGGCGCTGGGCGGCCAGCCAGACGTCGAGCCGCCCCGTGCCGGCGTTCTCGCAGACCGTCGTCACGCCCGCCGACCGGGCGACGCGCTCGAACGCCTCGAGCAGGCCGGCCGCGTCGGCGTCGCCCGGCTTGGCCTGCATAATCTGCGTGTACCGCACCGGCAGCCGGGCCACGGCCACGCGATTCGCCAGGACGGCGTCGCCGGCGACGGCCGCCTCGGCCTCGTCGAACAGGCGGACGCAGCGGTCCAGGACCTCCGGCCGCAGCCACGGCGCGTCGGGCCTGGCCCAGATCGTGGCGTGCCAGTCCGGGTGCTCCGCGACCTGCTTGTGCACGAGGTCGATGGTCTGCCGGATGGGCCACGCGGCCGGGCCGTAATAGGCGTCCAGGAACTCGTCGATGGCCCAGTCGGTGTCGGTCTCGGGCCGCCACATCGTCTTGGCGATGATCCACGTCCGAAGTTCCGCGAACTCGGACGCGGGCGTGAAGTAGCACGCCTCCTCGTACAGGCCCTTCACACCGTGGCCGACGAAGAAGTTGATGTTCGGCTTCAGGCTCCGCAGGTTCGGGAACGGCATGATGCTGTGATGATAGTCGATGATGTAATCCCATATGTACAGCCGATTGCAGATGGCGTTCCAGGCGCGGATGTCGTCCACGAAGGAGGCGTTCATGGCACATTCGGCCAGCGGGTGGGCAAAGCAGCACTCGATGCTGCACAGCCGAACGCACACGTTCGGCCGCGGCTTCGCGTGCTTCGGCGGCTTGCGGGTGTACTGGTACGCGAGCGTCGAGATGACCTTGTCCGGGTAGTCCTTCGCGATGTCGTCGGCGATGGCGTTGACGAAGTGGATGAGCGGCCCGGCCTGGCTGCCCTCCTTCTCGGCCAGCGCCGCGCACGCCGGGCACGTGCAGTAGTTGTGCCAGTCGTTCTGCGAGACCGAGAAGATGGTGGCGTCGGGGGCGGCCTGGATCCACTCGCGGACCCGCTGCCTGGCCATCGCCAGCACCTCGGGGTTCGTCAGGCACAGTTGCGTCCGGCCGCCGAGGCGCTTGCCCTTGACCTCGCTGAACCACTCGGGGTGAGCCTGGAAATGCTCGTCCGGGTTCAGGATGCTGTTGAACGTGTGGACGAAGTGCGAGTAGGCGATCTTGCCGCCGCGCTCGGCGTCCAGCCGCGTCTGCGTACCGTTGATCTTGTTGCGGACCGCCCAGTCGGCGTCGCGCGAGCACGGGTAATCCGTCGAACGGTATTCGAGCGGCGGCACGTAGCGGACCTTGACGTCGCCCACATCAAACCGGCCCTCGCGCGGCAGGCGCGAACAGTCCGGCGTGAACCACCGGCAGTCCAGATAATCCTCCAGGAACGAGTACACGGCATACAGCACGCCGCGCGTGTTCCCCGCGAGCACGAGGGCCGGCCCCTTCGTCTCGATGGCGATGCCCTCAAGGCCGAGGACATCGAAGTCCACCGCCACGCCCAGCGCCTGGTGCACCGCCGCGCACCGGCCGACAGCCAGCGGCGTCTTGGCGCCCAGGTCCTTCTCCGCGACCACCGGCAGCCGCTTCCCGGTCATCTGCTCCAGGTGATTGGCCAGGTCGGCGGCGGCGAACTGCTCCTGCGGTGTGGGCTCGGCCGGGATGACGATGGCATGCGTCTCGGGCGCCACCACCTTGCCGCCGATGACGACGACGCACGCGCCCGGCTCGGCCGCCCACAGCGCCGATGCCAACATCCCGACCGCCAGGGCGCCTGCCAGGAATCGCATGACGGTGCCTCCACAATGTCGCCGAACTACAACCACCAGCGACTTCCCGCGCGGCCCGTACGGGCCGCGCATGGGCAGAATGGCCGTTTTTCGCGCGGTGGATCCGGAGACCCACCGCGCAGAATACTCCTGTAGCGTTCCAGTTCTACCACGCCAGGACGGCCTCGACGGCCTGACCCGCCCCAACGACCACGTCGTTGGCCAGCGTGAGCGTCACGCGTCGGCCGTCGCGCGCGAGCGTCGCCTCGACCGGCTTGCCGGCGGCGGTGACGGTGGCGCGGACGTCGCGGGCGTCGTCGGGCGCCTCGAAGACGAGCGTCCGGGCGCGGAGCCGGCCCCACGCGACCTCGATGCGACTGGTCTGCCGGCCCGCGGCCCGCTTCTGGACCAGCCGGCCCCAGCCCTCGGCGGCCGTGAAGAACGCCTGGAAATCGTCCGCCTGCATCCGCGGCGCAAAGCCGATGCGGCCGGCCGGGCCGTCGTATTCATATCCCGACAGGCCGATGAGGCACCCCCACGAGGCCAGCGCCCGCGCGTAGTGGTCGCCGCACTCCACCTCGTTCCACGGGTTATGGTACGTGCCGTCGTACCGCTCGTGGACGGCCCGGATGAGCGCGAGGCCCTCGTCCACGAGGCCCTCCCACAGCATGTGGCCGGCCACCTGGTACTCGATGCCCGTCCAGACCTCGTCGCGGTACCGGACGGGCTCGGCCTGCCGGCCGCCCTTCGGCCAGGTGCAGATGAAGAGGCCCGGGTCGCCCGACCGGGCGAACCACCGCTCGGGCGGAAACGCCGTGTTGTACGGCCCCACGTCGCTCGTAAAATCATATTTATATACCGACAGAAGGGCGGACCGCACCGCCTCCTGCGGGTACACGTACCCCAGGCCCAGCTGGTGGGCCCAGCCCTGGCCGAACACCTGGTCCGCCAGGCACCCCGTGCCGTACTGGAACTTGTCGGCGGCGCCCTGCGGGATGATCTGGATGAAGTACTCGCCGTTCCAGAGGCGTTCCATCGTCTTCTTCGAGCCGCTCTCGAGGATGCGGCGATAGCGGTCGGCGCTGGGCACGTCGCCCATGAGGCGGGCCATCTCCTCGGCCGCCCGAAGCGCCGCCAGGTACAGGCTGCCCACGAACGTGTTCGGCCCCACGAAGTCGATATCGAACGTGTTGTGCTGCGAGTCCTCGATGAGGCCGTCGTCGTCGCCGTCGTGCGACAGGATAAACTCCACCGCCTGTTTCGTGGCCGGCCAGGCCTGCGCCAGGAACGTGCCGTCGGCCGACATCAGGTGCTCGCGGTACACCTTCAGCACGGTGCCGCACTGGCCGTCGGCGGCGTAGCGGCGGTTCGAGCGGAACCCCACGAGGCCGGTGGCGGCGTCGAAGCCGGCCGTCGGCTCCAGGTCCTGCATCAGGCGGGTCGACCGCGACAGTTCCGGAAACAGCCGCGCGCACGCATGCTCGTAATTCCATACATGGGTGCACGTGCCCCCGCAGCAGCCCACACCCTCCCAGGCGTAGAACCGGCCGTTGGCCCACCACTGGCACGTCTCGGTGGCCAGCGTCGAGGCGGGCATCGCCAGCCGGGCCGCCAGCCAGTACGGCAGGGTGGTGTTGAAGTACGTGTCGCGAAAGAGGCGCGTGTCGCGCCGCAGCCGCTCGAAGTTCTTCGCCACGTACTCGGCCGCCGCCAGCGACCCGTCGAACCAGTTGGCGTACATGCGGCCGCTGTCGGGCCGCTTCGGGAAGGACCAGGCCACCAGGAACGTGACGGTCCGGGTCTCGCCCGCCGCAAGGGGGACCGCCGCCGTGACCGCGCCCGGCCGCTTCTCGCCCAACGAATACGTCAGCGACTCCTCGGGCGCGAAGACGTCGTCCGGGCCCGTCACGGTGCCGGCCGCGGCGCCGGCGTCGAGGACCGCCAGGCACATATCGCCCCACCCGGGATGCTCGGCGGGCGGCGGGGCCGCCGGACCCGGCACGAAGTTCGTGAACCGGATCCAGTCGACGTTGACGTGCCCCCACGGGCCGGAGTGCTTGTCGATGATCTCGAGGCGGGCCTCCTTGCCCTTGAACTCCTGCACCTTCCAGAGGCACGGCGCCAGGCGCTCGTCGTTCCGCCCCGTCGCCGTCCGGACCACTTGGCCGTCGACCACCAGGTTCATGCACGTGGCGCCCTCGTGGCCACCGCCGCCGATGAGGAACACGATAAACGGTTCGGTGACGGTGAACGGCTTCGACGTGAGCGTGCACT